>CADAOD010000001.1 GCA_902789415.1 uncultured Prevotellaceae bacterium
TTTCGTTACTTGAAACGTTAAATATCAGAGCGTTATATTAATAACTTATCGGGTGATTTCAGCATCTGTTTTTCGGAACATCTAACTGGACACCCTAATAATTTATTCAGTTTCATAATTTCTTAATTCTAAATTCTTAATTCTCAATTAAAAAGTAACACTTAAGCCAAGTGCAACGCTCTTGTTAACGGGGTTGATGCCGTAGGCCTCGGGATCGCTCTCGTCGATGTGGTCGAAGCAGAGCAGGTCGATGCCACGTACATACAGCTTGGCGCCGTTTACAATCTTAGTCTTCTCGAGCAGCGACTTTGGCAGGTTGTAGTAAACCTCAACGTTGCGCAGCTTCAGGAACGAGCGGTCGGCCAACCAGAGTGTAGATGTCTGGTAGTTGTTGGCGTTGCTCTCGCTGCTAAGGCGTGGCAGCTTGGCGTTCTGGTTCTCAGGTGTCCAACGGTTGTCGTAGGCATACTGCGAGATGTTGGTGTTACCCACCAGTGGCCAGTACATGCTCTTGGTGTTAAGAATGGCGCTGTAGTTGCCAGTGCCCTGGAACATAGCGTAGAAACCTAATCCCTTCCACTCGGCTCCGATATGGAAGTTGTAGTAGATCTCGGGGCAGGTGGTGCTATGACCGATGGCTACCTTATCGTTAGCGTCGATGATGTTATCGCCGTTTACGTCGCGATACTTAATGTCGCCAGGCTTAACGGTAGAGAAGTTCTGGGCAGGGCTGGCAGCGATGTCGGCCTCGTCCTTAAAGAAACCGATAGCCTCCAGACCGTAGATCTGACCGTAAGGGTTACCTGTCTGAATAAGGTTATCGTACAGGCGTGGCTCCTCAAGCATCTCCTTAATCTTATTCTTGGTGTACATCAGGTTACCACCCAGGTTGAAGCTAACGGCACCGAAGTTCTTGGTGTAATCCAGACCGAGCTCGAAACCGTGGCTATCTACACGTCCGGCATTCTCGTAAGGAGCATCCATACCCAGTACGGCTGAGTATTTACCTGCTGATGATACCCAGATGTCCTTGCGCTGCTGCATCCAGTAGTCGAAGGTTACATCGAGTGCACCAAACAGCTTGGCATCGATACCAACATTATACTTGTAAGCCTTTTCGTGACCAGGGTTGGTTGTTGCCATCTGGCCCAGGTAGGTGCGTCCGAACTCTGAGTTCCAACCGCTATCGAATGGATAAACACCACCCGATGTAGCATACTGTTGAGCGTAGTAGGTCCACACGTCATCGCCAGGCAGGTAGTCGGCATTAATGATACCAGCCGATGCGCGCAGCTTCAGGAAGTTAACCCAGCTGGCCTGCTTCATAAAGTCCTCGTTAGAGATAACCCAAGCTGCTGAGAGGGTGGGCGAGAAGCTCCACTTGGTGTTAGGAGCCAGACGGCTGCTGCCACTCTCAACCAGTGCCAAATCTACAAAGTAGCGGCTGTTGTAGCCATAGTGGGTGAACCATGTAAAGTTCTGGCGATAGATGGTGTTATTAACGCCATTAGGATCCTCGTACTCGTAATCCCACTTAAGCTGCGAGTAGATGCTGTGCTTACCAAAGGTGCGATCGTAGTTAAATCCACCATCGAAGTGCAGGCGACGTGCAAAGGTGTTTACTGCAGCACCTGTGCCCATCTCGCTGTCCTTACCATAGGTAGCGGTTTTTACGCTCGGCTCGGCATCGCCATCGGCCCATGAGGGAGCGTTTACGCTATATACATAGGTCTTTGAGTGGTCCTCGTAAATATTCGATGTGTTGTCGTAGCCTACACGTACCTGAGCACCCAGACCCTTTACAAACATGCCAAGGTCCTGCTTCAGAGTAACGTCGAACATCAGCGTACGTGAGTGGTTCTTGTAGTAGGCGGCGCCTACGCTCTGAGCCACAGGGTTGCTGGTGCCAGCCCATGTGTCGCTACCACCCCAAACGCCATTGGCATCCTTAACAGGGAATGCAGCAGCGGGAACGGTGTAAACCATATCCCAAAGGTCGGCCTGCGAACCTGGGCGCGATGTTTCCTGCAGTACACCCAGCAGGTTTACGCGTACATCGGTAGTCTCAGTAAGGTCGATATCCAAGTTCATGCGCAGGTTACCCTTTACATACTTATCCTGAGTAGAGTAGCCCTCGTTCTGATTGGGTGAGTTAACAAAACCCTTATCCGAAATCAGATCGAGCATGGTGTAGTAACGGAACTTCTTGGCACCACCACGGAACTCGATGTTGTACTTGTTGGTCATAGCGGTGTTGCGGAAAGTTTCATCTACCCAGTTTACGTTTGGATAGAGATAAGGCTTGGTGCCATCGCGCAGGGCGTTAAGCTCCTGAGTGCTGTAACGTGCCGAGAGTCCATCGTTGATACGAGCCTCGTTGATGGCCATGCCATAGGTGTAGGCATCAACAAACTTAGGCTTGTTGGCGATGGTGTTAAACAGGTGGTCGTAAGTAACCTTAATGCTACGGCTTTCGTACTTACCACGCTTGGTGATGATGTTGATGGCACCGTTGGTACCCTTGTAACCATACAGAGCCACAGCAGCGGCATCCTTCAGGATGGTTACGTTCTCAACCTCCTCGGGAGCGATGCTGGTAATGTCGCGCTCGATACCATCTACCAGGATGAGTGGCGAGTTATTGCTTGATGTTTGCAAACCACGTACATAGAATGTAGGGTTCTGAGCGGCATAGCGACCACCATTCTGCAGCGAGATAAGGCCATTGCCCTCACCCAGAATGCTGTTGCCGATATTCTTGGCGCTACGGCGGTCGGTCTTATCGGCCTTTATAACCGAAACGGCTGCCGTTTGCTCCTTGGGTGCCAGCTCTTTGTCGATCTGTGCCATAGTAGGCAGGGAAAGTCCGGCCAATACCGAAAGCACAACTATATATCTTTTATTCATAAATCTTAATTGTCAATTATCAATTATAAATTTTCAATTTTCTAATTACCATCCGGCATTCTGTGTTAAGCCGTAACCCTTGTTAACCTCGGTGATGGGGAATGGCTGCAGATACCACTTGGGATCGAAACCATCGGTCCACCACTTGCGGGCACCAGTTGTAATGGCAAAGCGCTCAAAGTCGAAGTGCGAAGGCTCGTAGAAGTTAGGATCGGTCTCGGCCAACTTCTTGTTGAACGACTTGTTGTACCACTGGCTCTCCTCGCGAACCCAGTTATCGTTCTTATCCTTAACCAGGCGGTAGATACGCAAACCGTGAAGTGTGCGCTCAAACAGGTCGGCACGCTTGTAGCGTATCATGTCAAAGTAGCGCTCAAGCTGGAATGCCAGGTCGCAAGCACGCTCACGCAGAATCTCGTCGAGCAGAGCCTGCTTGTTGCTGGTAAGGTTTTTGCCGGGGTTGCACTGAACCAAGCCCTTCAAACCTACACGGGCACGTACGGCATCAACATACTTGATGGCCTCGGTAGCGTTGTTATCGGCCTGCAGCAGAGCTTCGGCATAAGTCAGATAGATATCGCTCAGCATGATGGCGTTCCACTGTGGCTTTTTACGGCGCATAGCCTCGCCAACAATGTACTTCAGCATGCGATAGCCAGTACCATATTTTCCAGAGTTGGTCTTCGAGGCATTACCTACGGTAGTACCGCCAACCCACATCTCCCAGTTAGCACCGCTGGCACGTCCATCGCCCCAGTTCAGGGTCTGGCGGTCGCCGTTAACCATTACTGTCTCGTAGAGTCGTGGGTCGCGGGTGTACTGCAGGTTCTGCAGCAGCTGCTGGCCCTTAACGGTATCGCCCTTCACAAACATGTAGTCGAGCTTACCCTCCTGCTTGGCCTTGTCCCAGTCGAATGGTGTACCATCGGCCCAAGGGAACATCTCAACGTACTCCTGAGTTGGACAGTAAGCATAACGGTCGTTACCGCCGCTACCATTGGCTTTACCACCCCAACCAAGGTTGTACCAACCGTAGTCGTTACCATGCGAGTTGTTACTACGACGGATGCTGTGCAGAATTTCAGGACTGTTCTGCAGGATATAGCCGCTGCGGAAAGCGTAACGGTAATCCTCCTGGGTGTTGCCAAGTGGCTGCACCAGGTGGTAGTGGCCGTTGGCGTTCATCTGAGCAAAGAAGTCGGCACAAGCCTGCTTCAGCTGCTGCCACAGTTCGGGCTTGCTGCCACCATACCAGGCGCAAGTGTCGGCCTCTACGGTGTACTTGCCCTGCCAGTAAGGCTGAGCATCGTTAAACAAGGGCGAAGCAGCAAACTGCAATACCTTACACTTCAAGGCCATAGCGCCAGCCAAGGTCCAGTGTCCTGTCTCAGAGGCAGCCTCCGAACCCTCGTAAGCCCAAGGCAGAGCCTTGTTCTTAATAACGGTGTTAAGCTGATCGACCATGAAGTTAACGGTTGACTCTACGCTGCGGCGAGGCAGGTCGTAGCTGCCCTCGGAACCCGTGAACGAACCTTTGATGATGGGCAGACCGCCATAGAAGCGGAAGGCGATAAAGTAGGCATAAGCCATGAGGCAACGGGCCTCGTCCTTAATGCGAGCCTTCTCGGCATCGGTCATATCGGGCACCTTGTCGATATTCTCAATCAGAATCCAGCAGTGGCGCACATTCTCCCAGATATACTCGTTGGTGTAAGGATAGATGTTACCATTCTTGTTACCATCGATGGCCGAGGTGAGCGAGCCATTGTAATACTTACCAAACACAATCGTATTATTGAACAACAGGTGGAAATCGTCGCCCAGTGCATCGGGCATACCCTTCCAGTAGTTCTGGCACTGAGGTGCCGCATTGGTTGAGTTGGTAGGCAGGTTGTAATACTGGGTAGCATAGATACCTGCCAGGAAGTTGCGGGTGTATTCGGGATTGCTGAATACGGTATCCGCAGTAACCGTTCCGCCGGGAGCCTTCTCAAGGAAAGCATTACCGAACTTTACGGTGTCGGTGCAAGCGCCAAGGCTAAGCGTTAGCAGGCTTACACCTATTATATTTTTAATATTCAGTTTCATGTATCTTTTAGAAATTAAGTTTCAGACTTGCTGTATAGGTTCTCTGGAGGGGATAAGATGGAGATGTGCTGGCACGTGTCTCGGGATCGCCCCAGATATACGGTGTGAAGGTGAGCAGGTTGTAGCCGCTGAGTGCTACCTGTGCACGGTTGATACCCAATGCCTTGAGGAATGGGAAGTGCATGTTGTAGGCAATCATCAAAGTCTTCAGGCGCAGATACTTAGCATCCTTCTCGTAGAGTGCGCAATCCTGGTAGTTGTTGGTAGTACCATTAGTCCAGGTGGCACGTGGATACTCGTAGTCCTGACCAGGAGCATCGGGGTTCCAGGTGTTCTCAAGGTGATACTTCAGCAGTCCACCACGGTCTTTTGTAGTACGATCCAGGAATGGATAGCGGAACACGTCGCTGATAACACGTGATACGTTCCAAGCGGCTGTCCACTGCATGTTGAACTCGAAGTCCTTCCAAGCAAAGCCGGCATTGATACCTGCCATGAACTCAGGATCGTCGGTGTAACCCAGGTCGCGGGTCTTATCGTCCTCGTTAATTACGCCATTACCATCCAGGTCAACAAATACGGCGTCACCATCTTTCAGGTCAACCAGCTGCTTGGGGAATGGCTGTCCGAAGGTCTCCTCGTACAGGCGTGGAGTGTCGGCATCGTAGAAACGGAAGAACTTGTACATGTAGCGTGCGCCAATGCGGTGGCCCTTCTCATACTGATACTCGTTGGTGTAAGGAGCCTCTTTCTTCTCCTTAATCTCATTCTGGTTGTGCGAGAGATTAACAGTTGCCCAGTAACGGAAGTCGCTGCCAATCTTATCGTTCCACTTCAGCGAAAGTTCCCATCCCCAGCTATCAACAACACCAAGGTTTGAGTATGGTGGCTGGAAACCTACTACTGATGGCGCAGAGTAGTCGCGCAGCAGAATGTTGGTACGATGCTCCTTATAGTAATCGAAGGTAGCACGCAGACGGTCGTCGAGGAAGTTCACATCTACACCATAGTCCTGCTTAAAGGCCTTCTCCCATGTTACGTCGGGGTTGTTCTTGTTGTTTACATCCTCGTAGTAAGCAGGGATAAGGGTAGAGTTCTCGATACCGAAGTTATAGGCGTAACCGCCACGGGCAGCCATGGCTGTGTTGTACAGATAGGGGTCGGAGAGATACATGAATCGGCTACCACCAACCTTATCGTTACCTACCAAACCCCAAGAGGCACGCAGCTTCAGGAACGAAACAACACTCTTAAGAGGCTTGAAGAAAGGCTCGTCGCTGGCAATCCAACCGAGCGAACCGGCAGGGAATGTACCAAAACGGCGATCGGGATGGAAGTTCTCCGAACCGTTGTAACCAACGTTGAACTCGGCCATATAACGGTTCTTCCAGTCGTAAGTTACACGACCAACCAAACCAACATATCCGCGAGGAATATCAGAGTAAGAAGATGGGTAGTACTCCTTGCTCTGGTTGTACAGGAACAGGGCTGTTACAGTGTGATCGCCAAATGTGCGATTATAGTTCAGCGAGGTCTCGAAGTACCAGTTACGAGCCTTACCTGTGCTCTCAGAGAACGAAACAGGTGTGTTCTCGCCGCTCTTACGATAGGCAATTGAGCCATCGTCCTGAATAACTGGATAGTATGTGGCACGGCCAACGGTTCCCTCCTTGTTTACTGAGAACAGGCTGTTGTACGAACCCTTAATCTTAAAGAGCAGACCCTTTGTGAGGAAGTCGAGTTTCTGCTGCAACTGCAAGTCCATCTGCAGTTTGTTGTCGTTGTAGTGGAAATAACCACCTGTACCAGCATTATTATAATAGGTCA
Organism: uncultured Prevotellaceae bacterium; assembly: GCA_902789415.1. GTDB lineage: Bacteria > Bacteroidota > Bacteroidia > Bacteroidales > Bacteroidaceae > Prevotella. Next base: position 6,823 of record CADAOD010000001.1, read on the forward strand.
TAGCGTTACCGCCGATGAATGGCATGTTAATGCCATCGGTATAGTCGGTAGTAGTAGCCACCTGCTTGCCATCAATGATACCAGGGCTTGAGAATGGGGTTGACTGAGTCATGGCCATAATCATACCCGAAGCACCCTGGCTGGTGTGAGGCTTCTGAGCGTTGCTCACGTTACCTGCTACGTTAAACGACAGTGTGGTGGTTGGGGTAACATCGAGGTCGAGGTTGGTACGATAGTTGAATCGCTGATAGCGATAATCGTAGTGGAAATCGTCGCCAAACTCCTTGAACAGTCCGCCCTGGGTCATCAAACCAGCTGATACAAAGTAACGCATGTTCTTGGTACCACCGCTGATGTTAACATTGTGCTTCGACTGCAAGGTCATATCCTTCATAATATAATCGTTCCAACGCATGTTGGGGAAACGGATAGGATCACTACCGCTCTTGAACTTCTCCAGAACCTCATCCGAGAACATGGGGGTAAATGTCTCGCCCGAAGCAAAGTTGAAGTCGTTGCGCTGCATCTGGTTAAAGAATGTACCATACTCGTACGAGTTAGCCAGCTCCAGCATCTTGGTAGGTGTAAGGGCTGAGAATGAGGTAGAGATATCAATCTTTGCCTTGCCTTCCTGTCCGCGCTTGGTGGTAATCAGTACAACACCGTTAGCACCACGTACACCGAATACGGCTGTGGCCGAAGCATCCTTCAGTACGGTGATGCTCTCGATGTCCTCAGGGTCGATATCGCCCATCGAACGCTCTACACCATCAACCTGAATCAGAGGAGCTGAGTCGGCCCAGGTTCCCTGACCACGAACAAATACTGTTGCAGCATCGCTACCAGGCTCACCAGAGTACTGTACAGTGGTAACACCCGAAAGCTGTCCGGCCAGAATGTTGTTAACAGATGATACAGGTGTACGAGTCAGGTCTTCGCTCTTAACACTCGAGAGAGCACCTGTAACGGTGACCTTCTTCTGAACACCGTAAGCTACTACCTCGACAGCCTTCAGCATGGTTGCTTCTTCCTCAAGCACTACACGCATGCCGTTCTTGGCTGCTACACTCTGGGTCTTGTAGCCTACAAACGAAATTTTTAACTTTGCACCAGTTTCGGCTTTCAGCACAAAGTTACCATCGAAGTCCGTTACCGTACCCGTGGCTACTTTTGCGCCTTCAATCAAAACGCTGGCACCAATCACAGGCTCACCTTGTGGGTCAACTACCGAACCACGGATTGCATTCTGCGCAAAAGCCGCGGCACTAAGCAGGCACATCACAATAGCTAGTGAGACTTTCCTTAGTTTTAGCATCATAAATAAATTTTTTAGTTTAACTTAATTAATAATTGTTACATTAGGTTTTGTTTTCGTGGCAAAATTATTTAATATTATATATTTTTAATTGTACAATTATCCAAAAACTTGGAGTTTTATCCTTATTTCGGAAAAAAGTTGTTAACTTTGCACCCGCTTACTATACTACTGGTTATGACTAATAAACTAAAAATAGTACTAACGTTCGTATTGTGTACGGTTCTACTATCAAAATCGTACGGCGAGAAACGCCTGACAAGCAGGGTGGTTACAACAATTAATGGACTGCCAACGAACAGAGTGAATGATATGGTTCAGGACCGCGATGGTTATCTGTGGTTCGGAACATCGAACGGATTGTGCCGCTACGACGGCTACTCGTTCCTAACTTTTCCAACCATCGGAACGGGTGGTGGCACCACCAACGCTAACGTGGGTACCATACATATCGACGAGAAGAACCAGCTGATGTGGTTGCGTTCGGCTACCTTTAATTATGCCTGTTATGATTTAAGGCGAAAACAGTTTGTAGATTATACAGGTACGTGCGACGCGCAAAAGATATTTGAACGATTTTACCCGGAGGAGGGTGGCATATGGATGTACGAGGCTAATGCCGGCATGCGTCATGTTACTTATCGTGATGGTAAATTTACCTGCAGGGATTATACGCAGGCCGATGGCAGTTTGCCTGTATCGAAGGTAAGGCGCCTGAAGGCCGATGGAGCTGGTAATATCTGGATACTTACTGATAATGGTTTGCTCAGGGCTGATAAAAACGGCAACTTGCAGCAGGTGGTGAAAAGCGGCGATTTTATGATGCTGAACCACTGGAAGGATAGGGTGTTTGCGCTGTCGAGAGACGGACGTGTGCTGGTATTTAATAACCAAGGCAAACTGCTTCGCGAGGTGCGCGTGCCCAGTGAGTATGGTAATATGGGTAGGGTTAATGGCAACATCGTGTGGCACAACAAGTGGCTGATGATGACGCGTACGTCGGTGATAGGGATGGACTGCCAAAAGCTGACCTTTGAAAAGCCGCAGGATTGCCAGATGGAGTACGGCATTGTGCTGGATGAATACAGTGGCAACTTTTGGGTGGCCGATAAGTATGGTACGCTGACACTCTTTCCGGCTGTAGGACAAGCAAAAAAGTTCCCGTTGCTGCACGAACACGACTTTGCTATTACCCGCAAGCGCAACTTCTCGACGGTGATGGGGGCAACTGGTAAATTCTATATAGCTACGTACGGTAACGGCCTGTTTGTGTACGACCCTAAAGGCGGCGATGTGACACATTATACCGCCAGCGATCAGCACCCCATTATTGGTACCGACTACCTTACGAATATACACGTGGATGGTAGTGGCAACATCTGGATTGGTCAGGAAGATGCTGGTATCGTATGCCTCACCGAGTCGCGCCAGCCTAATACGGCACACCTGTTGCCCGATCCGCTTCATCCTGGTATGAAAACCAACTATATTACCCGAATGGCCAAAACGCAGGATGGGCGTGTGCTCTTAGAAACGCAGAGCCGAAACTTGTATCTGTATAACCCCAAAGCCAGTACCATCGTTAATGCCGAATCGGCTTTTTCGAATAGTACCGTGCTCGACAGTGTGACCGACAAACGCGGGCGCACCTGGCTTGCTACCTGGGAAAAGGGATTGATTATGCAGCAGCAAGGCAAGAACGGAAAAATACAGGAAACGAGTTTTTTGACACGAAGCACTTCGGAAAGCAGAATCTACGATTTGGCTATCGACAAACAGGAGATACTTTGGGCAGCCACCGAATATGGTGTGTATGCCATAGATACCAAGGCCAAGACTATCTCGGAAGAGGCATTCCTGCATATCGGCGTAAAAGAGGGGCTGCCTTCTAACAGCATCTTCTGTATTCTCCCATCTAAAAACGGACAGGTACTGATAGGAGGTCAAGGTACAGGTGTGGTTAAAACGACCTACAATGCTGAGGGCGATTTTGTGCTCGAAACCGTATCGACCAAGCAGGGATTGAACAGCAACAACGTACACTCGCTGGCCGAGGATAAACTGGGCTATGTTTGGGCTGCTACCGATGATGGTATATCGATGATTGATATGGAAACCCGTCAGGTGGTGAACTATCAGGTTGGCAGCACCCTGCTCAGGAATATCTACTCCGACCGTTGTGCCCTGACGCTTGACGATAACGGCATGATACTGTTTGGTACGCACGATGGTATTACTACGCTGATACCTAATAGCCAACGCCTTGAACAAACACAGGCCAAGAAGGCTGCTATTACGGATATTGATGTAAACGGCAAATCGATATTCCATGATGAGCAGTACGAGGATATGCGCATGATGGATGATGAGATATCGTTTGCCCACAATGAGAATTCGCTCATTATCCACTTCTCGTGCTTTGATTATGCGCATGCCGAGCGTACCATGTATCAGTTTTATCTGGAAGGTGTCGACCAAGGCTGGCGCGAAGAAACCACCCAGCATAGCGTAGAATACAGTAATCTGTTGCCTGGCAAATACATCTTCCACCTGCGAACTACCGAAGATGGCGAAGAAACGGTTCTTACCATCGTGATTCGTGAACCTTGGTACAACACCTGGTGGGCATGGATGCTATACCTTATTATAATAGGTACGGGCGTGGCCATCTTCTACCGCCAGAAACGTGAGCAGTTTAAAATGCGCCAGCAGATTATGGTTGAGAAAAAGGTGGCCGAATTCCGCACCAATTTTTTTACGCAGGTGGCACACGAGTTCCGCACGCCTATCGCCATTATCAGTGGCGCGGTTGACAAACTGGAAGCAACAGGCGACGGACAGCGTAAACCCTTGCAGACGGCTAAACGTGGTGTAAAGCGACTGAGTAAACTGGTGAACCTGTTCCTGGAATTCCGGAAAATAAACACCGGTAATCTGCGTCTTGGCGTAGAAACTGGCGATATGGTTAGCTTTGTGCGCGATATCTATCAGGACTTTTGGAATGCGGCCCAGCAGAAGGAACTGCAGATGACTTTCATGCCATCCGAGAAGAAATACGATATGGTATTCGACCGTCATATTGTAGATACCATCACCTATAACCTGTTGAGTAACGCTGTGAAATATACGCCTCAAGGCGGTAGCGTACAGGTGCACTTTGGTGTATTTGACGGGAATGCCGTGCTGACGGTTGAGGACTCGGGTCCTGGTATCGACGCCAACCGTATGCAGCAGCTGTTTAAGCCCTTTATGCATGGTTACGCATCGCAGGGCGGAATGGGTATCGGTCTATATACAGCCCATATGATGGCACAAACCCATAAGGGCACGCTGACATACGAGCCATCGGCCAGATTAGGCGGCGCCAAGTTTAAGCTGACACTGCCTACCGACGAGGCTCTTTATGATGCTGCCGACTATAAGCAGGCTGTGGCTGTAGAGACGAAGGAAAAGACCGACCGAGAGGCCGAGAAGGTGATTAAGGAGATGCTGCCCAAGGCTCTGAACGATAAGACCATCGCCATTATTGAGGACGACCTTGATATGCTTGAGCAGATTAAGACCGAGGTTGGCGTGTATTTTAATGTGGTAGGCTATACCAACGGTAAGAATGGTATTGAGGGCTTGATGAACCAGTCACCATCGCTGCTGATATGCGACGTAATGCTGCCCGATACCAATGGCTACGACATTGTGAAACAGATGAAGGCTAATGATGCCTTAAAACAGATACCTGTGATTATGCTGACTGCGCTTGACGACGAGAAACATCAGATTAAGGGCTATGAGGCTGGAGCCGACGACTATATGGTGAAGCCTTGTAATTACCGTATTTTGATGGCACGCGCCATACAGCTGATTAAGTGGAGAGAGGAGCAGATGCGTTTGGCACCAGCCGTCGAAAAGACCGAAACCGCGGATGACCCCTCATCGGTTTCGTCGGCACCATCGGCATCGCCAATCATTACTTCGCAGGCCGATAAGCGATTCCTGGATAAGGTGTACAGCATTGTGGCACAGAATATCAGTAACTCTGAATTCAGTATCGATATGATGGCCGAACAGATGCACATGGGACGTACCAAACTGTATGGTAAGGTGAAAGAGTTAACAGGTATGTCGCCTAACAAACTGTTGGTTTCGGAGCGCATGCGTATTGCGGCCGACATGTTGGCAGATGGCGAACTGAATATCTCGGAGATAGCCTATAAGGTGGGATTCCCTGAGGCGTCGTACTTCAACAAGTGTTTTAAACAGCATTATGGCGTAGCGCCCAGTAAGTATAGAAAAGAAAATTGATGAGCTAAATGCCCATCAATTCTCTTTTTGTTTTATTTATTGTTTTCCAAGAATTCGATTTCTACTATTCGTAGTTCGTTTTTCGTATCGCCGCCGTTCTTGGCTTTATACAGGTCGAGTTCGCCAGCAGCAGGCTCGGCCACCTCAACAATACCACCAAAGGCGTCCTTATCCTTACCAGCACCTTTCAGTCGGATGGTAATCTGGTTGGTCTTTACAGCCTTGGTGGGCTTTAAGTGGATATAGCCCAGACTGCGCTGTGTTTCGCCACTCCAGATGAGCTGCTTGCCAGCATAAATCTCGAGTGGGTAGCTACGCATGCGCCAGCCAGTAAGCTTCAGGCAGATATCATCTACCACGGTCTTCTTGGCCAGGCGATAGGTAATCCATGCGGTTGAAAGGCGACCATCGTTTTTCCACTCCGACAGCTCGTTATCATCGAAACTGTTGGCAGCATGTTCGTTGTCGCAACCTGCCTTAGCCGACACGATATCGATGCCGTGGGCCAGCTCGGTATATGATGGAGTGAGTGGTGTCTCGCCACGATCCAATCTACCTTTCAGCGTGAGCTGTGGCAGATACTTCTCGGCATCAACCTTTTCAGTATTTATCTCGATATAAGCAGGCTGCAGACCTTCGGCCCAGGCCGAGAGGTTAATCTTGCCTGCGGTGGTGGTAGTGCGAACCAATACACGGTTAACGCCACACTCTACGGGCAGATTCATGGCTCCTACATAGTTATCGGATACGTTCTTGGTGGCAGCGGCATCTAACAGACCTGCAGGACGGTTCTTGTCGGGGCGCTGCATATCCTTGTTGTTGCGTGTGGCAATACCGCCAATCCACTTGCCCTGGCCCCACATCTCAAAATGAACAAGCTGGTTAGCCAGCGGGCAACGGCGGCCCTGCTTATCTACCACCTCAACTTCGAATAGAGCCATATCGGCGCCATCGGCCTTCGTGCCCTCAGGATTCTGGATGGCAGTAAGCTTTAACTGGTAGGGCTGGCCTGCGGTTTCTAACTGGTAGCGACTGCCATCGGCTGCTACAGCCTCAAGCTTGCCTGGCTCGTAGGTAACGTTCTCGAAGGTGTAAAGATAACGGTAGCTCTGTTTGCCGTGACCTAACGACTTGCCGTTAAGGAACAGCTCAACATCGTTGGCAGTTGAAACCACATACACATTCTTGGTAGTGTTTTCGGGGTAATTCCAATGACCAATGATGTAGGTCTGCTGCTTTTCGGGCTCCACCCAGCCGTTCCACATTACCTGGTGTACATAGTAGGCATCCTTGGGGATTCGCATGGCATCGGTAACACCGCTGGTGCGATAGTTTGACTCGCCGCGATGGTGGGTGTTTGTATCCGAGAATACGATTTTTACACCACCACTGCTTACACGGGTGCCTGTACCTGGGCGCTCTATGTAGTAGTCGTACCAACGGCGCACCATCTCGATGGCAAACGCATCCATGTTGTGGTTGTAGTCAAGGGCAGGGGCATTACGGTACAGCGGACCGTCGCCTTCCTTGTGGTAAGGATAGCTCTGCTCGTCCCAATACTTACGCAAGCCCTCGTCGCGACAGTATTCCATCGCCCACATGGGGTGTTTCTTGCTCTTGTTGATATACAGCATCTCGCCACCATATTCGGCTTCGTTGATATCCAGCATCTCGCGACTGCCGATAGCACGTCCGCCGTTGGGGTCGTAAGCATCGCGAATCTGCTTCATCTCAATCATATGTTCGCGACTGATGCTCTCGTTGCCGCACTCATAGAACAGGATGGATGGGTTGTTGCGGTTGTAGATGATGGCATCGCGCATCAGGGCTGTACGCTGCTGCCAGCGTGGACCCTCCACATCTTTCTCGGCATCGCCAGCGGGCATTGCCTGAATCAAACCCACACGGTCGCACGACTCGATATCCTGTTTCCAAGGGGTTACGTGCATCCAGCGCACCAGGTTGCCGTTTGATTTTACTACCAAATCATTAGAGTAGTCGCTCAGCCAGGCTGGTACCGAGATACCCACACCAGGCCATTCGTTTGAGGTACGCTGGGCGTAGCCGTGCATCATCAGCACACGGTCGTTCAACCAAATTTTACCTTCGGCAAAGCGGGTTTTTCGGAAACCGGTGCGTGTTTTTACCTGGTCAATCTCCGAACCATCCTCGGCTTTCAACAGGGTCTGAACGGTGTACAGGTAGCCATAGCCCCACGACCAGAAATGCAGACCGCTTACAGGCTGCTGAATTTTTACGGTACGTGTCTCGCCAGCCTGTATGGTGGTAAGGGGGCCCTGAAACAGGGCGACCTCTTTGCCATCCATATCAAACACCTTAGCCATAAAGGTAAACTTACGGGGCTTGCTATCCTCGTTGCGCACCTGCGATTCGGCATGAATGGTGGCCTTGTGACCAGTAATATCGAAATCGGTAGCATAGATATAGGTACCTGTGGTGCCCAGGTTGCTATACAAAGGCAGGGTTTGGTAGAGCTTATCGGTAATGTGCAGATACACGTTCTTGGGTATGCCGCCATAGTTGGCATTAAAGTTACGGTCGTTCCACTGGTAACGACTGTTGTACTGGCGCGAGCGGTAGGTCCAGCTGTTATCGCAACGTACGGCAATGGTGTTGCTGCCTTCCTTGATGTAAGGGGTGAGGTCGAAACCACAGGCCATCACGCCATTCTCGCTAAAGCCCAGGTGATGCCCATTCAGATAAAAGTCGGCGCCTTGGCGCACACCTTCGAACTCGATAAACACCTTCTTGTTGGCTAAATCGGTTAACTTGAAGGTTTTGCGATACCAAGAGATGGTGTCGGTCAGGTTCACAATGTCTTTCTTAAAGGCCTCATCGCCATTAAAAGCATAGGGCAGGGTAACCTGTGTCCAACGTGAATCGTTGAATGCGGGCTTCGATGCCTCCTTCACATCGCCAACAGTCAGTCGCCAACCGCTGTTGAAATTCTGTTTTGTGCGCTCGGTTGCCTGGGCATAAGTACAGCCCAACAGCAACAGGGCGCAAAGAGTTGTTCGTAGTTTCATTTTTCCTTTTTTTATTAGTTTTGCTATTTGTTATGTTGTAATACTTCCTGCATGTAGATGGCATCAAGGCTCCAAAGGGCAGCATTGTTGGTGTTTGATGTGCTGTCGCCTTGTTTCCACAGAGCTTCCCATACGGTTGCTGTGCGCTGTGGATCGCGGTCCTGCCAAGCGGCATAAGCCTCCAAACGGCGTACGGGGAAATTGCTGTGACGGATATCGTGCGCCATCTGTTTATAGCGTCGTGCAAAATCTTCCCATGTGTGGGCGAATTTCTCCTCATGGGTAAGCGGTAAAAGTTCGTTCATCACCTCGAAACCGCCCATGATGGTCATCAGGTGGTTGGTGCTGCGTACTGTGGGGGCGCCATCGTAGGTAATTCGGCCTGTGGCAGGATCGTAGCCCTTAGCCAGATTGCCTGTAAAAATACCATCGGGCAGCTCGGCTATACTGCGCAAACCGGTAAGTATTTTATCGCGATATTTGGTGTCGCCAAAGCGTTCCCACTCGGTCATCCAGTTACCTGCGTAGGCCAACCAGTCGGGACCGATACGCAGTCGGGCTGGCGCGTTACATGGATATTGACTGCGAGGTTCGGCCAGTCGCATAGGGTCCAGATGGTATAGTAAGGTATCGGCATCTTTCTGTTCGCGCATCAGTTCGCCTGTACGTTCATCGGTAGTGAGATAATAATAGAAACGATTGAATGCAGCCTGACTGATACGGGCCTCTTTGGCACCGCAACCCCAATGGGTTACGTTGTGGCGACTGCCCAGAGGTGCAAACGGACCGATGTGGTAGGTATCTACCTCGCTGCAATGACGGGTCATTGCCTCGGCCATACGCCAGATGTCGTATCTACCTGTGCGCAGGAAGTTGTACCACAACCACATTGGCGTGGCCAACTCGGTGTTATCCCAGGCAAAACCGCCTACATCGTAACGCCATTCCTGGCGCTCATCATCGTAGGTGTGCATGATATCGCCGTAGTTCCAGAATCCATACCATTTGTGGCGCTCAATGTATCCTTGATAAGCCTTGATGTAACTCTCGAGTCGCTGCTCAACCTTATCTGTGGCATCTTTGGGTAACGACCAGATGCCGAAAGCACGCTTCTGGTGCAGGTATTCGGGTGTGGGCAGTAAACGATAATCGGCTGCCAAGTCGTGTGCCGACTGACTGAGTGCCTCCTTGCCAGGATAGCCATCGTAGGCCATCAGTGTGAGTGTGCTGGTGCGAGCTATGCCGTAGGGCGTGCTCATACCTGGTTGCACATCCTCGTAACTGGCCTGCAGGTTGTGGGCAATCGTATCGTAATGGCACATATTCATAGCCTCGGCCTCAGGACTCCAAAGCCACATGGTGAGCTCGGCCTCGCTGCTGCGGGCTTTGTTTACCTGGATGGTTGAGGGGTACGACTGCCAGAAATCTTTTAAGCATACACCTAATCCGCCACTCACATCGCCTACAAAGGCATAGCCTGTGGCGCGACTACCTGTAAGCGTGCCTATCCATGGACTCTCAACGGTGGCGCGTTTACGGATTGACCAGGCATTATCGGTTAGCTGCGACAGACGGTAGCTATCCCATTTGGCCCAGTGCTGGAGTAGAGAAGCGTTGTTGGCATCGAAGGCATCAGCATCCGGAATCCTCTTTCCTGCCATCTGTTCGGCCTGCAGATTTCTTGTTCTGTCGTGATTGATAGTGAGGTTTCGGCGACCATCAAGTGGCTGAACAGGCTCGGTCCAGATGCCGCTTTCGGTAGCAAATGCGATATGACGGTTGTAAGCCGCTTCGCGCATGGGCACATCGAACTGCACACCTAGAGAACGAATCATATCTTTTTCAGCCTCGCCATCGTAGATGAAGGTATGCACCATGCGAACCTGCTGACTGCCCGCATAGAAATACAGACGGAGCGTGAAAGGCAACCAAGCGCGATGAGTTGGCGATACGTGTGTACCTTCTAACTTGATGACGGTACTGACAGCATTTTTGCATTCAGTAACTACCTTAGTTAATTTTGAGCAGAAATTGGCGTTGTTCGTGGTGGCTATCAGTTTGGCGGCGCCACCAATCTTCTTGCCGTCCAGACACAGACTGTCGATGATGTTGTTGCCATCTTTGGGGATAAACGCTATCAGTCGGCCTGTATTTACCATGATGTGCTGGTTATCTTCGGCCGTAACCATAGATTTGCCGCTTTTGCGCGACTTCTTGCCAGATGTGATCTTGTAGTTATCGCCCTGACCGACAACTGCCGAAATGCCTGCCCATTTTACTGAACCATCAGGCCAGCGGGCATTTACCCAGGTATAGATGGGGGTGTTATCAGATAATGCTAATGTTGAAACGTCCTTCAATTCGCCTTGTGCAAACGGTACACCAAAGCTGACAGGAACGGCAGTCTGTGGCTTTTCGCCTATCCAATGCAGGGGCACGCCTGTGGTGGCGTATGAGTATGATGGTGTTTGGTAGGATTTAAAATGGGTGATTCTGGTACGCGAGAGTGTGGTACGGAATCCAAACCAGCCATCTTTTAACGGCTGTGGGTCGAGATAATCCACGATGCATTCGCCATCAATATAAAAACGGGTGCGACCAGTGATGGTGCTCTCAATCTTAATGTGATACCAATGATTGGCTTTCAGCAGATGCTGCTTATCGGTATATTCCTTTAAGATGGCAGGGCGCTTGGTGGCGTCATCAATACCTGCCTCATCGCCATTGTATCGGCGAAATCGGGTAGTGGTGTTATGGTTACCGCCATAGCCTAAATAATACATCTGTAATGAGTAACAGCGAGTAAAAATGCCGCTTCGCCAGTCGGCTCTGGTCCACAGATTCTTGGCATGAGGGTCGGAAGCCATCCAAAAACTGTTCATATCGCTCAGACGGTCGCCAGCCTTTCCCTCATCCATCACGCAGGCATCATATTCTACTGTTGTACCAATAGTTATCTTTTCCTTGCGCCAAAGCGTTAATCCCTTGGGCGATAGTATCTCGCAAGTGTCGCCCTTGAAATGCACTTGGTAGTCGGCAGCCTCTGACTCTACTTTCCAGTATTTGGCAAACTGCTGCTTGTTGAGGCCTGACTGTGCGTGGACTGTCAGACCGGTTATCGTGAATAGGAATATTGCTAATTGTTTTTTCATTATGAGTTAGAATGATTTGAATATACGGAGTTGATCGAATACAATATGATGATCGAGGGCACGCAACGTCATGGTGTGGCGCCCTTGGTGCAGATGTACTTTGGTATCGCGAATAGCTTGCCCGCTCAATACATTCTGCTTCCATCGTTCAGAGCGGAAGGGCTCTTTGAGCGAATAAACCACGGGCTGATTATCATCAATGCTTACGCTGAATCGCAAGTCGCCATTATCATTAGGCTGGGTAGGGATGAGGGCGGTCTGCAAGACGTAATCGCCCTCAGCATCTATCTCTATATCGAAAGTCAGATGCCCATCTTTAGGCATGGCTACAGCATTCATGGAATGACCTAACATCTGGATGATGCGTGTGCCATCACTGGCTGACTGGTAATCAGCGGCATTGCGCATCATGATGCAAGGTTGGTCGGCACCAGTAAGTTGGGCATGTACATCATCAAATACTGGAAGTTTGCGTGGGGCGGCATCCATCAGATGGCGCCACTTGCCACCATTCATCTCGTTGTATTGCTTGGTAAGTGCTTGTATCTCTTCGTATGCGCGATGGCTCTCTGTCGAGTCGCTTAGAATTTTGGTGCTCATAGCTGCGGCTGCAAATACAGGATACTCGATAGCCGCAAAGAAAGCATCGCCTAATTCAGAACGAACAAATGGGCGGATGGCAATGATTTCGGCCTTGAGGTGCTGGAATGCTGACAAGCGTTGGGCTGCCTCGATAGGTGAAAGGGGAACACAGCCAACAGCAGAGAGTCCGCGAGGGTATTTCTTCTTGTCGAGTTCTACCTGTGTGTAGCCCATAAACTCTGGTCGGCGCTTGCCACAAAGGCGATAGAACTCGTGCATTACAGGTACGAGGCGCTTACCTGCTTCCTGACCAAACTGGCGGCATAGCCAAGACTCCAGATGTTTGGTGAGTGTATGACCATCTACACAATTGATGTTCCAAGCCATATCGAGGAACAACTCCAAGTCGTAGGCTGCTACCTTGGGATCGTGTACGTTGGCTATCCATAGCTTGCGTACGTTGTGATGGTAGGCCTCACGCATCTCGTTGTAAATCAATCCTGGCTGTGTGGTGGTTAACCAGAGGTAATCGTGCGGGCGGCCCCAATAGCTCAGGTGGTAATACACACCTGCACCGCCTTGGCGCTGCTGCTCCTTAGCATCCGACAGGCGCGTCATGTAACCATAGTTATCATCGCACCACATCAGGGTGACGTAGTCGGGCACCTGTAGCCCCTTGGCGTAGAGCTGTAATACCTCTTTATAAGGTACAAATACCTGCATTTGTTTGGCGGGATTGCCAATATACTGGCGGAGTAATTGCTGCTGGTCGTTAATAACCTGCTGCAGTCCGTCAAACTTCTCTTGCTCCGTCTTGTAACCTTCCATCGAACTGTCGTGTATACCACGCATACCGATAGTAAACATGTTATCTTTTGATTTTTTGACCTCTTGCAGGCGTTCTATCCAGTACTGGTGCACTTGTTCGCGATTGGTGCGATAGTTAAAGGCACCACGTTTGGCAACATCCCACTCATCTACATTATTACGTAGCAGTGGTTCGCAATGCGATGTGCCAATCACAATGCCACACGAATCGGCAATAGCTTTTGCACCAGGAATCCTGAAGAAGGCTGTTGTGCCAGGGTGCATGCCAGGCCAGATAGTGTTGGCACGCAGACGAAGCATCAACTCGAATATTTTACGATAGGTTTTCGGACCAATCTGACTCTTTGCTGATGGCTCAAAGGTCTTGTGGCTCCAAGAACGCAGGCTCCAGTCCTCGTCGTTCAAGAAAATACCACGATAGGCTACGCTGGGCTGTTGGTCAGTCTTGAAATCATCGCTAAGAACCAAGCAATGCTTCTTTTCAGGCACCACATCGCCCCACCATATCCAAGGCGAAACACCTGCCAGTCGCGAGAGCTCTAACAGACCGTAGGCTATGCCGCGCCCATTGCTGCCTTGGATGATAATCTGGCTGCCGTTAGTGTAAATACGGAAACCATCGGTTGGCAACGATGGGGCGTGGACGAGTTTAATTGTAGCCTTGGCTGAGGCTACAGGTGTCATCCCCGTTACCTGCAGCATATCGCCTTTCCACATATCGAGGGCTGTCATCACCACAGGTTCTGCCTTCTTTGGTAGCTGGTATGTTATCGGGTGCTGCCCGTCAAACCAAACCACCTCAGCATGCAATGCCAAGAGCGATAGCTGTAGCGTAACAAAAATAAGTAGCCTTCTCATGTTCATAACGTTTTAGTTGAATTCATGGTGCAAATTTAGATATAAACATAGTTGTATAGTTCGAAAACTATCCGAAAAGATACAAATTTGTACAAAAATGGACGATATTCCTATTTGCTATTCCCTAAAATTAGCTATCTTTGCAGCAAAATGACTAAAACTGATAGAAATGAAGGAAAATTACTTTGCGGACAAGAACCGCTACGATAACGGAATGCAGTATGAGCGCTGTGGTCGCTCGGGTGTGTTACTGCCAAAAGTGAGTCTGGGATTCTGGCATAACTTTGGTAGCGTTGACCCCTATGAGCGCAGTCGCGAGATAACACATTATGCCTTTGATCATGGCATCACCCATTTCGACTTGGCTAACAACTACGGTCCTGTTTACGGCTCGGCCGAAGAAACGATGGGACGCCTGATGGATGAGGACTTCCGTCCCTATCGCGACGAACTGTTTATCTCGAGCAAGGCTGGTTACGATATGTGGCCTGGACCTTACGGCAACTGGGGTAGCCGCAAATACCTGATGGCGAGCTTGGATCAGAGCTTGAAACGTATGAAGATAGATTATGTAGATTTGTTCTACAGTCATCGTTACGATCCGGATACACCACTCGAGGAAACGTTGCAGGCATTGGTGGATATCGTCCGCCAGGGTAAGGCTTTGTATATTGGCATTTCGCGTTGGCCGCTCGAAGCAGCTCGATTTGCTGCCAAGTATCTGCGTGAGCGCGATGTACCGTTGTTGATTTATCAGGGACGACTGAATATGTTGGATCGTGAACCAATGGAAGAGGGCATTCTGGATTTCTGTGCCGAAGAGGGCGTGGGCTTTATCTCATTCTCGCCACTGGCTCAGGGATTGTTAACCGATCGCTATCTGAATGGCGTGCCAGCTGATAGCAGAATGTCGAAGGGTAAGTTCCTGAAGGAGGAAATGCTGACACCCGAGTTGTTGGCAAAGTTGAAGAAATATAACGAGGTAGCAGCGAGCCGAAACGAAACGCTGGCCGAGATGGCACTGGCCTGGATTCTGCATCAGAAGGCAGTGACATCGGTATTGATTGGTGCCAGTTCGGTGGCTCAGTTAGAAAAGAATCTGAAGTGTGTGAGCGCTGCTCCTTTTGATGATATGTTGTAATATGAAGAAACTACTTTCTATATGTATGATGGCTTGTGCATTGGGTGCGCAGGCTCAGGTGGCAGAAGCTCCAAAAGATGTGAACGGGGTGATTGATAATACGCCCGATAGTATAGCCAAAGCGATGACGGCACGCCCTGTGCCCGGTTCGAGTAGAAAGGGAAACAATCCCGTGTTGTTCCTAATCGGTAACTCAACCATGCGTACGGGTACCTTGGGAAATGGTAACAACGGACAGTGGGGCTGGGGCTACTATGCACACGAATATTTCGACCCATCGAAGATCACCGTCGAGAATCAGGCCTTGGGTGGTATGAGCAGCCGCACATTCTACAACAAGCTGTGGCAGCCCATCAAGCAGGCTATCCGTCCTGGCGATTGGGTGATTATCTCTATCGGTCATAACGATAACGGTCCATACGATGAGGGGCGTGCCCGTGCCAGTATACCTGGTGTAGGCGATGATACGCTGAATGTAGTGATTAAGGAAACAGGCGAGCACGAAACCGTGTACACCTATGGTGGCTATATGCGTAAGTATATTAATGATGTACGTGCGCAAGGTGGTAACCCTATCCTGATGTCGCTTACCCCACGTAATGCCTACGACGAGAATGGCAAGATTATCCGTAAGCCCCATACCCAGTGGCTGATGCAGGTGGCTGCCGAAGAGGGTGTGCCCTTTATCGACCTGAACGAGATATCGGGCCGTAAGTTGGATAGCTACGGTCCTTGGAAAACAAGTTATCACTTCTATTTGGATAAGATTCATACCAGTCGCTTCGGTGCTATGATGAATGCTCGTTCGGCTGCCGAGGGACTGATGGCGAGCCACAACCCTGCGCTGAACCCACTGAAGGCAATGATGCAGAACGTGGAACTGAACACTTGGCAGGTGGATCGTACAGATGGCAAGCCCGTGGTATTCATTACTGGTGATAGCACCGTTAAGAATAAGGATAAGGAAAAAGACGGTATGTGGGGCTGGGGCGCCGTGGCTAATACGGTGTTTGATGAAAACAAAATCAACATTGTGAATGCAGCCAAGGCCGGTCGTAGCTGTCGTACATATCTGAACGAGGGGCGTTGGGAGCAGGTATACAACAGTCTGCAGCCAGGCGATTTCGTGCTCATCCAGTTCGGTCATAACGATATAGGTGCTATCGATATGCCCAAATATCGTGCTGCCATCGCCACAGGCTTAGATACCTGTCACGTATATCAGATGAAAGCAGCCAAGGAAGATCTGGCCAAGCAGAACATCATTGATAAAACGCTGAAGACTAATGCGGTGATAGGTTCGTACGAGGTGGTTTACAGCTTTGGCTGGTACCTGAAGAAGTTTATTCAGGACGTACGCGAAAAGGGTGCCACCCCCATCCTGGTATCGCTCACCCCACGCAACGAGTGGGAGAATGGTAAGATTGAGCGTCGTAACGACTCGTATGGTGCCTGGTATCGTCAGGTGGTAAAAGAAACAGGTGTAGAGTTTGTAGATTTGCACAACCTGGCAGCCGACTTCTACGACAAGAAATGTGGTAGCAAGGCCAAGGCCGACAAATATTTTAAGCAGGATCATACGCACACATCGTTGCTGGGTGCTAAGACCAATGCCCAGTGCGTGGCTAAGGGCTTACGAGCCAACAATAGTGCATTAGTAAAATACTTAAAAAAGAAATAACAACTGAATAACGATGAAACGATTTGCATTTAAGATGCAACTGAAACCCGGTTGCGAAAAGGAATACGAGCGTAGACATGCTGCCATCTGGCCAGAGTTGGTGAAGATGATTAAGGACGGCGGTGTGAGCAACTACAGTATTTATTGGGACAAAGAAACCAATATCCTGTTTGGCTATCAGGAGTGCTCGGGCGAGGGTAACTCGCAGGATACCGACAACGTAGATCCTATCACTCAGAAGTGGTGGGACATGATGGCCGACATTATGGATGTGAACCCCGATAACTCGCCTGTAACCAAGCCTCTGCAGGAGGTCTTCCATCTGGATTAACATGAAGCTGAAGTTTATTGGCAGTCTGTTGATGCTGGCGCTACCCGCGCTGGCTCAGCAGCATATCGACCTGAGTGGCGAGTGGAAGTTCCGTAGCGAACGCGAAACAGGTGTGGTACGTTTGCCTGGCTCGATGCTGACTAATGGCAAGGGCGATGAGGTGACCGTAAACACCAAGTGGACCAGTTCGCTCTACGATTCGTCGTATTATTTTAATCCCTATATGGCGCGCTATCGCCAGGCTGGACAGATGAAGTTCCCATTCTTCTTGACACCCGATAAGCATTACGTGGGTAATGCTTGGTACGAACGTACGGTGATGGTGCCTAAACGTTGGAAAGGCAAACCGGTGATGCTGTATCTGGAGCGCCCGCATATTGAGACTACAGTGCTGGTAAATGGTCAGAGGGTAGGGCATCAGCAGTCGCTTTCGGCACCCCATGTGTACAACATTACACCTTATATTATATATGGCAAGCCCAACCAGCTTACCATCCAGGTGTACAATGGTATTGAGAATGTGTGCGTGGGTCAGGATTCGCACAGTGTGACCGACCAGACACAAGGCAACTGGAATGGCATTGTGGGTAAGATAGAACTGCGCCAAGGTCCTAACATCTGGCGTAAACGTGTAGTGCCTGATATTCAGAATGGTATAGTGACTATCACCATCAACGAAACCAACTATCGCCTGCCTTTAGGTAAAGATACTATGCGTTGGGATGAGTTCCACCCACAGCTATACACCCGTACCGTAAAATATCAGGGCATGCCTGTGAGCGTAACATTCGGATTGCGTGAATTGCGTGTGGATGGTGCCCGGATGCTGATAAACAACCGTCCCATGTATCTGCGTGGTACGGTGGGTAATTGCTGTTTCCCCGAAACGGGCTATCCGCCAACGGACGAAGCCTCGTGGGAGCGTGTGCTCGGTCAGTGTAAGGCCTGGGGCATCAATCACATCCGATTCCATTCGTATTGTCCACCCGAGGCAGCTTTTGCCGTGGCCGACAGGTTAGGACTGTATCTGCAACCCGAGGGTCCATCGTGGCCTAACCATGGTGTAAAGTTGCGCAATGGTATGGCTATCGATCAGTACCTGATAGACGAAGGTAAGCGGATGATTGACGAGTATGGTCATCATCCCTCGTTCTGTATGATGGCGGCTGGCAACGAGCCAGCTGGCAACTGGGTGCCCTATTGCAACGAATGGGTGCAGCAGATGAAAGCCTACGACCCAACCCGATTGTATTGCGGTGCTTCGGTTGGTGGCGGTTGGGCTTGGGACGATGGTTCTGAGTACCATGTAAAAGCTGGTGCCCGTGGTTTGGATTGGGACCGACATGCGCCTCATAGCGATGACGATTACTATCAGCAGCTGCTCTTTCCTCGCAATTACAAAGCCAAAGAGCCCAATAACTCACCCATCATTGCCCACGAACAGGGCCAGTGGTGTGCCTTCCCCGATTTTAAGGAGATACCACAATATACGGGTGCTTACAAAGCCAAGAACTTTGAGATATTCCGCGATTTGCTTTCTGATAACGGTATGGCCAGTCAGGCTGAGAACTTCTTGCAGGCCAGCGGTAAGTTGCAGACACTCTGTTATAAATACGAGATTGAGCGCAACCTGCGTACCAAGGATTATGCCGGTTTCCAACTGTTAGGATTGAACGACTATTCGGGTCAGGGTACGGCCTTGGTGGGTGTGCTGAATGTACATTGGAACGAAAAAGGCTATTGTACCAAGGAGGATTGGACGCAGTTCTGTTCGCCAGTAGTGCCATTGGCAAAATTCCCCAAGTTTGTGTATACTAACGACGAGATGCTGCAGGTGCCTGTAGAACTTTATAATGCCTCAGGTAAAACGCTGCAACAAGCATCTTGTACCTATGAAGTTTTGGGCGATAGTATGGCCGATATGGCTGAACTATGCTCTAAGTCATTGCCCGAAGGCAAGAACATCGAGTTGGGCGTTATTAAATACGACTTGAAAGGATTCACCACTCCAACCAAGTTAACACTGGCAGTCAATGTGGTTGACGGCGATGGCACAGAATATACCAACCAGTGGGATTTCTGGGTGTACCCCAAACATATTCCATGTGACAGTGTACAGTGTGACAGTTTATTATTAACGGATACCCTGGATGCGAAGGCGCTGAAGGTGCTGGCTGATGGTGGCGATGTGCTGCTGACGGCTGCAGGAAAAATACGTTATGGCAACGATGTAAAACATACGTACTTGCCTGTGTTCTGGAATACATCGTGGTTTAAGATGCGTCCGCCGCACACTACAGGTGCCTATATCCAGAGCAACCATCCCGTGTTCAGATACTTCCCAACAGATGATTGGCAGAATCTGAACTGGTGGGAGTTGACTAATCGTACGCAGGTTATTAATCTGTCGGAATTCCCTGCCGATTATCAGCCCATCGTGCAACCCATCGACACTTGGCATGTGAGTCGTAAGCTGGGTATGCTGTTAGAGGCTCGTGTGCTGAACGGTCGTGTGTTGATGACTACGATGGATATCACTCGCAACTTGGATCGTCGCCCAGTGGCCCGACAGTTGCGTTATAGTATTCTGCGCTATATGGCATCGGCTGATTTTCGTCCCGCCATCCGTGTGGCCCCCGAGGTGATACAGCATCTGTTTGAGCGCGAGGCACCCAGAGTGGATATGTTTACCAAAGAGAGTCCCGACGAGCTGAAACCTAAGTTAAATTAAGCGTGTGTTACGCCAAAAATCACTAAATCCGTACGATTAGATAGCAATTAGTACAATATGTATCGCTGCTAATTCGGAAATATTCTGTAATTTTGTGGGCGATTAAAACAAACGACTGAAAAATGAGAAAAATTGTACTCTTGTTGCTTGCTGTAGCAATGGTTGCTACGGGGGCGGCAAAACAAAAAAAGAAACCTACTGTTGAGGTTTGGCCCGACCAGACCGTGATGGATGCATGGTTTAAGGATACTACTAAAGTAGATGTGGCTAAGTTGGGTAAACAGTACATGATTACCGACTATGGCGTGCGCCGTGATTCGGCTATCGTGCAGACCAAGGCTATTCAGGCAGTCATCGATCGTGCCGCCCAAGAGGGTGGTGGCGTGGTGGTAATCCCAGAGGGAACATTCCTTACTGGCGCCTTGTTTTTTAAGCAGGGTACACACCTGCATGTAATTGGAAAGTTGAAGGGTTCGGATCGTATCATCGATTTCCCCTATATGACTACCCGTATCGAGGGCGAGACATGTACCTACTTCTGTGCCCTTATCAATGCCGACGGACTGGATGGTTTTACCATCAGCGGTAAAGGTACTATCGATGGTAACGGACTGAACTACTGGCAGGAGTTCTGGATTCGTCGTAAGTGGAATCCACAGTGCACCAATAAAGATGCCCAGCGCCCACGCCTCACATACGTGTCGAACTCTAAGAACATCACTATTCAGGATGTGCATCTTATTAACTCGCCATTCTGGACTAACCACGTTTACAAGAGCAACCACGTACGCTATCTGAATTGCTACATCTATGCCCCCACCGAGAATATCTGGGCGCCCGATCCTACACGTGGTGCGCCATCGAGCGATGCTATTGATATCGATGCCTGCACCGATGTGCTTATCAACGGCTGCTATATGCACGTGAACGATGATGCCGTGGTGCTGAAAGGTGGTAAGGGTACTTGGGCCGATAAAGACGAGACCAACGGCGATTGCGAGCGCATACTGATTCAGAATTGTCACTATGGTAAGGTACATGGCTGCTTGACGTTTGGTTCGGAGTCGCTGCACGACCGTAACGTGATTCTGCGTAACTGCTATACCGAGCGTGCCGACCGTGTGCTGTGGTTGAAGTTACGCCCTGACACGCCACAGCACTACGAGTATGTGTTGGTTGAGAATATCACCGGTTATTGCAAGCGCTTCTTGTTTATCCACCCTTGGACACAGTTCTTTAAGCCCCAGCAGCGCGATGACATGCCGGTGAGCCGTTGCAACAACATTGTGATGCGCAATATCAAGGTGGATACCCCAACACCTTACGATGTAAAGACATCGGATAAGTACGAGTTGGTAGATTTTACTATCGATGGCAAACCATTGGCTTTTGCCAAGAACCCTATTTCGAAAGAGCAACTACAACAAATGATATATGAATAATCAGAAATACTTTTTTTCGGTAGACTTAGGTGCTACCAGCGGCCGAACCATCATCGGTCGGATTAACGATAATAAATTCGAACTGGAAGAGGTAACCCGCTTCCCCAATAATCTGATTGTGCAGGGCGGGCATTACTACTGGGATATCTATGCCCTGTATTTCGAAATCATCAAGGGCTTGAAAGAGGTGGCACGCCGTGGATTGGATATCGTGAGCATCGGTATCGATACATGGGGTGTCGACTTTGTGTTTATCGGCGAGGATAACGCCATCCTGCGCAATCCACGTGCCTATCGCGACCCAATCACCTTCGAGGCGATGGACGATTATTTGCAAAACGTGATCTCTAAGAAAGAGGTGTACGATGTAACAGGTATCCAGTTTATGTTCTTTAACTCGCTGTTCCAACTTTACGCTATGCGTAAGGAGGATAACAGTGCGTTGAAACATGCCAAACAGATACTGTTTGTGCCCGATGCGCTGAGTTGGATGCTGACGGGCGAGGCTGTGTGCGAATATACCATCGCATCAACCTCGCAGTTACTCGACCCACGCACCAAGCAGCTCGATGAGCGTTTGCTGGCATCGATTGGGCTCGAGCGCAGTAAGTTTGGTAAGATGGTGATGCCTGGTACCCAGATTGGTGTGCTGACCGAAGAGGTACAGCAGCTGACCGGACTGGGCGCTGTGCCCGTGATAGCTGTGGCTGGTCACGATACAGGTTCGGCTGTAGCCGCTGTGCCTGCCAAGAACGAGCAGTTTGCTTACCTGAGCAGTGGAACTTGGAGCTTGATGGGTATCGAAACCAAGGATGCTATCATTAACGACCTGAGTTACGAGCGCAACTTTACCAACGAGGGTGGCGTTGAAGGTACTACCCGTTTTCTGAAGAATATCTGTGGTATGTGGCTGTATGAGCGCTGCCGACTGGAGTGGCCTGAGGAGGTGCGTAAGTTGTCGCATCCCGAGCTGCAAGGTTCGGCCATGCAGGTTGAGCCATTCCGCTCAATTATTAGTCCCGACGACCAGCTGTTTGCATCGCCCAAATCAATGATTGGTGCTATCCAGCAGTATTGTCGTGATACCAATCAGCCTGTGCCCGAGACACCGGCCGAAATCTGCCGTTGTATCTTCGACTCGCTTGCCTTGCGCTATAAACAGGTGTTCCAATGGCTGCAGGAATTTTCTCCTTTCAAACTCGAGGTGTTGCATGTGATTGGTGGTGGTAGCTTGAACAAGTACCTGAACCAGTTTACCGCCAATGCCACCGGTGCAACCGTACTGGCTGGTCCACAGGAGGGTACCGCTATCGGTAACATCATGTTGCAGGCTAAGGCTGCCGGATTGGTAAAAGATATCTGGGAGATGCGTCGTATCATCGCTAACAGTCTCGACCTGGTGAAGTATGAACCAGCAGATAAGGCTGCTTGGGATGAGGCTTACGAGAAATATTTGAGAATAACGAATAATAAATAAAAAACAAACAGAATTATGGCAAAACCATTAGTTGAAACTAAAGCAAAGGTAGGTGTATTCAGTATAGCCCTTCAGGCTTACCTGCCACAGTTCCCTCAGCTCGTTCCAGAGTTTGAGGCTCAGTATGAGGCATTCAAAAAAACACTGCCCGATACCATCGAGATTATCGATGGCGGTATGGTAACCACCAAGGAGCAGTCGATGGCAGCAGGTGATAAGTTCCGTGCAGCCGACGTTGATCTGGTTATCCTGCAGATGCTAACCTATTGTACATCTTATAATATGTTGCCTGCCGTTCGCGACCTCGACGTACCTGTAGTGATTGTGAACCTGCAGAAGAAGTTGGCTCCAGATTATGCCAAGACCGACATTCCCACATGGTTGGGCGAGCTTTATGCCTGCGGTGCCATCGGTGAGATGGTGGCCGACCTGAATCGTGCCGGCAAGCGTTCGGCTGTGATTACAGGCGTGGTTGAAGGTGGCGACCCTGCTTGTCAGGCTGAGATCGAGGACTGGTGCCGTGCTGCTCAGGTACGTCGTCGTTTCCGCGATACCAACATCGCCCAGATTGGTCGTCCATATCCAGGTATGATGGACCTCTATATCGACGAGACCAACCTCTATCATCGTATGTTTGTTTATACCAAACAGTTCGATTGGGAGAAGATGTGGGCTATTGCCGACAATATTACCGACGAGGCTGCTATCCGTGCCAAAGCTGAGGATATCCTGGCAACCTTCGATATCGAGGGTGGTGGCACTGTAGAAAAGGTATGGGATATGGCTAAATATGTAGTAGCTTTTGAGCAGTGGGTAAAGGACGAGAAACTGGGTATGATAGCCTCGCACTACGATGGCTTTGCGCAGGGCGTTGCCGGCAAACTCGACTCGATGCTGATTCCTGCTTTCTCAATGCTCATCAAACAGCATACCGCTTGTGCCGTTGAGGGTGACATGAAGGTGGCTATGGCCATGTCGATTCTGAAGACCATCTCTGGTACAGGAACTTTGGCTGAGATGTATTCAATCGACTTCCCCAAGGATATCTGTATCATCGGTCACTCTGGCTCTGGCGACTTTGATATCTCTCAGGCCAAGAAGCCTACCATGAAGATTGTGCCTGTGTTCCACGGCAAGGCTGGTGGTGGATACCTCACCCAGTTCTATCCTCCTACGGGTCCTGTAACCTATCTGGCTATTACACAGGACAAGAACGGTGTATTCAAGTTCGTGGTTGCTGAGGGTGTGAACGAGGATGGTGAGATCTTTACCTTCGGCGATACCAACATGCGCACCAAGTTCTCGCTGAGCTGTCGCGAGTTCGTCAACAAGTGGAGCGAGGCCGGTCCTACCCACCACATGGCTGCTGCCGTAGGTCATCATATCGACACC
This sequence comes from uncultured Prevotellaceae bacterium, assembly GCA_902789415.1. Lineage (GTDB taxonomy): Bacteria > Bacteroidota > Bacteroidia > Bacteroidales > Bacteroidaceae > Prevotella. The sequence goes on from CADAOD010000001.1 coordinate 31,099, forward strand.
ATCCTGAAGGTGGCTAAGATATTTAATATTGAGTGTGACGTAGTTTGTAGATAAGCTATGGCTAAGTCAGGTTCTTTGAAGAGCACGCTGGCCGTGTCTCTTAATAACTATCTTGATGCAGGTGCCATCGTAGCTGGTGCCAGTGGCGTTACACTGTGGCAGAACTATCTCGGTTTGAGCGAGATGCACTTAGGTTGGCTAAACGCACTCAGTGCCAATGCATTGGGTGCCGCCATCGGTGCTATCATTGGCGGTTTCCTGGCCGATAAGTTCGGTCGTAAGTTCATCTTTACCTACAACCTGCTGGTATATATGACGGGTGTGCTCATCATCATGCTCTCGATGAACTTCCCCATGTTGTTGGCAGGATTCCTGATTACTGGTATCTCGGTGGGTATTGGTGTACCTGCCTCGTGGACCTATATCTCTGAGAGTTCGGAGGTGAATAATCGTGGTCGTAACATCTGTATCTCGCAGATGTCGTGGGGCGTAGGTCCGATGTTTATCCTGTTGTTCGGTATGCTGTTCGCCCCTGGCGGCTATCTGTACGGTCCTGTTGAGGCTATCGCTCATGATATTATGGGTGCCGATGCCGCACAGGCTGCTGTCGAGGTGTTCTCATCGCGCGTGGTGTTTGCAACCCTGTTTGTGGTGGCTTTCATTGCCTGGAACCTGCAGCGCCAATTGGAGGAGAGTGCCGAGTTTACAGCCAATAAGGAGAAAGACCAGAGCAGCATTGTAGATAACATCAAACTGCTGTTTACCAATAAGATTGCGGTTAAGACAGTTGCTTTCCTGGCTGCCATCTATCTCACTTGGAACTTAGTGGCCAGCGTGATGGGCTTCTTCATGCCACACATCTACGAGACGGCTGGTGGACTGAGCAACGAGACTGCTAACATGCTGAGCTGCATTAGTTGGGTGTTTGTAGTTGTTACAACCTTTATCATCTCGTTCTTTGTCGATAAGGTGGCTCACCGCTTCTTCTATGTGTTCGGCTTGGCAGCTGCACTCACTGCGTGGATACTGATTATTGGTGGTGGCGTATCAACCATCGCTGGTATCTGGGTGTTCACCATCTTGTGGGGTGTTAACAACGGTAGCTCGGTACAGGTGTTCTATGCCTTGTGGGGCTCTGAGTTGTTCCCTGCCAAGTTCCGTGCCGGTGCCCAGGGCTTGATGTTCTTCATCGTGCGTGGCTTGTCGGCAGTATGGGGACTGGTGTTCACCTTTATCTATGGCGACAACGGCGAGGGCTTTACCTTAGCAGCCTACTGTATGGTGGCTCTGCTGTTAGCCTCGCTCGTAGTAGGTTTGATTGGTATGCCTAACACTCGTGGTAAATCGCTCGATCAGATTACCAAGGAGCGTTATGGAGAGAATATTTAATTTAGAATTAAGATTTTTGAAATATGAAAAGTATATTGGAAGGCCGCGAAGGTTTGAAAGCGGTTGTTGATCAGATAGCCGAGGTAACAGGCTATCTTTGGCAGAAAGGTTGGGCTGAGCGTAACGGTGGTAACATTACCGTGAACGTCACCGAGTATATGGACGATGCTTGCAAGCAGATGCCTGCCATCGCTCCTGTTAAGCAGATTGGTATGGTACTGCCCCAGTTGAAAGGAAAGTATTTTTATTGCAAAGGTACTGGTAAGCGCATGCGCGACCTAGCTAAGCAGCCTATGCAGAATGGTAGTATCATTCGCATCTGTGATGATTGCGCCAGCTATGAGATTATTGCCGATGAGCCTGTAGCACCCACATCGGAGTTGCCTACACACTTGGCTCTGCACAACTATCTGTTGGAGACTGGTTCGAGCTACAAAGCTACCCTGCATACGCACCCCATCGAACTGGTTGCTATGAGTCATATCCAGCGTTTCCTGAAGGGCGATGAGATGACACGTGTACTGTGGTCGATGATTCCCGAGACACTGGCATTTGCACCACTTGGTATCGGTATTGTACCTTACGCTATGCCATCATCGGTAGCATTGGCCGAGGCCACACTCGAGCAGATAAAGACCCACGACGTGGTACTGTGGGAGAAGCATGGTACCGTAGCCGTTGGTACTGATATTATGGATGCCTTCGACCAGACCGACGTGCTCTGTAAGGCAGCCAACATCTATATGTGTGCCAAGTCAATGGGTTCAGAGCCCGATGGCATGACCGATGCACAGATGAAGGAAGTACAGGACGCATTCAACCTGCCCAAGAAGCGCCCCTGCTAATGAGTAAATTATTGGTAGCTATAGTCGGATTAGTGGGCATGGTCCCGCTATCCGCTATGTGCCAAACCCATGGCACCCCCGCTCCTCGCACCTTGCAATATCAGCCAGGTGCGGGGGGCGATTTTGTTTGTACAAATGGTAACAACCGCTATACCCGTGCCTTGTATGGTAGTCATTCCGATTGGCGCTTGGAAACCAGCGACCGGCCTATCTTTGCTGTAGTAAAGAAAGGCTATCATCGTAATATCCGACTGGTGGCCCAGGTGGATGGTACCGACTATCCGCTTGAACAGGTCAGTCCTTGTACGGCCAGCTATGTGAATGGTCAGCGCATCTACAAGCTTACGGGCTGGGGAGGGGCGCAGCTAACCATCCGTGTTGTCGCCTTGCCCGATAGCGAGACGGCCATTTGGCAGTTTGTTTCATCAGGACTGGAGGGGAGCGCTCGTATCAAGGCTTTGGTGTGCGAGATTGTTCAGCCTAAACTCAGCAGGAATGGCGATATAGGTGCCGATAAGCCTGGCGTGCTGGAACCCAAAGGCGAGGTGCTGCAAACCGCCGAAGTGGTGCTGGATGGCAACACCGCTTACATGCTGGTAGATGTGAACGTGATGAAACCGCTGGCGGCAGCTGATGGCGCCAAGCAGTTTGCCGCTGCCCAACGCTATTACGAGCAGTTGGCCGATCGCATACAGTTTTCTACCCCCGATGCCTATATCAATACCTTAGGAGGCGCTCTTGTACTGGCTGCCGATGGTGATTGGGACGGACAAACGTGGTTGCATGGTTGCATTGGTTGGCGCATGCCGTTGGCTGGTTGGCGTGCTGGTTATTTAGGCGATGTGTTGGGTTGGCAAGATAGGGCAGTGAATCATTTCGATGCCTACGCCAAGAGTCAGGTAACCCATGTGCCTGCTACTATCTCGCATCCCTCACAAGATTCAACGTTAAACATGGCTCGTGCCGAGAAGCGTTGGGGCACGCAGATGTATAGCGATGGCTACATCTGTCGAAACCCTGAACGTAACGATCAGATGCACCATTACGATATGAACCTGAACTATATCGACGAGCTGCTGTGGCACTTCCAATACGATGCCGATACCGCTTATATGCGAAAGATGTGGCCTGTACTCAAGTCGCATCTGGCATGGGAGAAACGCAACTACGATGCCGATGGCGATCATCTTTACGATGCTTATTGCTGCATCTGGGCCAGCGATGCACTCTACTATAGTGGTGGTGCCGTTACTCATAGTTCGGCCTACAACTATCGCGGTAACAAGTTGGCTGCCCGTATTGCTGAGTTGATTGGCGAGAATCCGCAACCCTATCGTGATGAGGCTGAGGCCATCCTGCAGGCCATGAATCAGCGTTTATGGCTGCCTAAATCAGGTGTGTGGGCAGAATATCAGGATGCCATGGGCTTGAAACGCACCCACGATAATCCCGCCGTGTGGAGTATCTACACCCCCATCGACTGTGGTGCCTGCACCCCTGAACAGGCTTATCAGGCTACCAGCTGGGTAACCCGTAAAATACCGCACATCCCCGTGGAGCAGTCGGGCTTGCAAACGATAGCCACCAGCAACTGGATGCCTTACAGCTGGAGCATTAATAATGTGGCTGCTGCCGAGGTAATGCACACGGCTTTGGCTTATTTTGAGGCTGGACGTGCCGAAGAGGGCTACCAGCTGATGAAGGCTAATATCCTGGATCAGATGTATTACGGACAGAGTCCTGCCAACTTCGGACAGATTAGTCATTACGATGCGGCGCGAGGCGAGTGCTATCGCGACTTTGGCGATTGCATTGGTATCAGCAGTCGTACGCTGTTGCAGGGATTGTTTGGTATTATACCACAGGCGCTTGATGGCAAGTGTATCATCCGTCCAGGATTCCCTACCGAGTGGGATAGTGCCAGCGTAAAAACACCCTACTTGTCGTACAAGTACACACGTCAGAATGGCAAGGTTCGTGTTGAAATCACTCAGAACTTCCGTCAGCCTTTGCAAATCATCTTCCGTCAGAACTTAGGTGGCGGCGCGTACAAGGATATAGCTGGCTCAACGTCTAAAACTCAGGTTTTTGAATATGATATGGAGTTGAATCCCGTCAAGTTGGCAAAGTATTATAATGCGAACGTGAGCGATATCTTTAAGAACAAGTATGTTAGTCCGCGCCCACAAACCACCACTTTGCAAATACCTGTGCAGGGCATAGGCGAATGGTGTCATCCCAAGAAGACAGCCGAGATTAACGACTCTGTGTTCCGTACCAAAATCGTGAACGGTGTGTTTAACATGGCTGGCATTCCTTTCAGTACCCCGCAAAAGGGACAGAATATCATCTACACCAGTTTGTGGGATAACTACCCCGATGCTGTTACCATCCCCTTGAAGGGTAAGGCCCAAAAGGCTTATCTGCTGATGGCTGGCTCTACCAACCACATGCAGAGTAGGATAGACAATGGCTTGGTGGTTGTGGCCTATACCGATGGTACTACTGATACGTTGGCATTGCGAAACCCTGATAACTGGTGCCCCATCGAGCAGGATTACTATATTGATGGTATGGCGTTCAACGCTCCGCAGCCTCGACCATATCGTGTCTGCTTCAGTACAGGTGATGTGAGTCGTAACTTGGGTAGCATCATCCAGTTGGGTGGCGATTACGGTCGCGATATCCCTGGCGGTGCAGGACAAATGTTAGAGATGCCGCTCAATGCGCAGAAACGTTTGAAATCGCTCACCATCCGCACGCTATCCAATGATGTGGTGATTGGATTGATGGCTGTAACACTTCAGCCCTGAAAAGTAACTTTTTACTTAGCAATAAGTAACTTGTTTATAAACGAAAAGTAGCTTCCCGATGGTCGGAAAGCTACTTTTTATTTGATGGTTATTATAGGATTAATAACCTGGGTTCTGCCACATGGTTTCCTGTGTTGCGCTGTACTGCAGTACGCCGTTGGCATCCTGTGTTACAGCTACATCGCCACGGTTGGTAACCGACTCCAACTCAGAGAGTGGGATAGGACGGTAGTAGTGCTTCAGGGCAATGTTGCCACTGGCCTGGGCGTTGTACTTCTTCACGTGGTCGATGAGGGTGTGGGTACGCTTCAGGTCGAACCAGCGCTGGTACTCACCGCACAGCTCGATGGCGCGCTCCTTCAGGATAGTCTCGATAGTAACGGTACCGCTGATGGAATTGTCCTTGCCAGCGATGGCGCGGGCTGCGCGCAGCTGGTTGATGGTCTTCAGGGCATCGCCGCCTGTTGCCAGCTCAGCCTCGGCCTTAATCAGGTACATCTCGGCTAAGCGCAGTACCATGATGTCGCGGTGTGAGATATCGAAGGTAGGATAATCCTCTTCGTACTGATCATCAAGGAACTTCTTGATGCCAGGGAACGAACGGCGACCTTCAATCTTCTCGTTCTTGTAGCGGGCGTCGCCATATACATCGCTCTTAGCCTTTCCACCCTCGGTAGGCAGGGCTGTAGCAGGATCGCCAGAGGTGTAAACAGGAATGTCGCCACCGAATGCGAACTGCAAGCGATACTTGTCCTTGGCCTCGGCCTGCAGAGCCTGACCCTCGGCTGAGTTACCATCCATCAGGGCGTACTGGATACCAATAACACCACCGTTGAAGTAGTTACCATCCTCGGCGTAAGCCTCGTCGTAGGTCTTGTAAGTCTGATCGGCCATCTTAGGATAGTTGGCAGCATTGCCAGCCAGGTCGGGATGTACGCGATATTCGGTGAGCAGGGTGCCATTGTAACGCTGGTCGGTACCCTTGATCTCATCCAGAATCTGCCAGAGATAGAGTGAAGGCAGGTAGCGGGTGAAGCCACGGCCGTAAGGAGAGTAGTACTTACCAACCTCAACATCCTTACCTGTGCTCTTGCTCTTGATGGTGGTCTTACCGGCTGCCATACGGAAGAAGATAGAGTTGTTCTTCTGTCCGTTAGGACCGATATCGTCGCAACCGTTGTTCCAGAGTGATACGAACATCAGCAGTGAGGCACTACCACCGTTACGATTATAACCGGTACGGGTGATGAGTGAGTTGAAATTGCCAGTACCCTCGCTTGAGAAACGGTAAGGCACGCAGTTGTCGCGACCGGCGTTCAGATCGTTAGAGTAGTGAACGGCAAAGAGGTTCTCGGTATTGGTGGTTGCCTCTTCATTGTTCATATTCCAAGTGTCGCTGAAACGGCTGTAGAACTTCGCGCCAGAGTTGTTGATCACATCATTGGCAGCATTCAGAGCCTCGGTATAGAGATTGCCATAACCGCTGACGGCATTGGCACCCAACCAAGATGCAGCGTAGAGGGCTACGCGGGCATAGAGGGCCTCGGCTGAATAGTAGTAGGCACGACCATCGGCAGTGGCCGACTTACCATCCATGATGTTGGCCTTCTTATAGTTGTCCATCGACTGTTTCAAGTCATCCAGAATATGACCATAGACCTCAGCCTCGGGCACACGAACAGGATTGTTGTTAATCGAGTTGATAGGCTCGGCATTGTAAGGGATAGGTCCCCACATAGCCACCATCTGCGAATAGTAGAGGGCACGCAGGAAGTAGGCATCGCCCAGATAGGCCGCCTTCTTGATATCGTCGATCACGGTGCAGGTAGGCACATACTTCAGTGCGTTGTTACATACATCTACGCCAGCGTAGAACATCTCCCAGTACTCGTCCAAGCAGGGGTTGTCGGCTACGTTGTTACCAAGAGCTTCGGCCGTGATGTCGTACTTCAGCAGCGACTTCTGTTTGTTGTCGTAGCCAAAGTAGAACAGGTCTGAACCCATTTCTGCAAGACCCAGCGATGGCTCCTTACCCCACCAACCGTGTGTGTAGGTATAAGCCGACTGGATGAGGCCGTCGATACCCGAAACGGTATTGTAGGCCAGGTCGGCAGTCTCACCGGTCTTGTTCTCCTCGTCCAGGAAGTCTGAGCAGGAGGTTGCAGCGAAGCTGAAGGCAGCGGCCGCAAATAACATGCTATATATCTTTTTCATATCGATGATCATTATAAGTGATTAGAAAGTTACGTTAAGACCTACTACTACCTGCTTCATCAGTGGGAAGTTCACCGAACCGCCACGCTCTGGGTCGTAGTTGTCGAAATGACTGAATGTGAAGTAGTTCTTCAGCGAACCATATACTCGAACATTGCTCATGTAAACCTTCTTGACGAGGTTCTTGGGCAGGTTGTACGACAGGGTGATGTCCTTAATCTTGAAGTAGTCGCCCTTCTGGATCTGGATGTTGTTCTTGAAGTATGTAGGTGAAGAACCTGTAGCACCTGGCGATGGGATGTCGGCACCCTGATTCTCTGGTGTCCAGTAGCTCAGGTCGCCCCAGTTGGCATTGTCATACAGGTAGAGGCCGTAGCCGCTGTAGCTCAGATAGCCACCCAGACGGGCCATGGTCTGAATACTCAGCGAGAAGTCCTTATAAGTAAAGGTAGAGCTGAGACCCAGGATAGCCTTTGGTGAGCGGTCGTAGATAGTCTTATCGCTATCGTCAATCTTATCATCACCATTCACGTCGATCACCTTTGGTGTACCAGGATCGCCATAGTCGGCCATTGGCTTCTCGAAGTTGGGGTGAGCAGCCATATACTTGTCGAACTCGCCAATACCCCAGCAGCCGTCCATGTCGTAAGTGTAGAAAGCTGATACAGGCTCGCCCAGCTTCAGAATGCTGGTGCCTGATACTACCTGCTCGATACCGTCGGCCAACTCATCCACCTCGTCGCGGGCGAAGGTGGCAGAGGCACTCAGATCCCAAGTGAAATCCTTGGTCTTCACAGGCTGTGCGCCCAGTGAAATCTCGAGACCGTGGCCCTTGGTCTTACCCACATTCGAGATAGTGCTGGTAAATACCGAAGAGGCAGGGGCTGTCTTGTAGTACAGCAGATCATAGGTATGGCTATTGTAGTAGTCGATGCTACCATAGATGCGGCCATTGAGGAACGCGAAGTCGAGACCGAAGTCGAGGGCAGCTGTCTTCTCCCATGTCAGCTTAGGATTAGCCATGGTCATAGGTGCCTTGTCGGTAGAGTTTGGCACGATGCTCTTGATGGTAGCCAGTGTCTGGTAGGCAGAGATGGCTGAGTTGCCAGAGAGACCCCAAGATACACGGAATTTCAGGTTATCGAGCCATGACTTGGTGCCCTGCATGAACTTCTCCTCGGAGATACGCCAACCGGCACTTACTGATGGGAAGTAACCCCACTTGTGACCTTCGGCGAGTACTGAAGAACCATCGGCACGAACCGATGCCTGCAACAGGTACTTGCCATCGTATGAGTAGTTGGCACGGGCAAAGAATGAAAGCATAGAGCTCTTGGTGTAGCCTGTGCTTACAAGAGGTGACTGAATCTTGCTGACATCGTAGAAGCCGCTCTTCTTGTAGCTCTCAGAACCGGCAACACCAGAGATGCTGCTGCTCTCAGATACGTATTGTGACATCTCGTGACCCAGCAGGAAAGTCATATCGTGCTTAGCAATGGTCTTGTTGTAGTTGGCAGTGTTCTGCCATACATACTTAGTACCAGTGCTGCGGTCGTTAGCGATATAGGTAGTGGTAGGCGACTGGTAGCGAGCCTGACTGTGATAGTCCTGGTAGGTTCCAGTGCGTGATGTGCTGCGGTCGAGTGTGAACTGCGACTTCAGCATCAGACCCTTGATAGGATTGAGCTGCAGATAACCACTACCGAAGAAACGGCTGCTCTCGATGTTGCGCTGATAAGCACCATCCTCGTCGAGCAGCGGTGAACAGTGAGCTGCATACCAGGGGTTAGGAGTAGCGTTGATTGAACCGTCATTCAGATAGGCGTGAGTGATGGTGGTCATCTTCTGAGCCTGGTTATAAACACCGCCGTTACGCTTGTCGTTGCTCTTGTAAGCGTACGACAGGCTGGCACCGATCTTCACGATGCGGTTGATCTGATGATCCAGGTTGATGCGACCGGTGTAGCGGTTGAACTCATCGCCCTTCATCAAACCCTTGTCATCCATAGCGGCTAATGACACGTTGAAGTTGGTCTTCTCGTTACCGCCCTGTACAGAAACCTCGTAGTTCTGAGATACGCTGTTGTCGAGAATTATGTCGAGCCAGTCGGTATAGCTCTTATCGTTATATATATCCAGTGTTGGTGTACCGTCATCGAGGTTGAATGTCAGCACGTCAGCGGCAGTAGCGCTGTTGCTGAAGTTCCAACCGTTGGCGGCAGCAGTCTCGTAGTTTTTCTTGTCGATCAGGCGCTGCACCTCCTTATCGCCATACATAGGCTTTACGATACCCGTGGCACCGTTGAATGAGAGATAGCCGTTAAAGTTAACTCTGGTCTTTCCGGCTGAGCCGCGCTTGGTGGTAATCAGGATAACACCGTTAGCACCCTTGGTACCATAGATAGCGGTAGAAGCGGCATCCTTCAGGATATCCATCGACTCAATATCGGTAGCAGGGATATCGAGGGTAGAACCATATTCTACACCATCCACAATAACCAGCGGACCGTTACCAGCCAACAGTGAGCGGTTACCACGCAGGGTCATGCTCACACCGGCACCGGCCTCACCACCGCCACTCTGCTGAAGGTCAACACCAGGAACCTTTGCCTGCATGGCTGAAAGAGCGTTAGCTCCAGCTACCTTAGCCAGATCGTCGGTTCTTACAGAAGAAACCGAACCGGTCAGGTCTTTCTTCTTCATCGTACCATAACCTACTACTACCACCTCGTCGAGTGCAGCAGCATCTTCCTGCATGGTAACGTTAATACTGTTCTTACCGGCTACAGAAATCTTCTGCTCCTTGAAACCGATGTAAGAAATCTTGAGGACGGCCTTTTCAGGAACGCGCTGAATGGTGAAATTACCGTCGAAGTCGGTTACACCACCGATAGTGGTACCATCGACAACTACGCTTACACCAATCATAGGTTCACCTGATGCATCCTTCACTGTACCTGTGATAGTCTTCTGAGCATAAGCTACGAAGCAGAACACAGATAAAAGCAAAGCCATAGAGGCTCTTTTGATTTGATGATTCATACGAACGTTAGTTTTAGTTTTACTTAAATTAATTATATAGAGTTAAATATTTAGCGTTTTAAGCTCCTTGCAGAACTTTACAGGTGCAAAAGTATTATTAATTGTGAAACAATGTATACTTTTTTATAAGAAATCCCCTGCAAACGTTTACGTTATGCAGGGGTGTTATCGCACACAATCGAAAATGTCATTTAAAATGCACTTTATTGCATTTTCTGTAACCCTTCCCAGCGCACGTTCCAACTACCGTCTTTGGGGAATCCTGGGTTTAGTGGTTGGTTGCAGCCATCCCAACCGGCACACATCATGGCCACTGCTGTGAGCAGGGCACCATTGCCTGGCAGATAGATGCGCAGACGGTCGGCAGTCTGGAAGTTGTGACCGCTTGGCAGATAGGTATTCTTCTGTGTATCAATGAGCAGTGCCTTGAGGGCTGTCTCGGGTTGTCCCAAACGGGCAGCTGTCATGGCAATCATACCGTAATCCCATCCCCAGGTGGTTTGCCAGTTCCAGTTTTGCATCACCCAGTCGAGGGTGTGCTGCATCTGTTCCTTATTATATAAGGTTGAAGCGGGGAGTAAACCGCAAGCACCCAACACGGCGGGGTGGTCGTTACGGCACTTATCGGCAAAGGTCTCAACTTTCTTGCTGGTAGCATCAAAGGGGTCGAATGCCTCGTGGTTCTTGTCACTACCTATCTGTATGCCAGCGATATAAATGCCATCGGTCTCAGGCAGGGGCGACAGCTTGGCAATGATGTCATCCCATTTGGCGATACGTGCCTTGCCTTGGCGTTCGCGCCACTGCTGGGCCACCTTCAAACCGTACTGCCAGTAGGCCAACTCAAAGGGCTGATTGTACGAGATGTCCTTGGTCATGCACTCCTGCATGGCGGTGGCGCCTTTCAGGATGTAACGCTTCTGCTTGGCATCGTAAGTAACATAATCGGCCATAAACTCTGCTGTGGCTTCTACCTGCTCGCCGTAGGCTTTCAATGTCTCGGCTGTAGGTTTAGCACGATACATTTCTTCGGCCAGATAGATGTAGTGTGGTTGCTGCCAGATGAGGAACGAACCGGTATTTGATGGTGCTTCGCCAGCCCACGGGTCGGTCATCTTCATCCAGCGTACACCCTTAAAGCCTTGTCGCTGGGCAATCTGTCGGGCTACGGGATAAGCGACTGTGTTATACCACTGCAGCATCTGTGCTACTACCTCAGGACGGTTCCAAAGTGTGAAGTCGACAGCATGCCACCAAGTCATCTCTAAGTGTGGGCGACCGAACCAAGAGTTATAGGTAAGTCCAGTTTCCTGTGGTGGCATATTGTTGGCACAGTTAATCTTTGTAAGATATTGTGAGAGTACTACACGACGCTCCAGCTCTTTGGCTCGAGGATCGGTGCATTGCGAGAAATCAACGATAGCGCCAGCATTCCACCAGGCACCCCAATGACGTAATGTGGCTTTGTGATACTGGTCATACTCAAAAGCCAACGCCTGAGTGGTAGGCAAGGTGCTAAGGTATTCGGCTGAAACGGTGAGCACATCCTCGTTCGCGGTCAATTCAAACTCGTGATTATCACATTGGTTGAGTGTAGCCTGACCTTCCCACTGCAGTAGTACGTAATAGGTGGTGGCATCTATGGTACGCTTAATCAGGGCTTTTTGTGCGCTTTGCTCTACAATCACCGACTGGTGCTTGTCGGGCTGGTTCCAATCGCTGGCATCATCGGCATGCTTGCCGGTAGGATAGGGGAAACGTAGGTGGATGGTGGCACGCTGCGCCTTAAGCAATGGGCTCACGATTCGAGCATACAACGCATCTTTAGCAGGGTGAACACCTGTAGTAACCTCAACTTTCTGACCATCGGCTGTAAACACCGATTCAATCTCACCATCTAGCAACTTCTGTTCCTGACGGATATTTGTAAGCTGATTCAAGGCGATAGGTGTGCCGTTAGCATCGGTGAAGTGTAAGCCAAGGGCACCCAAGTTTAAGCGGTGTGGGTTAACACGAAGATACTCAGTAGCCTCTTTGTGCCGACCATCTTCTGCTTTCTTGTATTCTACAGCATATACTTCCTGATGACCATGTCCGAAGTCAAAAGCCTTCTCCGATTCTGAGGGTTTCAAACCTTTGGTGTTAGGAAACTGATGCCAGCCCCAATCGCTCATGGCGCAGAGGGGTACACCCTGTTTGTAATCCTCGGGGTACGACTGTAAACCAGTTATATCCACGGTAGTTGCAAAATGACCGTTGCCTACCGATAGCGACGACAGGGCATCGGTTTTGGTGATGATGGGGTTATTGCGATTAACAACAGCGTGACGGTCTATAGAGGCCGTCACGTTGTTGATATTGTATCCTAACTGTTCCATTTCGAGCGAGGCCCAGATAAACGGACCCACACCTTTGGCATCGTTATCGCGGATAGGTTCCGACAGGTAGTAATTATAGCCGCCATCACGTCGGGTATTCTCGTTTACCTTTGCCTTGGGGTTTATCTTCTTCAAGGCCGCCTGCACCTCGGGCGTGGCTGCCGGACCGAGTCCTGCTACCGAACAACACTGGGTGAGCGAGATGGTCTTATCCTCGTTTACGCGGATAAAGTTATTAATGATACCTTTATAAGCTTTGATACCGGCATCGCGATATTTGGTGCCCAGGTAACCTTTGTTGTATGCCTTGAGCAATACGTAGGCAAACATCGACGAGCAAGTTGACTCTAAGTAGTTACCCTCGCGACCTGGCTGATCCATCACCTGATACCAAACGCCTGTTTTTTTGTCCTGCCATTTGATAACGGCATCCAGATCCTTCTTCAGCAGGTCGATCACTTCCTGGCGACGGGCGTAGTTCTCGGGCAGGGCATCGAGCACCTCGATGAGTGCCATCGAGTACCAACCCTGCGCACGGCCCCAGCAGTGCTGTGAAAGACCTGTTGTCTTATCAGCCCAGAAAGTGTTGCGGGTCTCGTCGTAAGCATGACGGTTCAGACCTGTCTTGGGGTCGAGTGTGCGCTCGTAGGTTATCTTCAGCTGGTTTACAGCATCGTCATAAATCTTATTGATGGCACCTTTCTTAGCATCTTTGGCTGTTGTGGTGATAGGTGCAGTAAGTGTGCGGAAGGGCAGACCCATGAAAATGCCATCCAACCATACTTGGTAAGCGTAGATGGCCTTGTGCCAATATACCTTGTCGGCTATCGTACGGGGCTGGTTCTGCAACTGCTTCATCATGGTCTTCATGGCAGCCAGGTTCTTAGCCTCGGGCCACTGCTGATACATGCGGGTTACGAAATGACCGGTACGGATATTATCAAGGTTGTAATCCAGGATGTTATAACCACGGATATCGCCCTTGGTGTTAATCATCGTATCGGTATATTCCTGACAGTACTTGCGGATATCCTCGCCACCATATTTAAGATAGGTGTCGAGCATACCTTCCAGTTCAATACCCATTACATAGCTCCACTTGGGTTTCTGCGAAAAGTCGAGCAAAAAGCTCTTAGGGGTGCGCTGCATCTCGCTGTAGGTCATCCACTCAGAGTAGTTCTGATAAGGGGCCTTGAGCAGTGCAAGCGAACCATTGATAAACAAACGGTCGAAGTTTACGTTGCGGGTCTTGCCGCTCATAAAGTTACCGCTCTTTACACCGTTGAAATGACAGTTCTTTACGTTGATGTCGTAAACAAATGTATCCTCGTCCAGTCCGATAATCTGTACGCCGTATTTCGACTCCTGACTGGTGACATTCTCCATATATACGTTGCGTACGATGGGGTAGTAGCCACGGCAGCAAATCTCGTTGTGCTCGTAGTCGAGGTTAATTTTCAGTACACTCTCCTTACACTTACCAACGGTAATATTACGCATGTTGATATTCTCGATGATACCACCACGGCAGCTGTTGGTCTTGATACGCAGTACACGTTCCAACTCAGGTGAGTCCATCACACAATCGTGGGCATACACATTCTGGCATCCGCCCGAAATCTCTGAACCAACTACCACACCACCATGACCGTTCTTCATCTCGCAGTTGCGGATGATGATGTTCTTTGATGGCATGTTACGCTCACGTCCATCGCGGTTACGTCCACTCTTAATAGCGATACAGTCGTCGCCGGTGTTAAAGAAACAGTCCTCTATCAGCACACGGTCGCAGCACTCTGGGTCGCAGCCGTCGCCGTTAGGACCGTCGTTAATCATCTTTACACGACGAACAGTGATATCGGTAGAGTGCAGGGGATGAATCACCCAGAAGGGCGAACGCAGCAGCGTTACATCCTCCAACAGAATACCTTCGCACTTGTTAAAGCTTACCAACTGAGGGCGCAGACCATCCTTGGCTGTAAACACTCGCTCTGGGCTACGCTCACCTTTCTCATTATACATAGGTATACCATCCTCACCATCCTTTAACAGTCGGGCACGTGAACCGCCACGCTGACTGATGGTGCCTTCTTTCCAACCAAAATGTGGATTACCATTCCAAGGCCACCATGTGTCGTTGCTGCCGCCACCATCAATGGTTCCCTTACCGGTAATGGCAATATCCTTAGCCTTGAAAGCATATACACAAGGCGAGAGGTTAAAGCATTCCAAACCCTCCCATGAGGTTTCTACGATGGGGTAGAGCTCTGGCTGGAAGGCGAACTCGAGTACGGCACCTTCCTGTACCTCCAGGTTCACACCACTCTTCAGTTGGATGGCACCTGTCAGGAACTTCTGACCAGCGGGAATTACTACGCGACCGCCGCCTTTCTTCGAGCAGAGGTCGATAGCCTTCTGGATGGCTTTCTGGTTCTTGGCTGCTGTATTGTTGGTCTTAGCGCCATACTTAGTGATTACGTATGCCTTGTCGGCAAATTGAGGGGTACGGATACTCTGCTCAATCTGACGATACTGAGCCTCGTCCCACTGCTGAGCAGCTGCTAACAGAGGTGTCAGCACGCAGAGCATCACAATCTGAAAAAATCGTTTAATCATCTGTATTTAGTAACGTTTATTAGTTTGCAGTCTTGCAATTTTGCTGCAAATATACAACAAAAGCGCAAAACTACAAACTTATAGCAACGTAAAATCTACGTAAACGTTATCTTGTTAGAGTAAATCTTTGATGAATCGCGGGGTATATCCCTTTTTGCTCTTGGCTACTTGTTCGGGTGTGCCGGCACAGAGAATCTCGCCACCACCGCGACCGCCTTCTGGACCGATATCGATAATCCAGTCGGCCTGACGGATTACATCAAGGTTGTGCTCGATGATAATCACAGTGTTGCCACGATCCACCAACTGTTGCAGCACCTGCATCAGGATACGGATATCCTCGAAATGCAGACCGGTTGTGGGCTCGTCGAGAATATACATGGTTTTACCTGTATCGCGTTTTGAGAGTTCGGTAGCCAGTTTGATGCGCTGACTCTCACCACCAGAGAGGGTGGTGGAGGGCTGGCCTAACTTGATATAACCTAAGCCTACATCCTGTATGCTCTTGATTTTACGTAGGATGTCGGGCACGTTCTCGAAGAACTCCACAGCCTGATTGATGGTCATGTCGAGCACATCGGCTATCGACTTGCCTTTATATCGCACCTCAAGGGTTTCGCGATTATATCGCTTGCCATGACAATCCTCGCAAGGCACCTGGATGTCGGGCAGGAAATTCATCTCGATGGTCTTATATCCGTTTCCGCCACATGTTTCACAACGGCCACCCTTGACGTTGAACGAGAATCGGCCAGGCTTGTAACCACGAATCTTAGCCTCAGGCAGGTTTACGAACAGCGAACGGATATCGCTGAAAACGCCTGTATAAGTGGCTGGGTTAGAACGAGGGGTGCGACCGATAGGACTCTGATCTACGCTTACCACCTTATCTATAAGGTCTAGCCCTTCGATGCTCTCGTAGGGCATGGGGCGCTTGAGCGAGCGATAGAAGTGGTGCGACAGAATGGGCTGCAACGTCTCGTTAATGAGGGTACTCTTACCCGAGCCGCTCACACCGGTAACCACAATGAGCTTACCCAATGGGAATTCGGCATCGATATGCTTGAGGTTATTACCTGTACAACCCTTCAGCACCAGACTCTGACCAGAACCCTTTCTTGGGGTGAGCGGTGCAACGTGAGTGGTGAGCGATTTGTTGAGGTATTGGGCTGTGAGGGTATTGGTCTTCAACAGCTCGGCTGGGGTGCCTTGGAACACCACCTCGCCACCTTTACGACCGGCACGTGGACCGATATCTACAATATAATCGGCACTACGCATCATATCCTCGTCGTGTTCTACTACAATCACGGTGTTACCTATGTCGCGTAGTTCCTTGAGCGAGTTGATGAGTCGCTCGTTGTCGCGCTGGTGCAAACCAATAGAGGGCTCGTCCAGAATATAAAGCACATTCACAAGTTGCGAGCCAATCTGTGTGGCCAGGCGAATGCGCTGACTCTCACCACCCGACAGTGTAGCCGACTGGCGGTTGAGCGACAGATAGTCGAGACCTACATCAAGCAGGAAATCCAAACGGGTCTTGATTTCCTTCAGAATCTCCTTGGCGATGGTATATTCTTGTTTCGATAAATTCTTTCCAATTTCCAGTTCGTCAATCCACTTACGCAAATCAATCAGGTCCATATTGGCCAGATCGGCTATGTTGCGACCACCGAACGTATAGGAGAGGGCCTCGCGATTCAATCGCTGACCGTGACACTCTGGACAGGTAATTTCGGCCAGGAACTGATCGGCCCACTTCTGTCCGGCTGATGAATCGTCGTTCTCCATCACACCACGCAGGTATTTGATGATGCCATCAAACGCTACAAAATAGTCGCTCGATGTGTGTACCAGCTCCTTGTCTATGCGTACATCTTCTAATGAACCATAGAGCAACTCGGTCATGGCATCATCGGGGATTTCGGCAATAGGGGTATTAAGGTCGCACTCGAACTTCTTTAATATAGCCTCAACCTGCCAGAAAATCATCTGGTTCTTGTATTTACCTAATGGCACAATACCGCCCTCACGGATGGTAGCCTGCTTGTTGGGAATCACCTTGTCGAGGTCGATCTCGTTGATAACACCCAAACCCTTACAGTGCGGACAAGCGCCTTGGGGCGAGTTGAACGAGAAGGTGTTGGGGGCAGGATCGCTATAGCTGATGCCTGTGGTGGGGCACATCAATCGCTTGGAGAAATGCTTCACAGAGCCAGTGTCCTGGTCGAGAATCATGATAAGTCCATCGCCCTGTTTCATGGCCAGCGAGATAGACTTCTTGAGGCGCTCTTCATCGGGCGTATCGGGAACCTTGAGTTTGTCAACCACCACTTCAATATCGTGATTCTTGTAGCGATCCACCTTCATGCCCTGTACAATATCAAGCATCTGACCATCCACACGGATGTGCAGATAGCCCTTGCGGCGCATACTCTCGAACAGTTCGCGGTAATGACCTTTACGACTGCGAACGAGTGGTGCCAGAATGTAGATTTTATGTCCGGCATAGTCGTGCATAATCATATCCAGTACACGCTCTTCGGTGTAGCGTACCATCTCCTCGCCTGTGGCAAAGCTGTAGGCACGACCGGCTCTGGCAAAGAGCAAACGCAGATAGTCGTAAATCTCGGTGGTGGTGCCGACGGTTGAACGTGGATTCTTGTTGGTGGTCTTCTGCTCGATGCTGATAACTGGCGACAGACCGGTAATCTTATCCACATCGGGGCGCTCCATACCGCCTAAGAAGTTGCGGGCATAGGCCGAGAATGTTTCGATATAGCGGCGCTGACCTTCGGCAAAGATGGTGTCGAAGGCTAGCGACGATTTGCCGCTGCCGCTCAAGCCCGTAATCACCGTAAGCGAGTTGCGGGGAATCTCTACATCAATATTCTTTAAGTTGTGTACGCGAGCACCGTACACATTTATCTTTTCATCTTCTCTGTTCATCTCCTCTTAGTAAGTTTACGTCTTTGCGTATGTTGTATATCACATCGTCGGTGCCACGAGCTTTAACCAGCACAAAGTAAACACCAGGTTTTACGTCGCTACCATTGTAGGTTCCATCCCAACCTTCGGCAGGGTCTGTCCACTCATAGAGCTTCTGTCCCCATCTATTAAATATGTACGCGCGGAACTCCGAAAGGTTACGGTACTCTTTGGCCTTGTAAATGTCGTTATGCCCATCGTTATTTGGAGTAAAGGTGTTCGGCATAATCAGCTTACTTTCGGCGCCAGTAGTGGTAGTCGAATCGGTGACTGTCGAATCAGTCTGTGCGCAGACCGAAAGCGAAGCAAACATGACCAAAACGGTTAGAATTATCTGTCGAAATATCATTTTTTACTCATTTAAAGTGCAAAGATACTAAAAAATTGATAATTCACAATTGATATTTGATAATTATTTAGTACTTTTGTACGCGAAATGACTAAATTTTGAAAATATGACGCGAGTTTTAAGATATTTTTTGTTCTTAGTCGCCCTCTGTTTGGCAGTTGGTGTGGCCTCGGCGCAAGAGAGTGGACAGATACGTGGATTGCATAAAGTGAAGAAGAAGGAAACCATCTTCGGCATATCGCGTATGTACGATATCACTATCGAGCAGCTGATGAAGGCTAACCCCGAGATGAACACACCAGGCTATGAGTTGAAGAAGGGCGACGTGCTGAAGATTCCGTTTGCTACCCAGCAGGTAGCTGCCCCTGTGGTAAAAGAATCCGATATGGATGCCGTGGATGATGTACGTAAGCGTGCCATCCGTTTGGGTGTGATGCTGCCGCTGCACAATGTGAATGGCGATGGCAAACGCATGGTGGAATACTATCGTGGCGTATTGATGGCTTGCGACAGTCTGAAACAGCGTGGCATTTCTGTTGATATTCATGCTTGGAATGCCGCTGAGGACGGTAATATCAACCAGATACTGAATGATGAGGCTGCTGCCAAGTGCGACCTGATTATCGGTCCGCTCTACTCTAAGCAGATGGCTGCTCTGTCGGCATTTGTCGAGAAGCATAAGATTAAACTTCTTATTCCGTTCTCAATCAATGCGCCCCAGTTAGCCGATAATAAGTACATCTATCAAGTGTACCAGAGTCATATTACCCAGAACTCGGCCACTATCGAGCATTTTGTAAAAGGATTCAAGAACTACCATACAGTCATTATCGACTGCAACGATTCTACCAGTAATAAGGGTGAGTTTACCACAGCTCTGCGCCGCCAGTTGGAGCAGCAGAATATGACATGCAATATTACCAATTTGAAGTCGGGCGAGAGTGATTTCTCAAAGGCATTTAGTCGTACCAAACCTAATGTGGTGATACTGAATACCGGTCGCTCGCCAGAATTGGGTGTTGCTTTCTCTAAGTTGAATGGCTTGAAGGTAACCGATCCTGATTTGTTAATTACCATGTTTGGTTATACAGAGTGGTTGATGTACACCCGTACGCATCTGGAGAACTTCTATAAGTTTAACACCTACATTCCGTCGGTGTTCTACTATAATCCACTGTCGGCATCAACCAAGCGCCTGCAGCAGAAGTTCCGTTGGAATTTCCATACCGATATGCAGAACAATCTGCCACGCTTTGCACTTACCGGTTTCGATCATGCTTACTTTTTCCTGATGGGCTTGCATCGCGAGGGTCGTAAGTTCTTGGGCGACGAGAGTAATCCCGATTATGTGCAGACACCGTTGCAGTTTGAGCGTTATGGCAATGGCGGACTGCGTAACCATACACAGTTATTTGTTCACTACACTCGCGATAGCCGTGTGGAAACGATTAAGTTCTAAAGAATGAGTGATGTAAGGATGATAAAGCGAATATTTTTTATATTTTCATTTTTCCATTTTTTCATAGCAGCGGCAGTTGCTCAGGTGGGCGACTACCGTAATGATTTGGCTGTTGGTGTTAACGGCGGTTATATCATGAGTAATGTGTCGTTTGTATCAAAGGTGCCTCAGTCAATGTTAGGTGGCATTACCGGTGGTATTACGGCCCGTTATACCTGTGAGAAATATTTCAGCAGTATATGTGCCGTAACAGCTGAGCTGAACTTTGCGCAGATAGGTTGGAAGGAAAAGATTTGGGATATGAACGATCAGCCAGTACCCCTGCATACCGATCTTTCGCAGAATCTGGAATATCAGCGTAAAATGACCTACGTGCAGATTCCGTTGCTGGCCCGATTGGGTTGGGGACGTGAACGTAATGGCGTGCAGGCCTTTATCCATTTAGGTCCCCAGATAGGCTTTTACCTGAGTGATAAGGTGGATAGTAATTTCGATGTGCGCGATCCGGCTTTTAACCCTGCTATCAATAATGGCAAATTCGGACCTGACTATCTGTATGGCAATCTGCGTGCTTCGCATGTGGTGGCGCAGGATACCATGGCTATCGAGAATAAGTTCGACTATGGTATTGCCGTCGGTGCTGGTCTGGAGTTCAGTAATCGTCATTTCGGTCATTTTATGATAGAAGGTCGTTACTACTACGGTTTAGGAAATATATATGGTAACACCAAACGCGACTATTTTTCGCGTTCAAACTTCGGTAACATCGTTGTTAAGTGTACCTATCTGTTTGACATCATCAGAACAAAGAATTCTAAAATCAAATAAATAATTAATTATGTTCGAAAATCAACCCAAAGGTTTATTCGCGTTGGCTTTGGCCAACACAGGTGAGCGCTTCGGTTATTACACCATGCTTGCCGTGTTTGCTCTTTTCTTGAGAGCTAATTACGGATTGTCGCCAGCTATGGCAGGCACAATCTATAGTTCGTTCCTGATGCTGGTTTACTTCCTGCCGCTTATTGGTGGTATCCTGGCCGATAAGTTCGGTTTCGGAAAGATGGTAACCACAGGTATCATCATTATGTTTGCCGGCTACCTGCTGCTGTCGGTACCCCTTGGAGGCGATACAGTGGCATTGGTAGTAATGCTGGCTGCCCTGTTGCTCATTGGTTTTGGTACCGGTTTGTTTAAGGGTAACCTGCAGGTAATGGTGGGCGACCTGTATAACGATCCACAGTATAAGGATAAGCGCGATGCCGGTTTCTCAATCTTCTACATGGCTATCAATATCGGTGCCCTGTTTGCACCTACTGCTGCCATCCGTATTAAGGAGTATGCCGAGACCGTGCTTGGTTATTCATCTAACGATGCTTATCACTTCTCGTTTGCTGTGGCATGTGCATCGCTTGTACTCTCAATTGCCATCTATTACATGTTCCGTTCAACCTTCCGTCATACTGAGGGTGGAACCAAGAAGGCTGCTCAGACCGATGCCGCAAGCACCGAGCCTGAACTCACAAAGGAAGAGACTAAGCAGCGTATTGTGGCTCTTTGCCTGGTATTTGCCGTGGTAATCTTCTTCTGGATGGCTTTCCACCAGAACGGTTTGTCGCTTACCTACTTTGCCGATGAGTTTACTGCCCAGAGCGCTCAGGGTCTGCAAGCTATGTGCTTCGATGTTTGGAATCTGGTAGCTGTTGTATTCATTGTGTATGCATCGTTCTCACTGTTCCAGTCAAAGACATCTAAGGCTAAGGGTATCTCACTGGCTGTGATTGTGGTAGCACTGCTGTTCCTCTTTGTACAGTATGATGCCGACGGTACTGTAACTGTATCGGCTCCTATCTTCCAGCAGTTCAACCCCTTCTATGTAGTAGCTCTTACACCAGTATCGATGGCTATCTTCGGTTCGCTGGCAGCTAAAGGCAAAGAGCCATCGGCTCCTCGTAAGATTGCCTATGGTATGATTGTGGCTGCTATTGCTTATGCGCTGATGGCGTTCTCATCATTCGGACTGCCAATGCCTCAGACCGAGGTTGGTGCCGATGGTAACCCTGTAGCAGTTCATGTAGCTGATGTTACACCTAACCTGCTCATTATGGTTTATCTGGTGCTCACATTCGGCGAGTTGCTGCTCAGTCCTATGGGTATCTCGTTTGTATCAAAGGTAGCACCTCCAAAGTACAAGGGTATGATGATGGGTGGTTGGTTTGTTGCCACTGCCATTGGTAACCAGCTTGTTGTAGTAGGTGGATTGCTGTGGGGTGCAGTGCCCCTCTGGATCTGCTGGAGTGTATTCTTGGGCGTTTGCTTGGTAGCTGCAGTATTCATGTTCGCTATGATGAAGCGTCTCGAAAAGGTTTGCTAAATGATTTCATTTATCCCATTCATAGTACTGATAGTACTCATTACATGTTGCGTTGCCGTATTTGGCAACGCAACTTTAGATGGTGCCAGTCAGGTGTCGTTGTTGGTGGCATCGGCTGTTAGTGTATTAATAGGCCATTTCTCCAAACGACTGGAATGGGAGAATCTGGAAAAAGAGATAACGGATAAGATAGCCAGTTGTACACCGGCTATCATTATCCTTTTATTAATCGGTGCCATCGGTGGAACCTGGATGGTATCGGGTATTGTGCCTACGATGATCTACTACGGTATGCAGATTATCCGTCCCGAGGTATTCTTGGTGAGCAGTAGTGTGCTGTGTGCACTGGTGAGCTTGATGATCGGTTCGTCTTGGACTACCGTAGCTACCATTGGCGTGGCGCTGATGGGTATCGGTAAGGCACATGGGTTTGATGATGGCTGGATTGCCGGTTCTATCATCACAGGTGCTTACTTTGGCGATAAGTTGTCGCCATTAAGCGATACTACTGTACTGGCATCGAGTGTATCGGGTACGCCGCTGTTTACGCATATCCGCTATATGCTCTATACTACGGTGCCTTCGTTCTTGGTATCGCTTTCTATCTTCCTGGTTGCTGGCCTGATGATGAATGTATCGGGTCATGGTAATGTGCAGGAGTTTATGGACGGCTTGCAGCACACGTTTGTGATTTCGCCCTGGTTACTGATTGTACCAGTACTGACAGGAGTGATGATTGCGCGCCGTTGGCCATCGATGGTGGTACTGTTCCTGGCTATTCTGTTGGCTGCCGTAGTAGGATTATTGGTACAGTCCGATTTGGTCCGACAGATCTCTGGTCACGATGGTTTCCTGTCATCTTACAAAGGTATGATGCAGGTATGTTACGGCAGTACAAATATTGAGACTGGCGTGCCAATGCTGAATGAGCTGGTGCATACCAGTGGTATGGGGGGCATGATGCCAACCATCTGGCTGATTATCTGTGCACAGACATTGGGTGGTGCGCTGACGGCAACCGGACAGTTGCAGGACTTAATGCGTTATGTGTTGCGTTTTGTGCGTGGTACAGCTTCTCTGGTGGCTACCACCGTAGGCTCATCGATATTCTGCAATATCGCAACGGCCGATCAGTACCTGTCTATTATGTTGACCAGTTCTATGTTTAAGGATGTATATCAGAAAGGAGGCTACGAGGCCCGCTTGCTGAGTCGTAGTTGCGAGGATGGTGCAACGGTAACTTCGGTACTGGTTCCTTGGAATACCTGTGGACTCACCCAGAGTACCGTGCTTGGCGTGGCTACACTCACTTATCTGCCTTATTGTTTCTTTAATATTCTGTCGCCTATTACAAGTATTCTTGTAGCAGGTCTTGGCTGGAAAATTAAACGTAAATGATACTCAGTCTGCTGCTATCGGGCTTCTTGACGTTTGTGGAGTTGAACTGCGAGAACATGTTCGACTATACCCACGATTCAGGTAAGTTGGATACTGAGTTCTTGCCTGAATCAGACAGACATTGGACGTCAAAGCGGTATTGGCAAAAACTGAATATGCTGGCACAGGAAATACTCTCTTGTTCGTCAGATGATGCTGGTATTCCCGATTTGATAGCGCTATGTGAAGTGGAGAACGACTCGGTCATGCACGATTTTACCCATCGTTCTCTGTTGCGAAATGCCGATTATCAGTATCTCATGACTTCTTCGCCCGATCAGCGTGGAATCGATGTGGCATTGCTTTATGCACCTTCATCGTTTGCGCCTATTCGCAGTTACGCTATTCGAGTTACCCCCGTTGAGGGTATGCGTGCAACACGTGATATTTTGTATGCATGTGGCGAGACGGTCTCTGGCGATACGTTGCATGTGTTTGTGGTGCATCAGCCCAGTAAGTTTGGTGGCGAGAAGCATAGTCGTCCATTTAGATTGGCTGTGGCAGAACGACTATGTGCATCTATTGATTCTATCCGTGCTATCACGCCCGATGCTAAACTGCTGATTGCTGGTGATTTTAATGACGGTGCTGTTAGTCCGAGTCTGCTATTGTACGAGCAGCACGGCTTGGTAAACTTAACCAAATATGCCCAGGGAGCTAATGGTGTTCGTGGCTCTTATCGTTATAAGGGTGAGTGGGAGAGTATCGATCATATCCTTGGTAGTAGCTATATATATAATAAGGTGGACACAGCTTTTATCCATGCCCCACAGTTTTTGTTAGAAGACGATCTGCAGTATGGTGGCTATCGACCACGTAGAACGTTTGTTGGTCCTCGTTACCAAGGAGGTTTTAGCGACCATTTGCCATTAGTTGTACGATTTACTTTTTGATATTTGGTAGTTGCAATCCGTAGTGTTTCTTCTTGTCTACTACCAACATAGCAATCGCAGTTACTACTGCTCCTAATGCCGTAAATCCAAAAATCAGCATCGAGGTGGTATAGGTAGGATCTATCTCATTTGCTCGTCCTACACACATGGGAATCACAGCACGTCCGAAATTCTGGATAAAGAATATCATAGAGTAAGCTGTGCCCAAACACTTTAATGGAATAATCTTTGGTACGCAGGGCCATAAAGCAGCCGGTGCCAGCGAGTAGCCTATACTAAGGATTACCATTAGCGCAATGGCAATAGTGCTGCTATGCATTGGCAGTGAAAAACAGAAGTGAACGGCGGTAAGCATGAGTGCACCAGTAATTACTAAGGTTACACCTTTGCCATATTTATCATATACGACGCCAAACAATGGTGTCATCAAGATGGTACCAAAGGGAGCTATCGATGAGAAGAAACCTGCAATGTCGGGATCAATGCCGTATTTCATTACCATCAGTTTGGTTGAGAACTTGAGAAATGGCGAAACTGCCGAATAGAATAATACGCAGAAAAGTGTAATCAGCCAGAAACCAGGATTTTTTAATGTCACCCAGATGTCGGAGAAATGGAATTCGTCGGCGTTCGATGTATCGGTTTGAGTAGGTACGTCCAGCTTGCGGTCCATCACGCAGAATACCAAGAATGCTAATAGTCCGATAATAAGAAATGATAGCGATATCAGTAACGGCATGGAAAGCGTATAGTGACGGGCGATGGGAGCCGATATGCTGAGAGCGGCTGCTGTACCCAAACGGGCCATGGCTAACTGTATACCCATGGCTAAGGCTAATTCGTGACCGGTAAACCATCGTACCATCGCTTTTGAAACGCTGATACCGGTCATCTCATATCCCACACCGAATATGGCAAATCCCAACGAAGCCCAAACGGCCGAAGGGGGTAGCTGATAATCTAAAAAGGCAATGGGATCATTGCCAAATTCAGCGCTTACGGCATAATACTTAATCAGCGTGCCGAGTGCCATCAACGAGCAGGCTAAGGTGCCCGTAAAACGGATACCCATCTTATCGAGAATCAATCCCGAGAAGAAGAGCATCAGCAGGAATACATTGATGAAACTGCCTGCGCCCGAAAAGAAACCGTAATCGGATGGTGTCCATCCTAAACCTCCCTGTTCCTTGGGCAGTTCGAGGATGGTTTCGAGAGGCGACATCACGTCGTTAACAAAATAGCCCATCATCATGGCTGTTGCCACGATGATGAGCACTGTCCATCTCGCAAAAGGCGAGTTATTTATTTTTTCTTTACTGGGTCGCATGTCAATCCACAACCAAGTTTCTTGAAGATCTTGCGGTCAACCTCGCTGAGCATTACTGTGGTATGTACCTGACAGTCGCGGAGCTTAGGCAGCTGCTCCAAGGCGCGACGGCAATTTTCGTCGTGTGTCGAGAGCACGCTCAGGGCAACCAGAACTTCGTCGGTATGCAGACGTGGGTTCTTACCACCTAAGTATTCAATCTTTGTTTTCTGTACAGGTTCAATCAAACTCTGTGGAATCAGCTTGGCCTCGTGGTCAATCTCTGCCAAATGTTTCATGGCATTAATCAGGAGAGCGGCACTGCAACCTAACAGAGGTGACGACTTGGCGGTGATGATAGTACCATCTTCCAGCTCGATAGCGGCTGCTTGCTGACCAGTCTCGATCTTCTTCTCGTAGGCAGCTGTAGTTACCGGACGGAAGGCAGTGGTTATCTTTGCCTGATTAAAGAGCATGCGTATCTTGTTTACTTCGCTCTCGTTATCAGCACCATCGGCCATCTTGTTGGTGGCATCGTAGAAACGACGGATAATCTCATCCTTCGAAGCTTTGCAGCAAGCCTCGTCGTCGCTGATGCAGAAACCAACCATGTTTACACCCATGTCTGTTGGCGATTTGTAGGGGTTCTCACCGTAGATACCCTCGAAAAGTGCATTCAGTACGGGGAAAATCTCGATGTCGCGATTGTAGTTCACGGCAGTCTTGTTGTATGCCTCCAGGTGGAAGGGGTCAATCATGTTCACATCGTTCAGGTCGGCAGTAGCGGCCTCGTAGGCGATGTTTACAGGATGCTTCAAAGGCAGGTTCCATACAGGGAAGGTCTCGAACTTAGCATATCCGGCACGGATGCCACGCTTGTTCTCGTTGTACAGCTGACTCAGACAGGTAGCCATCTTACCGCTACCAGGACCAGGAGCTGTAACAATAACGAGTGGACGTGAAGTCTCAACGTAATCGTTCTTACCAAAGCCCTCGTCGCTGGCAATCAGCTCTACGTTGTGAGGATAGCCGTCGATGGGGTAGTGGAAATACGATTTGATGCCCTCGCGCTCCAAACGATGCCGGAACTGGTCGGCAGCATGCTGACCGTTGTAGTGGGTAATTACTACGCTACCCACCATAAAGTTACGTCCCATAAACTCATCGCGCAAACGCAGTACATCCTCGTCGTAGGTAATACCCAGGTCGGCACGTACCTTGTTCTTCTCTATGTCCTCGGCACTAACCACGATGACAATCTCTATGCTGTCGCGCAACTGGCCCAGCATGCGAAGCTTTGAGTCGGGCTTGAAACCTGGCAGTACACGCGATGCATGGTGGTCGTCAAACAGTTTGCCACCCAACTCCAGATAAAGCTTGCCATCAAATTGGGCGATGCGCTCCTTGATATGCTCAGACTGAATCTTGAGATATTTGTCGTTATCGAAACCTATTTTCATAATTGTTATTCTGTGATGTTAGGAAGTTCAAGACCAATACCTTTCTTCTTGTCAACCACCTTGAGCACGAAGCCCAGGATGAGTGCCGCTACTCCAAGCGATGCCAACATAACCAGTGGTGCTGTGTAATCATACTGTGTAGGATCGGTTACACCAGGGTTTGTTTTGTCAAGCACCTTACCAATCAGCAATGGGAACAGCCACAAACCGATGTTCTGAATCCAGAAAATCAGGGCATAGGCCGAACCAATCACCTTGGCATCAACCAACTTGGGCACTGAGGGCCAGAGGCTTGCAGGTACCAGTGAGAACGAAGCTCCCAGCACCAGAATTGTGGTGTAAGCAATGATGATACCACCTACTGCATTACCCTTGAACATTGGTAGAACAAAAGCAAAAGTGAGGTGACAAGCAATCAGCAATACCGAACCCAGTACCAGCATGGTGGCTGCCTTTCCGTGGTGGTCGAGATAGCTACCAAGGATAGGTGTGATGAGCACTGCCAGCAGTGGGAATACAGCGAAGATACTCTCGGCCGACTGGCGCATGAAGCCCATATAGCAGTAGGTAATGAGTGCAACGATTGAAAGACCTAATAATCCGTACTTCAGGTTGGCCTTCTTTTGGAAGTTTGAGGCGAAACCGGCAGCAGCCACAATCAGCATGATGATGTACTGGATGATTGTAACATCAGGCTGAGCCCAGAACGAATTAGCATCGGGGGCAGTCAGTGTAAGGTTACACTGCAGCATGTTTACGGCATACTTCTGGAATGGGAAGATGGCTGAGTAGTACAGCACGCAAAGCAGAGCAACAATCCAGAAACCAGCATCAGTCAGAATCTTACCCAGATCGCTGATCTTGAAGGGATCGTCCTTCTCCTCAGCCTCACCTGTCTGTGCATCCAACTTCTGGTCCATGAAGAAGTAAACAATGGTCATGATGAGTGCGATACACATCAGTACCACACCGAAAGCTACTGAACGGCTAACTGAAATCTCACCACCCAAACGGGCAAAGAAAGGCGAGAAGATCATACAGGTGGCAACACCCAGACGGGCGAGCGCCATCTCAGAGCCCATAGCCAGAGCCATCTCACGCCCCTTGAACCATTTTACAATACCACGACTAACGGTGATACCTGCCATCTCACAGCCACAACCGAAGATCATGAAGCCGCAAGCAGCAAACTTAGCCGAAGCTGGCATGCCAGCATAGAATGGCGATACACCCAACTCGTCGAATACGGGGATATAGTTCAGATGGTTGTTAAACCAAGTCTCGAGTCCGGTTCCCATAAAGCTTTCGCTTACGGCGTACCATTTTACGCAGGCACCTACCAGCATTACAGCTGCTGAAAGCACAGCGGTGAAACGAACGCCCATCTTGTCGAGGATGATACCTGCAAAGATGAGGAAGAACACGAACACGTTAAGGAATACCTCCGATCCCTGCATGGTACCGAATGCGGTTGAGTCCCAACCACGAGTCTCCTGCATCAGGTCCTTGATAGGTGAGAGGATGTCCATAAAGATGTAGCTGCAGAACATTGCGAGTGCAAGCAGCAGCAGAGCGGTCCAGCGCATGCCAGCGCTGTCGCGAAGAGTCTTTTGAATTGCTTGAGTCATTATTGTATTTCTTAAATTTTCAATTCTCAATTTTCAATTATTTTAGCCAGCGGTCCAGCCAGTTAAAGAAGGTGCGCTGCCACAGGATGCCGTTCTGTGGTTTCAGTACCCAGTGGTTCTCGTCGGGGAAGATGAGCAACTCAGCAGGGATACCCTTCATGCGTGCAGCATTGAAGGCCGACATACCCTGAGTGGCATTGATACGATAGTCCTTCTCGCCATGAATTACGAGGATAGGTGTATCCCACTTCTCTACGTACTTATGTGGTGAATCGTGGTAAGTCTTCTGTGCGTTTGGCAGCTGTGGACGGTGCCAATAAGCCTCGTCATACTCCCAGTTCGAGAACCAGTTTTCCTCGGTCTCCAGATACATCGCAGCCAGATTGAATGCGCCGTCGTGAGAGATGAAAGCCTTGAAACGCTTGTCGTGATGACCTGCCAGATAGTAAACCGAGAAACCACCGAACGATGCACCTACGGCACCCAGGTGATCCTTGTCAACATAAGGCAGATTATTGGCTGCGTCGTCGATGGCAGCCAGATAATCCTTCATGCACTGACCGGTCCAGTCGCCAGAAATCTCCTCGAGCCACTCCTGACCGAATCCAGGCAGACCACGACGGTTAGGAGCTACTACTACATAACCCTGCGAAGCCATAATCATAAAGTTCCAACGATAGCTCCAGAACTGTGATACAGGACTCTGAGGACCGCCCTCGCAGAACAGCAGGGTGGGGTACTTCTTGTTCTCGTCGAAGTTTGGTGGCAGAATCACCCAAACCAACATCTGCTTGCCATCGCTGGTCTTTACCCAACGCTGCTGTACGGTTGGCTTGGCCAGCTGATCCAGAATATGCTTGTTCTCGAAAGTGAGCTGCTTGGTCTGTGTCTTCTCAGGCTTCTTGAAGTTTGGAGTTACGATATACAGGTCGGCAGGCGATGTGTAGTTATGACGCTCCATCAGCAACTGCTTACCATTGTTCATCAGGTGAATCTGTCCGAAGTCATCCCAGGTATTGGTCAACTGCTTCAGTTCGCCCTTCCAGCTTACGGCATAGAGGTTCACGGTAGCGTGCCAAACACCAATGAAGTAAATCATTGCATCCTTAGAGTCGCTCCAAACAAAATCGTCAACGCCAGAGTCGAAACTCTCAGTTACGTATTTCTTCTCGCCAGTAGCTAAGTTGTACACACACAGACGGTTACGATCCGACTCGTAGCCATCGTGCTCCATTGATGTCCAAGCAATGTATTTGCCGTCGGGCGAGAACTTGGGGTTCTGATCGTAACCTACGTTGTTCTTCAGATTCTCTTTGGCGTTCACACTCTGATATCTCAGCGATGTGGTAGGATCAACCTTTGGTGCCTGATAGTTTGCGGGCTTGCAAAGGTTCTTGGTCTCGCGCGTACCTATTATATATAAATAGATGTCTGAGTCGGTAGAGATTGAATACTCCAGACCGGTCTTCTTGCGACAGGTATAGGCAATCGACTTAGAATCGGGGGCCCAATCTAACTGCTCGATGCCACCGAATGGCTCCATGGGGCACTCGTAGGGCTCGCCCTCCAGAATATCGATACCATCCTTGATGCCATCCTCTGTTACGTTTGCAACAAATGGGTGCTGGATGCTCTCAACATAGTGATCCCAATGGCGATACATCAAATCGGTTACCAATCGGCCAGAAGCCTTAGGCAGGTCATCGGGATTCTTCTTGATAATCTTGTGGAAGTCAAGTGAGTGGAGCAGAATCACCTTCTTGCCATCGGGCGAGAATTTGAAACCCTCGATATCCTTCGAGGTGTTCGAAATCTGCTTGCGGTCAGAACCATCAGGGTTCATAGTCCACAACTGTCCACCTGACAGGAATGCAATTTTTCCGTTATACCAGGTAGGATCTGTTTCGCTCTTACTGCCAGTAGTCAGAGTTTTACTTCCTGTACCATCGGCATTGATGATGGCAATCTTCTGCTGACTCTTATTGGCCTTTACGCTGTAGTAGCCAATCTGGTAAACAATCTGCTTACCATCAGCCGAAGCCTCGGCAGCACCTACACGTCCCATGGCCCAGAGTGCCTCGGGTGTCATCAGGTTGCTGGCAAGCTTGATATTCTGTTTCCCTATTTTCATTGTCTCTTCTGCTTTGGCTAGATTGGCAAAGAATACTAGCCCTACTAGAATTACTAGATACTTTTTCATAAAGTTTATCTTTTTTGTTGGTTCATACGCTGTTTCTGCAGTTCTTCGGCCTGCTTCTGCATAGCCTCCAAGCGTGCAGCCAATCCTGATGTCTTCTTCTGAGGATTGTTCTTGTTCTCCTTATACTTAGCCTCCAGGATGGCGAGCAACTTCTCGTCGTTGGTAGTCTTGCGGAGTGTCCACATGATGGCAGCCGAGAAGAACAATGAGATAAAGTAGTAGAAGTTCAAACCTGATGAGTAGTCGTTGAACATGAAGAAGAACATTACCGGCATCAAGTACATCATCCACTGCATCATCTTCATCTGCTCAGCCTGCTGACCAACCATCTGGTCGCGCTGCTGGCGCATGGTCATATAGCTGTAAAGCACGTTGGCTACACAGAACAGAATACAGGTAAGCGACAGGTGGTCGCCGATACCCCAGATCTGAGTACCCCATTCGATGATTGGATCGTAAGTAGAAAGGTCGCTGATCCACAGGAACGACTCGCGACGCAGCTGGATAGCGTTAGGTACGAAGAAGAACATCGCCATCCAGATTGGGAACTGGATGAGCATAGGCAGACAGCCACCCAGAGGCGAAACACCATACTGTGAGTACAGCTGCATCATAGCCTGCTGCTTCTTCATCTGATCCTCAGGCTTATCGTACTGCTTGGTAGCCTCGTCGAGTTTTGGTTTCAGTACACGCATCTTGGCCGATGACATGTAGCTCTTCTTTACCATTGGGAAGGTGATGACCTTCAGCAACAGGGTAATCAGAATCAGTACGATACCCATTGAGAAGCCCCATGAGGTGAGCCAGTCGAATACGTAGATGGTGAACCAACGGTTAATCCAGCGTACCAGCCACCATCCCAGGTTTACTAATTGTTCTAGATCGAGGTCCTTACCGAATGCGCTCTGCTGCTCCACGTCCTTAATCAAACGGAAGTCGTTAGGACCAATATACATTTCAAACTCAGTTGCCTTAGCGCCTGTGGGGTCGAAAGCGGTCTTCAGCTTGGCACCCATCTGCTTCAGGTAGCCACTACCTTTCTGCTGTGGAATGCTTGTCAACAGTGAGTTGGCAGCAAAGTTATCCTTCGAAATAAGGGCTGCTGAGAAGAACTGGTTCTTGAAAGCCACCCAGTCGAGCTGCTCCTCAATCTCCTTGTCAATCTCTTCTGAACCCTCATCAATATTCTTAGTACCACTGTTAGCTTTCTTATAGGTAACCGATGTATAGCGGTTTTCGAAAGTAAAGCCCTTCTCCTGCTGACGAACAAGGTCGTTCCATTCGATGCTCATCTCCTGATAGTTAGGAGCAAACATACCCTGCAGACCATTTGCCTTCAGATTGAAGTGCAGCATGTAGTCCTTACCTAATACGTAGTTGAATTCGATGCTACCACCATTGCTAGCCTGAGCAGTCATGGTGAGTGTTGAATCTGTTACGTTAGATGGGGTGAAGAACAGATCTTTGGTGATGATATTCTCCGACTTGCCTGCCAGCATAAAGTTCATCTGCTGAGTCTTGTCGTCGAAGAGCGTTATATCCATACCATCTTCCAGGTTCTCAAAACCTTTAATCACTGCTTTAGCCAGTGTTCCACCTTTTGTGTTGAAGGTCAGCTCAACCTTGTCGTTCTTCAGAACAACGGGCTGGTTCTTGCCGTTCAGTGCTGCGTAGAACAGTGCTGTTGTGTCACCTTTAGCAGCTGCTTCTGCCTGTGCTTTACGTGCAGTCTCTTCAGCTTTCTGCTTCTTGGCGGCATTTTGTTGCATCACTGTAGCAATGCTGTCTTGTTTTCTCGCAGCTTCCATTTCCTCCTGCGAAGGCTGGTTGTACCAGCTGAAGCCGATAAGTACCAGCGCAATAAGGACGAAGCCGATAATAGTGTCTTTATTCATTTCTATTTTGCTTTTTTATTAATGTACGCGTAAATCAAGGTGCAAAATTACGAAAAAAATGCGAAAAGAATGCATACTATAGCCAAAAAATTGTATCTTTGCACCAGATATGAGAAAAGTTGCATTATTATTCGCAGCATTTTGTGTGCTCAGCGCCTCTGCTGCCCAACCAAAAGATACATTAGACGGACGCTATTTCCGCTTGTTCGCACCAGTCACTTTCTATCATAATGTGGCAAATAAATCGCTCTCGTTCCAGCCCGACTCTGCCAGTCAGGATCCTGTGGCCGATGCGATCGATCAAGCTTTGCTGCATATCTATCTGAATCGTCCTGATCTGGTGATTACCACCGAGTCGGAACTGCAGCAAACCGGTAATATCCGTAAGGATGTAAATCAGCCTATCAAGAATCAGGTAAAACTGGTTGAGAAGGTCGAAGGTCCGGTCATTGATACTCCCGATGATGTACCTACAACCATTCTGGTTCAGAAACCCGACTTCTGGACCAAGAAAGGCGATGGCTATCTGCAGTTTATGCAGAACTACGTGAGTGGTAACTGGTATAAAGGCGGTGAGAGTAATCAGTCGATGGTTGGTTCTTTAACATTAGAGGCCAACTACGATAATCGCAACAAATGGAAGTGGGATAATAAGTTGGAGATGAAACTTGGATTCTTGCGTTCTCGTACCGACTCTGTGCATAAGTTCAAGTCTAACGAAGACCTGATTCGTCTTACCAGTAAGGTTGGTCTGCAAGCTGCCAAGAACTGGTACTATACATTGCAGGTACTGGCTTATACCCAGTTTACGCAGGGCTTGAAATCTAATGACACCCAAACATATTCTGACTTTGGCTCGCCTTTCAACCTCAACTTCGGTCTTGGTATGGATTATAAGATTGCTACCAAGGATAAAAAGTTAACAGGTACAGTCAACCTGTCGCCACTGGCAATAAACTACCGCTATGTCGATCGTTTGGACCTTGCCACCAGCTATGGCTTGAAGGAAGGTCGCCATTCGTTGGTCGACTTTGGTTCACAGTTAACAGCCGATGTAAGCTGGAAAATAAACGATGTGATCACATGGAAGTCGCGCCTCTATGCATTCACATCGTATAAGCGTACAGAGATTGAGTGGGAAAACACTTTCGCTCTGCGTGTATCAAAGTATATCTCAGCTAACCTGTTCCTCTTCCCCCGTTTCGACGATACTGGTACGAAGGACAGCGATCTGGGATACCTCCAGTTCAAGGAGTATAGCTCAATCGGATTTTCTTACGGCTTTTAGTTTTCCGTCATTTCACCCTCTATATAGAGGCGGGTCATCTCTACCACGCCATTGGTGCGGATAGTGATCGACTTCTTGAAGTGGCCGGGAAACTTGCCTGCGCCGTTATAGGTAACTTTAATCTCTCCCTTTTCGCCTGGCTTGATGGGAGTCTTGGTGTACTCAGGTACAGTACAGCCACAACTGGCTACGGCCTGATTGATAACCAAAGGCTGCTCGCCTACGTTGGTGTAGGTGAAAGTGTAAGTTACTACAGGACTCTTTTCTGAGAACGTGCCAAAATCATGTGTCAGTTTGTCGAACTTGATTTCTGCAGGTTTCTGTGCCAATGCGGCAGTCAAACCGCAAACCAGCATAAAAGCTATAAATGCAATCTTTTTCATCTGTTTTGTCGTTTAAATGATTAAATCAGTGCAAAGTTACTATAAAAATATGAATTAATCACGAAGAATTAAGAAATATGTTTGTCTATTATCAATTTTTTATGTAATTTTGCACCTTAAATGAATAAATAGCAATTAAATATGTACAGAAGTAAGACTTGTGGAGAGCTTAGGCTCCAGGATGCCGGTAGTGTTGTAACACTGGCCGGATGGGTACAGCGAAGTCGTAAAATGGGAGGTATGACCTTCGTTGATCTTCGCGATCGTTATGGTTTGACTCAGCTCGTTTTCAACGAGGCTGACGATGCTGAACTGTGCGAGCGTGCCAACAAACTTGGTCGTGAATTTTGTATTCAGATTAAGGGTGAGGTAAGCGAGCGCCAGAGTAAGAATCCCAAGATGCCAACTGGTGACATTGAGATTCTGGTAAAGGAACTGAACGTGCTGAGCGAAAGCCTCACACCACCATTCACCATCGAGGATAACACCGACGGTGGTGATGATATCCGTATGAAGTACCGTTATCTCGACCTGCGTCGTGCTGCTGTTCGTAAGAATCTCGAACTGCGCCACCGCATGACCATCCTGATTCGTAACTTCCTCGATGCTCAGAACTTTATCGAGGTCGAGACACCTATCCTGATTGGTTCTACACCTGAAGGTGCTCGTGATTTCGTAGTTCCTTCACGTATGAATCCAGGCCAGTTCTATGCCCTGCCACAGTCACCACAGACACTGAAGCAGTTGCTGATGGTATCAGGTTTCGACCGTTACTTCCAGATTGCCAAGTGCTTCCGTGACGAGGACTTGCGTGCCGACCGTCAGCCTGAGTTTACTCAGATCGACTGTGAGATGTCGTTCGTTGATCAGGAGGATGTACTCCAAATCTTCGAGGACCTGGCTCGTCATCTGTTTAAGGAGGTACGTGGTATTGAGTTGCCAGCTCTGCAGCGTATGACATGGCACGAGGCTATGCGTCGCTTCGGTAGCGATAAGCCCGATTTGCGTTTCGGCATGGAGTTTGTTGAGTTGATGGATCAGCTCAAGGGCACTGGCACATTCCCTGTATTCAATGATGCTGAGTACATCGGTGGTATCTGTGTACCTGGTTGCGCTAACTATTCTCGTAAGCAGCTCGATGAACTTACCGAGTTTGTAAAGCGTCCTCAGGTTGGTGCTAAGGGCTTGGTTTATGTTAAGTTCAACGAGGACGGTACCGTTAAGTCGTCTATCGATAAGTTCTATACCCCTGAGGTTTGGGCTCAGGTTAAGGAGGCATGTGGCGCTAAGGATGGCGACCTGGTACTGATTCTGAGTGGCGATAATGCTAACAAGACTCGTGTACAGCTTTGCACACTTCGTCTGGAGATGGGTGATCGTCTCGGACTGCGCGATAAGGATAAGTTTGTATGCCTGTGGATTGTCGACTTCCCACTCTTTGAGTGGAGCGATGAGGAGCAGCGCCTGATGGCAACTCACCACCCATTCACCATGCCTAATCCCGATGATATTCCTCTGTTGGATACCGATCCTGCTAAGGTTCGTGCCGTAGCTTACGACTTTGTTTGCAATGGTGTCGAAGTTGGTGGTGGTTCACTGCGTATCCACGATGGTAAGCTGCAGGAAAAGATGTTCCAGATTCTGGGCTTCACTCCCGAGCGTGCCATGGCTCAGTTCGGCTTCCTCATCAATGCCTTCAAGTACGGAGCACCTCCTCATGCAGGTCTGGCCTTCGGTCTCGATCGTTTCGTTAGCTTGATGGCTGGTCTCGACAGCATTCGTGATTGTATCGCATTCCCCAAGAATAACAGCGGTCGCGACGTGATGCTCGATGCTCCTGGCGAGTTGGATCAGAAACAACTTGACGAACTGAACCTGAAGGTTGAACTGCGTTCTACCTCCTCCTTGCAAGGCAGTGAATAAAGTTCACTGCGCTTGCTTCGTTCGTCGGTTGACATACGTCAAGAATAATTTACATTCTGCTAAAAAATCCTAATTGTCAGGAAGTTGTCTAAAATAAAAGCGGTATTTTTGCAGACGAAAATTAACAGAAGTATAACACTTCAAATAGAGTATTAATTTTTTAGAACTATGGCAGAAAAGAAAGCAACAGCAAAGAAGGCTACTGAGACAAAGGTAGCCGCAGCTAAAAAGACAACTGTAAAGAAGGCTACAGCTCCTAAGGTAGCAGCAAAGGCAGTTCTCGCAGTAAACGCTGAGAACATTGGATTTAAGGCAGGTGATGTATATCAGGCACTTGCAGCAGCAGGTAAGGCTCTCACTGTAAAGGAGATCGCTAAGGCTGCAAAGATTTCTGAGGAGGAGACTCTTCTCGGTTTGGGTTGGCTCTTCAAGGAGGGCAAGCTCGCTAACGATGGTGAAAAAGTTACATTGGCTTAAGCCTTTTAACGAATGATAGAAGAAGGTCGGTAATCGCTTTTACCGACCTTTTTTAACGATAAATAATGACATACGATCAGCAGATATTAAGCATACTTACCAGTGTAGGTGATAAGGGCATCAGCGTTATGCAGGTGTCCAAGCATGTGTATAATATGAATTTGAGTTTTTTCTACACGCCTAATCTCGATGAGATTCGTGCTTATGTGCAGCAATATCTGCTTAAGAATTCCAAGTCGCCTCAGTCGCTCATCGAGTCAACAGGTCGCCGTGGGTATTACCGTTTAAATACTCAGAATAATTCCGATGCTCGTCAGTTGATGTTGGAATTCGGCAGTTCTTTGTAAACTGCTTCGTATAGTTTTAGCAGTTGTTCTGCGGTCTTACGCCACGAGAACAAACCAGCTCTTTTCAGTCCTATTTCTTTTTGTTGCTCATAGTAGGCTTCGTCATTTTCCAATCGTAGCATCTGTTCGGCTATTTCGTCTGGGTTTTCTGGGTTGATGAGAATGGCCTCATTGCCACCAATCTCTGGCATCGACGAGGTGTTCGATGTAATCACGGGTGTTCCGCAGGCCATAGCCTCAAGGAGTGGAATACCGAAACTTTCTCTGAGTGAGGTGTACAAGAAGGCGAAGGCGCTGTTATAGATGTAAGGCAGATTGCTGTTCACGATATAGCCTGGCATCACGATATTTGGTCTGATATTCTCTATATGGTTTCGCTCAATAATGCCGTCAAGATACGTCTGGTCTAAATCAGCCATTAGTAACTTGCGCTTTACAGTTGATTTATCTAAGTATTTCGAATAAGCTATCAGCGTTCGCTCTGTGTTCTTCTTAGGGTCAGTGTTTCCTAAAAAGAAGAAGTAGCCAGGCTTTGCTATGTACGATTGATAGATATCAGCCACATCTCTTAATGGCTTAAACCAATCGTTAAAGCCGTTATAAATCATCGCCAACCGCTCTTCGGGAATGTGCAGTTTGTTGATGATGTTCTGCTTCTCAAAGTTTGATACCGTAATGATACGGCGGCATTTCTGCAGAATCTTAGGCACCACCTTGCGTCGATACAGCCAACCTAAGTTTTGGTAGATCGACTTGTTGTTTTTATCTCTTGGTTCCAAGAAGATAATGTCGTGTAGTGTTAGTACCAATGGAACATCGCAAAATATCGGCGCAGTGTTACTGGTACAGTGCAGAATGTCAAGGTTGTATTTCTTGACGGCTCTTGGCAGGGTTATCTGTTCCCAAACGGGGTAGAAACTTTCGCCAATTACGATGATGTGTACGTTTTTGGTATCTTTCAGGCATCTGTCAATACCAGGTGCCACAAACACAAAGTACTCGTTCTGCGTGTCTATCTGCTGTAGTTCTTTAATCTCCTGCAGAACCACGTAGTCCATGCCATGTTTGTTACGGCGGAATATTCTTTGTGCCTCGATACCTATTCTCATATCTGCTTGATTACTTTTGCAGGCACGCCCGCTACAAGCGAGTGGGGCGGCACGTCTTTAGTTACTACAGCACCTGCTGCCACTACGCAGTGGTTACCAATGGTTACGCCAGGCAGAATTACGGCATTTGCGCCAATCCATACGTCATCCTCGATGGTTACGGCATTGGTGCTAACACCTTGCTCGTCTATCCGTTTGTTGGTGTCGTCAAAATTATGATTCAGTGCCGTTACGGTAATACCTTGCGCTAAGTTAACGTGATTGCCAATTTTTACCGGACCGATAATCGTGTTGTGTAAACCTATTCTGGTGTGGTTGCCAATCAGCACATCGCCTACGGCATTGTTAATGCATGCAAACGATTCTACCACCGAGTAATCTCCAAGCGAGAATTTGCGGTAGGGTGGTGTGTCCATTCTGGCCGATTGGTGAATTACCGAGTGTTTACCTCGGTGCTGGTATAATGGAGCCAATAATCTTACAAACCAGCGTGGTCTTGTCTGCACCTGGTTCATAATCACCCAATCAATCAGCTTTTTAAGCTTGGGACTATTTTTTAAATTAGCTCTTACGGTTTCGTTGTCCATCACTTTCTATCAGCGTCTTCCATTGCTCAGCAATCACGTTCGCATTGAAACGTTGCGATATCATAATTGCCTCGTTCGATTTTAACTGCCAATCCATGTAAGTGGCCTCTTCCAGACGTTGGGCCAGATTATCCACATCGCCATTCTTAAAGTACATGCCGAAATCGCCCAGAATCTCTTTGCTCGAAGGCAGGTCCGACGAAATTACGGGTAGTCCGTGTGCCATTGCCTGTACTAATACCAATCCGAAGTCTTTCCATCTCGAACTTGATACATAGAT
The DNA here is from genome assembly GCA_902789415.1 of uncultured Prevotellaceae bacterium. Taxonomy (GTDB): domain Bacteria; phylum Bacteroidota; class Bacteroidia; order Bacteroidales; family Bacteroidaceae; genus Prevotella. Next base: position 70,776 of record CADAOD010000001.1, read on the forward strand.
GCTGGCCTGCGAATAGAACATCTGGATGTTCTCGGTAAAGGGATGTATCTTTATTCTTTTCGTCAGATAGCGATTCTCAATCATCTTGTTCAGTGCCTCTTTCTCTGGTCCATCTCCTACAATATCCAAATACCAGTCGGAATTGCGCTGAGCAAACTTGTCGAAGGCTTTTATCAGCAGGTCGAATCCCTTATGTTTTGGGGTTAATCTTCCTACTGCTAAGAATCGTTTATTCTTTCCTGTTGATGGAGCGCCTGGTTTGAGTGTCAGTGGATTTGGAATCACAAATGGTGAGAATCCGTAGGCATGATAGTACATCTCCGAATCCTGCAGGTACAGCAGTACTGTCTCATCCAATTTCTGCAACTGTCTACCATAGTGGTATTTTAGCTCAGTACCTAAGTAAGGCGATGCTTCTCTCAGGAAAGCGTTAAACGAGTTGTATATCCAGCCGATAGCTTTTACACCACCTAAGTCTCTCTTGATGGTTGCCAGTCGCATGGAGAGATATGAGTTTACTGCAATAATCGTGTCGAATTGGCCTTCTTTTAGTATTTTTACAACAGCTTCTCGCATCTCTCTGGGAAAAGAGCTGTGCGCATATAAATCAGAGGTGATGGCTGTTTTTGGCAGAGCGTTTTTATACAGATAGCTGTATGCGTTGTATAACATGCTTTTCCATTTTTCGGTTTTACGAAAATGGGTAAACACAATCTTCACGGGATAGTCTTTCAACCCATACATCGATAAGTCTTCTTGCTTTGGATCCTCAAAACTTACGATAGTCACATCATATTGTTTTGATAGCTCCTCAGCAATCACGGCAGTCACTCTCTGCATGCCGCCCGACTTAAAAATACTATCTGTTATAAAACAAATTCTCTTCATACACGTATAATCAGCCAAATTATCGTTGACAAAAGTACAAATATTTTTGGATTATTCCAAATTTTATGCTCTATTTCTCCGAAAAATTGCTCATTCTAACAGTTCTTTCCACTGTCTGATGATATTTTTAATATCAAATCGCTGTGCAATGGCCAATGCTGCTTTCGATTTCGCCTGCCAATCAATATGCGTAGCCTCTTCCAATCGCCGCGCCAAATCTTCTATATCGCCATTCTTAAAGTACATGCCGAAATCGCCCATAATTTCTTTACTTGTTGGCAAATCGGAAGAAACTACAGGTAATCCATGAGCCATGGCTTCTACAAGTACCAAGCCAAATCCTTCCCATCTTGAACTTAACACGTAGATTTGAGCATTCGAATAGAACGACTGGACATTATTGGTAAATGCATGAATGGTAATCCGCTCTTCTAACTTGTATTCTTTAATTAGTTCCTTGTATAACTCCTCTTCCGGTCCCTCTCCGACAATATCAAGATTCCAGTCTTTATTATTCTTTGCAAATATGTTGAATGCTTTGATTAGCAGGTCAAACCCTTTGTGCTTGTGCGAAAAACGTCCTACTGCTAGGAAACGTTTTGATGTTCCTTGGGATGCTGCACTTGGCTCCAACGTTAGTGGATTGTATAATACGGTTGGTTTGAATTTTTTATCATAGTCATAATACTTCTTGGCATCATGATTACACAATAGTACAACGTCGTCTAAATTCCTGAACTGATATATATAATGTCTTCGTCTTTTGGGACCAATATAATAATGTGAATCTTTGCCAAACAGAGCTTCAAATGAATTGTGCAACCAGCCAATCAGTTTCGTATTTGGCAAATCGTTTTTGAGCGTGGACAAGCGGGCTGCCAAAGGTGCATGTACACCTATGATTACATCATAATCTCCTTGACGTAGTTCTGATAAAAGTGCATGTCTTAATTCCGAAGGGTATGAGCTGTGAGCATACAAGTCTGAACACCATTTGGATTTTGGTTGCAGTTTAAGATACAATCCGCTATAGGCTTTGCAGAGAAAAGTCTTCAATTTTCCAACTTGTGGATATGCAAAAAATCTGTAGTTAATATTTACTTCGTTAAGATGATAGAGTGTGGTATCCTTTTGCTCAGGCTTGTCAAAGGTTACAATGCTTACATCATAATCCTTTGCCAATTCCTTGGCAATCACGGCTGTTACTCTTTGCACTCCGCCTATACTGAAAATGCTATCAACAACAAAGCAGATTTTTCTCATATATCTACAAAAATGCCTTAATACGTTGACAAAAGTACAAATTATTTTGGATTATTCCAAATTTTTATGTAAGTTTGCACAAAAATCAGTATTAATATGGCAAAGCAATACGATTATCTCATAGTTGGAGCAGGCATCTACGGTGCAACTTTTGCATGTATGGCTCATCGTCAGGGAAAACGTTGTCTGGTGATTGATAAACGTAACCATTTAGGTGGTAACATCTATTGTGAGAACATCGAGGGTATTAATGTCCACAAGTACGGTGCTCATATATTTCATACATCAAATAAAAAAGTATGGGATTTTGCTAATTCCATTGTCGAGTTTAATCGTTATACTAATTCGCCCATTGCTAACTACAAGGGTAAACAGTATAACTTACCATTTAATATGAATACCTTCTATCAGATGTGGGGTGTGCTCACACCTGCCGAGGCTCAGGCTAAGATTGATGAGCAACGCCAGGAAGCGCTCGAAAAGATGAAGGCCGATGGCGCCACTGAACCAAGAAATCTGGAAGAGCAAGCCCAACTGTTGATAGGTAAGGATATCTACGAGATTCTTATCAAGGGTTATACCGAGAAGCAATGGGGACGCAAATGCAGCGAACTACCAGCCTTTATTATCAAGCGCTTGCCAGTCCGATTCGTTCACGATAATAATTATTTCAACGATCGTTTCCAGGGTATTCCCATCGGTGGTTATAATAAACTCATCGATGGCCTACTTGATGGTGTTGATATTAAACTGAATACAGATTTCTTTGATAATCGCCAGCATTGGGAGCAGATTGCTGATAAGATTCTCTACACGGGTAAACTTGATGAATACTTCGATTATCAATATGGAAAGCTCGAATATCGTACCGTTCGTTTCGAAGAAGAAATCCTCGACACGCCCAATTATCAAGGCAATGCTGTGATGAATTTTACCGATGCGGAAGTCCCATATACCCGCATCATCGAGCACAAACATTTCGAAATGTTTGGCGATGATGTTTACAAATGCCCAAAGACGGTTATTTCTCGCGAATACTCCACCGAGTGGAAAGACGGTATGGAGCCATATTACAGTGTAAACGACGATAAGAATATGTCGCTTTATCAGCAATACAAGAATCTGGCTGACCAGAATTCCAATCTGATTTTGGGTGGTCACTTGGCTGAATACAAATATTACGACATGGCTCCTATCATGGAAAAAGTTATGGATTTAGAACCTCTTTTATAACGAGCTCCATTTGTTTCTTCCATGATAAATCTGTGATCGATTCTCGTATCTCAATTGGAGACATTGTGTTCCTTTTGTAAAAATCGATAATTCTTTGGATTTCAATAGGACTCTCGTCAGCAGGGGCTTTTAAAACATATGGTTTAGGATCAAAATCGCTATCTGTTTCGGAATACATAAAAGGTATTCCTCTAGCTGCATATTCTCTGTTCTTTAATGTCTTAATCTTGTCAATACCAACGCGATGTCTACCAAGACTTCCTATGCCGAAATCACATTTGTCAAAGAGATTGTCCAGTTCTGTTCCATGCTTTTTCCCATAAAGAATCACATAATTCTCCATGTGATTATCAGAGATAATCTTTCTGAACTCATCTTCAATTTCTTTTGAGAAGAAATATCCTATCACATGGAATTCAACAAGATAATCTTGTGGCTTTGAATAATAGTCAGCAAGTCCTCTTACAATCCTATCAAAACCATGCCATTCATGAATCTCTGCCACACCAATTAAATTAAGTTCTTTTGACGTGTCATTGATGGTTGTTTTCATTTTAACACTATCAAAGTCAATTCCATTGGATATCTTGATTGTTCTTTGACCGAATATCTTGTCAAAATCTGAGAATGTAACAATAGCATCTAAGTATTTGGCAAGTTGGTTTCTGAAAATCTTATCTTGAAAAATCTGTCGGCTTATGCCCTGCGCCTTATATTCAATGTCATAAGGGTATGTTGGTATTTCCATGACGACTTTTGCTCCATATGCTTTCATTTTCTTAACCATGTTTATGGTAAACAAGTTGGCATTGTGGTTCGAACGGATGTATACCAGATCTATTTGATTCTTTTTTACATAGTTTGAAATAGCAGAGAAGTCGGTTCTTTTTAAGATTTTGCTTAATAAGCCATTCCCGTAATCAGCAATAACATCCCCATCTATAATTCTTTTTTTTGTATCCTTTTCATCCATATAACACAGATGAACATTCATTCCACACTTTTTGAAGGCATCAACCTGATATGATATCTTTTTACTGATACCATTGTTTGGGTCAAACCCATGGAATATTAGAAACAGAACCTTTTTCATTCTTTCTTTTTCAAAAACCTCGGCTAAGTTAGGAATATTTTTAATAATAGCCAAATTTATATGCACTTTTTTGTGGTTTTCAGTTTAAATTTGTATTTTTGCATCGAAAATGAAATCGAATCTTAGATGAGAGATGGTAAATACAAGATAGTTTATTGTACTCCAGCATTATATTCTGCAGGAGGAACAGAACGTGTAGTTTCTGTAAAAGCAAACTATTTTGCTGATGTCTTGGGTTATGATGTAACGGTTATCGTTACTGAAGGTAAAAACGGAAATTCTTTTTTCCCTCTTTCAAATAAGGTTAAAGTGATAAACCTTGGACTTAATTTTGAAGAACTCTGGAATATCTCCTTTTTTAGGAAGATCCTTTTATATCTGCATAAACAGAGAAAATATAGAAAGTTGTTGACTAAGGAGTTGATGAGTATTCGCCCTGATGTTACAATAACTACCCTACGTAGGGAAATTAATTTCATTAATTCTATCAATGACGGGAGTAAGAAAATAGGTGAACAGCATTTAAGTCGAACAAATTATAGGAAGATTGATACCCGCTTTTCAAAATATTACGAAAAGTTATTCTTCTGGTGGTGGAAAGATCGTGTTGTTTCTGAACTTGTAAAACTTAACAGATTGGTTGTTTTGACGAATGATGCTGTTTCCGAATGGCCTGAACTTGCGAATATAAGAATGATTCCAGATCCGTTATCTTTAAAGATTAATGGCTCAAGTTCATTAATTACAAAGCGGGTCATTACAATAGGGCGTTATTCTTATGAAAAAGGGTATGATATACTATTAAGAATTTGGTCTGTAGTAGAGAAAAAATGTACAGACTGGCAGCTTGATGTTTACGCTATGGGAGATCCTACTCCATATGTGAAATTGATGGATGATTTGTCAATCGATAAAAGACGCTGTCATCTTCATAGTAGTGTTGTGGATGTTGAAGAGGAATACTTAAAGAGTTCAATTTTGGTTCAGCCCTCTAGGACAGAAGGCTTTGGCTTAGTAATAGTTGAAGCTATGGCATGTGGATTGCCAGTTATCTCTTTTGATTGCGAAAATGGTCCTCGATCTATTATTTCTGATGGTGAAGAAGGCTTCTTGATTCCTACATTTGATATAGAATTGTTCTCAACTCGCTTGATTCAATTAATGAATGATGTAGAATTACGTAAGACGATGGGTGAAAAGGGACGAAAGAAATCTCAATGTTATCAAATTGAATCTGTGGGAAATCAATGGAAACAATTATTTGATGAGTTAATATAATAAGATGGGATATGATGTAACTATAGGTATTCCTGTTTATAAATCTGCTGACTATATCCGCAGAGCATTAGAGTCTGCTCTTGCGCAAACCTATTCCTCAATAGAATATCTTGTTATTGATGATGCGGGATATGATGGCTCACTCGACATTATTAATGCAATAGCGCAAGCTCATCCTCGTGGAAAAGACATACGCGTCATTTGTCATCAGGAAAATCTAGGTGTTTCTGCATCACGTAATCAGATTATTGATGAAGCTCAGGGAGACTATTTGTATTTCATGGATTCTGATGATACTATTGCTGAGAATACTATAGAACTTTTAATGCATAATATCCGTCATTTTGATGCAGAGATTGTTTTTGGTTCGTACGAAAAAATAGAGTTGTCAGGTGTTAAGACCTTATATCAGTATCCTTCTATACAATTATTGCGAGAAGGTGAGTTGGCTGGCTTTGCATATTGCAAATATGCAAGTATCCAAGCTTCATCTTGTAATTATCTGGTAAAGATAGATATTCTTCGTGATAATAAACTTCGTTTTATTGATACAAGCTATTGGGAAGATTTTGTTTTTACATTTGATTTGGTGACTTATATTTCACGTGCAGTTTTGTTGCCTGATGTTACATATAGTTACAATTGTAGACCTAATTCGCTTTCTCATTATCAGCATCGTAATACAATATCTAAGCATGAAGTATGGCAGAATGTCCGTGCGATCGATTCTCTTAAAATATCATCTTCTCGTTTGTTGAATAAGGCTTATTTCCCCAATCGGTGTTATAACATTGTTATGACAGATTTCTATATAGCCTGTAATATTCTTAAACGTAGGAACGATATAGTTCCTTATGTGCGGGATTGGGAAATCAAGTCTTTGATGAGGCACCCAGCAAGTTTGCTGCAAGTTTGTAAATTCCGTCAGTCTCGTGCTAAGAACATCATTTTTCTTATCGTAGGTAAATTGCCGGCTTTTTGGTGTGTTCGTGTTATCTGGTGTGTTGGAAAACTGAAAAAGTTGATATAAAATTTGGTGGTTTGGTGAAAAATGCTTATCTTCGCCAACAAAACAGATATGTGTTGCTTATGTCCAACTGGTACGATAAATATTTGAGCATTTATGGGAAACCATTCAGCGAGGTACCTCAAGATATAGTTGAAGGCACTCGTCTGAGACTGGCGGCTTTGCAGAGTGATCACCCAATTGCTTCGATTGTTGTTATTGCGTATAACGAGGAAACACATTTGCAAGCCTGTTTATGGGCTATTAGTGAGATAAAATGTAAATATCCTGTAGAAATATTAGGTGTGGATAACGACTCTAAAGATCGAACAGCTGAGATTTTTGAGAAATCTGGTATTCCATATTATACAGAATATCATCATTCCTGTGGCTATGCCCGTCGCTGTGGATTGCATCATTCACGTGGTAAGTACTATTTTGATGTAGATAGCGATACTATATATCCTCCCATGTATTACGAGCTGATGCTTCAACAATTGATGAAACCTGGTATTGTTGCTGTTTCTGCTACATGGAGCTATTTTCCTGATGCTAATCATAGTAAACTAGGGTTGAAGTTGTTCGAAATATGTCGTGATCTGTTCCTCTGGATACAACACTTTAAACGCCCCGAATTAAGCGTTCGTGGTTTGGTCTTTGCATATAATGCTGATTACGGTCGTCAAGAAGAATATCGAGTTGATATCATTCGTGGGGAGGATGGATCAATGGCGTTGTCGTTAAAGAAATACGGAAAGATAAAGTTTGTACGCGATGGTCGCTGTAGAGCGATAACTGGTTATGGTACAATAGGAAATCAATCCATGTGGCATAGTTTTGTTCAGCATGTAAAGATACAGAGTAAAGGTATCTCTCGTATTTTCTTTAAAAAGGATCATTACGAAGATAGTGACGATAATTTGATCGCAAATAAGAAGACTATTTGACTGTTAATAATAGATTGTTTATGAGACTATTATATATAACTAAATCTTTTGCGGCCAAAGCAGGAGTAGAGCGTGTATTAAGTGACAAAATGAATTGGTTAGCTGAGCACGGCTATGATATTATGCTTATAACTTATGAACAGGGTAACCATCCAGATGCTTTTGTTTTACATCCTTCTATTAAGCGGAATGATTTAGATGCTAGGTTTTTTAAACTGTCAAGTTTGCCAGTATTAAAACGTTTTACACAGTATTTATGTTACCGAAAAAGATTTGTTGATAATCTCCAGAAACAAGTGGATATTTTTCGCCCAGACATAATTATTACAACGACATATCAACTTAAACTTCTTGATTTAATAACAAGAGTAAAGACAAATGCAAAGAAAGTGTTAGAATCTCATATCGCATGTTATAAAGCTAAGAAATCAGGCGAATTTCCAAGTTATTCACTGTTGCATTTTTTTGCTAAAGTTTATGATGCCTATTTCCTCAATAGAGTTGGCGAATTTGATCAACTTGTTGCTTTGACTAAAGGTGATGCAAATGATTGGAAGAGGTATATTAAGAGTGTATTAGTTATTCCTAATCCCATTACTTTTTATCCAGAAACAATTGAAATCCGACAGAAGAAAGATACTCATAGAATAATAGCTGTAGGTAGATTGAATGAGCAAAAAGGCTTTGATTTACTGATAGATGCTTTTTCGAAAATCGTTGATAAGTGTCCCGGATGGAATGTTGATATCTTTGGAGATGGAGGTGATAAGGATAAATTGTTAAATTTAATTTCTAATTGTCATTTAGAATCTCGCATTACAATTAATCCGTCAACTTCAGATATTTATAGTGAGTATTTTCAAAGCGATTTCTTGGTCTTGAGTTCAAGATATGAAGGGTATGCTCTAGTGCTGAATGAAGCTATGTCATGCTCATTGCCATGTATCGCTTTTAGGTGTAAATATGGTCCAGAAGATGCTATAACAAATGGAGAAAATGGATTGCTTGTGTTAAACGGGGATACTGTAGAATTAGCAAAATCTATTCTGTGGTTAATTGATCATGATGAAGAACGTTTGTTGATGGGGGATAAAGCTCGCCATTCTTCAGCTAGGTATAAAAAAGATAGAATAATGAAGGAATGGGTCGAATTGTTTGATTCAATAATTCGTTAACTTGTTTTGATAAAGATATTTTGTATAAATAATGAAAATATTGTATCTATTTCGCTCCTTAGCTGTGTTTGGTGGTATCGAAAGAATTCTTGTTGACAAGATGAATTACTTATCATCAATTTATGGATATAACGTGTGGATGATTACAACTGATCAAAGTACTCATGACATACCTTATCATCTTAATGAAGATGTTAGAGTAGAAGATTTGGGAATATGTTTTTATCGGCAATACAATTATAACATTATTCGCCGGATTATGCTGTCTATTGCGATGAAGCGACAATATAGAGAGAGGCTCCATAAACGAATATTAGAAATTAATCCTGATGTAATAGTTTGTACTACGGCTGATGATATTAATTCCATCGTTAGTGTAAAAGGCGCAATACCTCTTGTAGTGGAATCTCATTCTATCTTTTTCCGTACAATTGAATCTGGTAATTGTTGGTTATTGAAGAAGTATAGAAAATATGTATTCCTAAAATCATTGTCCTATGCTGATTGTATAGTCTCATTGACAGAAACTGATGCTGTTGAATGGCGAAAAGTACATCCTAAAGTAATCGTCATTCCCAATTTCCTATTTGTAACTGGTAATGAGAAATCATTATTAAAAAATAAAAGTGCCATTTTTGTGGGACGGCTTGATTATCAGAAAGATCCGTTAACTGTTATTTGTATTTGGTCTAAGATTCGTCTGCGTAATAATGATTGGCTTTTGCATATCTATGGTGAAGGCGATCTGGAAGATGAAGTAAAGAAACTTGCCGAGGAGGTTGGGGGAATTATCGTACATAAGCCGACAGACAAAATATGGCAATGCTATGCTGACTGTTCTTTATTGTTATCTACTTCTTTATTTGAACCATTTGGCTTAGTCTTAATAGAAGCCATGAGTTGTGGGCTCCCTGTCGTGGCTTTTGATTGTCCATATGGGCCTTCTGCAATTATATCAGATGGAATCAATGGTTATTTGATTTCTAAAGAAGATATTGATGGTTATGTTGATAAAGTATGTATGTTAATGGGGAATATCGACAAAAGGCGGATAATGGGAGAGGCAGGACGTAATTCTATATATAAGTACGCTCCTTCTTCCATAATGCCACAATGGAAGGCACTTTTTGAAGAAATATTATATAAAAAAGACACATAATTTTGTATTGTTGAAGAAAAATGCTTATTTTTGCACAAAATAGAAGCTTATGATGAATCCGTTAGTATCTATAGGTGTCCCAGTATATAATGTTGAATTGTATATTGAGAAATGCTTATTGTCAATATTGAATCAAACATATAAGGAGTTGGAAATTATTGTTGTAGATGATTGCGGTACGGATAAGTCTATGCAAATAGTAAATGATATTAGGCTTTCTCATCCAAATGGTGATAAAATTAGGATAATCAAACATCCCTCTAACAAAGGAATCGGTGAAGCACGGAATACAATTATAAAAGCTTGTAAAGGAAAATATGTTTATTTTATTGATTCTGATGACTATATTGAGCCTAATGCTATTGAATTGCTTTGCACTCAGTCTGAAAAGTATAAAACAGAAGTGACAATTGCCTCCCATCGTAAAGTAGCATGGGAAACTGGTACTGAAATGCCAACTTACCAATATTCGTCTTTTCATTATATTCATGGCAAAGATGCTTTCGCAAATTATGTCTGTGCAGATTTACGATGGCATATTGCTATTGTGGTTTGGAATATCTTGTTTTTAGTAGATTTTTTAAGGCATAATAATTTATTATTTGCTGGTAGAAAAGATGAAGATGCTTTGTTCTTGTCAGACTATTATTCAGAGGTTTTAAGTGCCATAATCATGCCAGACATAACCTATAATTATGTTGCTAGGCCTGATTCTATTATGGGATATATGTCAAGAAATGAAATACCTATAAGAGAGATTCGGGAGCGATTTGCAACTGATGCCATAATGACAGATAGATGTAGGCGTTTAAAAGGACGTTCCTTTTACGATGTACATTGTGCCAGAGTTATGAAGCATAAATTTCGTGCAGTTTGTGTTGCATTAAGGCATCGAAAACGCTTTTCAGAACCATTACATGATAGAGAAATACATGAGGAGTTAAGGTATCCTGTTCCTTTTTCTGATGTTATGTCATTTAGAAGGTATTTACTTCTACATTGTTTCTTCTTTCTCCTTTCTTCTTTACCGGCAACATTGTCTGTTCGTATTTCTTATGTTGTTGGTAAGATTATACGGTGGATTTAATTTTTTTATATTTGTTTGGTGATATGAAAACTAAAATACTTGTTTGTTGTCATAAAAATGATATTTTCAAGTCGTCTGATGTCTATCTTCCTATACAAGTAGGTAGGGCAATATCTAATACCACGCTTAATATGCAAGGTGATAATGAGGGGATAAACATAAGTGAGAAGAATGGCAGTTATTGTGAATTGACTGGCATGTATTGGGCATGGAAAAATTTAAAAGATGTAGATTATATTGGGTTGTGTCATTATCGTCGCTATTTTGATTTTAATCATATAGGTCGCAAGGTCTTTCCTTCAACAACACTTGGTACAAGGTTGTTTGATTCACTAAACCTGGAGATTAATTCCAATATAGAGTCTTATTTAGAGCGAGGTGCTTGTGTTGTTGCAAAATCTGTTCATTTGCATACTTCACTTTATTTGCAGTATTGTGAAGGACACTATAGTCCGGATTTTAAAGTTATGGGTGATGTAATTCGTGAAACGTTGTCGCCTGAGTATTTTCAAGGCTTCTGGAAATATTTGGTAGAAAGTAATAAGTTTTCACCATATAATATGTTTATAATGAGTTGGAAACAATTTGATGATTATTGTAGTTGGTTGTTCCCTTTGTTAGGAGCTGTTGAAGATAAGTTAGATATTAGCCATTATCCTCCTTTCCAGAAGCGTGTATATGGTTATTTAGCTGAAAGATTGTTGAATTTGTATGTTAGGACAAACAAGTTAAAACGGCTTGAGTTGCCCATAATTAAAATTGCCGATGAACCGGAGGTTGACAATATTTCTTGGGCCAGGTATTATATTCGATCGCTTGTTCGTGACCTGGCTATTAAAGTTACAGGTAATAGTCGATAATTCTTGTCTCTTATTGTTCTATCCCCCAATCCTAATTTTAGTTAAGATACGAGAGTCTTTGCCGAAAAGAATAGGGTATTTGCTCCTGTAGATGATAACTGGTAATAGGGCGTATTCTATCACGAGTGCTAATATAAGACATTCATACCAATCGTACATGATGTTTGTGTGATGGAGGTTTTTCTCTATTCCGAAATCAATCACGCCAATCATCATGCGGTGGAGGCCAAAGATGAGCATGGTGCCGATGGAGATGAGAGTGATGATGCGGCTCTTGATGTGGTTGAGCGATTTGGCGAGGTAGATGAATGCATAAACCGATACGAAGTTTACCACATAATATAATATAATGTGGAATACGAATCTGTCTTCGTTGATATGCCAGTAGAATAAGATGAGGCTGAGGAGTAGGGTGAAGGAGCCAATTGCTATATCTTTACGTAGATTTAGTGTTTGGAGATAACCTTTCTGTTGGAAGAGGTTGCCCATGAAGAAGAAACATAGGCAACGTATCAGTCCGTGATAGGTGATATATGGGGCGTAGTGATAATACTTGTTGGCGCCATAGAGGATTATGGTGATGACGGAAAGTATCAGCATGATGGTTTTGCCGTGTTTGTTCTTATTGAGTACATCTGTCAGGATGTGCATGATGAAAAGAGCTATCAAGAACCAAGTTACACCATTCAACTCGCAGGAGAAATTGCTGTTTAGTTGGCCAAGCATAGTGCCAACAATAGGCTTTACGGCATCCCCCCAGATTATGCCGCCATGATCTATGTAGAATTTGGCTGCCCAATAGGGGTAATATATTACATTATATATAATATAAGGTATTAAGAGGGCATAGCCATATTTCTTGGCTGACTCTTTGATTGTTAGGTTTTTCTTCTTGAGATAACCTGATACAAAGAAGAACGTGGAGAGGATAACTGAGGCTAGATATTGCAGATAAAAGGTGTCTTCTTGTTGGGGTAGGTGGCAGAAAACCACTACCGTCATGCAAAATGCTTTTGCCCAATCTATCCAGTTAATTCGCTCTTTCATACTGCAAAAGTACAGAAAAAAGCTGGAATATGCAATAGTTCCAACTTTTTTCTGTAATTTTGCACAAGATATGGCAACACAACGAATTGAATACATTGATGCAATGCGAGGATTTACGATGATTCTCGTAGTGTTTGCGCATGTATGTCATTTCTGTTTGGGCGATTCACGGATGGGGGGTAATTCGGTGTTTATTCTCTTTCGATTGCCCTGTTTTTTTATGATTAGTGGTTGGTTGTTTGAATCGGTTGCTCAACGTCCGTTTAAGGAGGTGGCTAAGCATAAAGCAATGGTGCAGCTGTTGCCAACATTTATATTTCTGCTGCTTTTGGCGCCGCCACCATTCTTTTTCCATCAGTTGGGTACGCTTAAAGGAGGCTATTGGTTTACCTTTGCGTTGTTTGAATACTTTATTCTTTATATGCTGATGATTCGTATCAGCAGAAAGTGGACACCATTGATGGCGGTGGTATTAACCATTGGTACTTTCATATATGCCCGCTATTACGATAGTCTGCGTTCTGCCGCTGATGGGTATCAGTTGTGGTTGATTGATTTCTCGGGATTTCTGAGTGTAACTACATGGCGTTTGTTCTTGTTCTTTTATTTAGGAACATGCATTCGGCGACATTTCGAAACCTTTATCCGATGGACAAATAAGCCTGTTGTAATTGCGTTAGTCACAGCTATCTTTGCTGTGGTAGCTTCAACATCGCATCATGATAACTTGATGTTCGAGATGTTTAGGTTTTATGTGGGTGGAATTACTGGTATGATTATGGTGTTTACGTTCTTCCGTTTATCTGCTTCATGGCTTAAGAAGTTGCGTGTTTCTAAGCCTTTGCAATATGTTGGAACTCGAACACTTGATGTCTATCTGCTGCATTTCTTCTTCTTGCCACGCTTTTTGATGGCTTATGCGCCACAATTGGCAGCGTATAATAGCCGTTTCATCGAGTTTTGGGTGATACTTGCTATATCACTCATCGTGTTGGCATTAACTTTGGTTGCCAGCTATGTTATTCGCCTCAGTCCTTTCTTAGGGCATTATCTGTTTGGCGTAAAGTACAACAAAGCGGCCTAAGTCAGGTTGTGCCATGTATAATGCCAAAACTTGTGCCACCAATGTTTGAAAGTAAAACTTTCGCCCATCATCACGCTTAAGATATATTGGCCTTCTTCCTCCAAGGGATCCACAGGCATGTGGTTGGTGTCGAGATTAAATGCTTCCTTCATCAGCCACATGATGCCGCTTGAGAAACGTGTCAATCCCAATTCTTTGATTTCTCCGTCAATGGTTGTCTGCGAGAATTGGAATTGTTTACTTCTACCATCGCCAAAACGGAGAACATGGAACAGGTCCATCAGGTTGCGCATCTGAATGCCTTTTTCAAGAAACAGGTTATACAGATGAACTATCTGTAGAATGATGGTCATGGCGTGCGAGGGTACAGTTAGTTCGCCAGCTTTACGAAACATCAGGTCGTTGTTCTGAAGCATCCATTTTTCAAGTCGGGTGTTTCGCTGGTTTGATTTGCCTGCATGCAGTTCGGTATGTATGCGTACATTGATATCGGCCCATTGGTTCAGGTCAACCTGATTTTTGTAGCCAAATACATAGAGGTCAACTCCCTTGGTATAGCGAAGTGGTTGGAGTTCTCGATCGTAGAAACGTACCAAACCAGGACCTGTTACAACTGATGAACGTAGATGGTGTGAGTGTAGCTCCTCCTGTAGCGTAACCAGTCTGCGACTCCTGCCACGATTCTGCTCTTTGATTTCCTCAGCCTCAGCCATCCAATCGAGCGATAATTCCTGAGGAGCCACCAATCCGTATTCAAACAGTTTGGTCATGCCATGATAGCAGATACCAGCTACTGCTTGGTTCTTGGCCAATTCATATAGCTTCTTCCACTCATCGGGCTCTGGAAATCGGCTTACGCAATCCAACTGACCCACAGAAACCTGCATTAACTCGAAAAATAGCTTTCTCATGCTGATAAAAGATTGAAAAACTTAATGATAACCACTGTGATGCCTAACGACAATACCGATGATGCGATACATCCCAGTACGGCATAAACCATCACTGCAAAAGCGTTAATAGGAGCGAAACCGCCCAGTAGCATGCCACAGAACAGCAATGGAAGGGCTGCTAAGGCCAATGCGGATAGGTTGGCGATAGTTGGTGATAGTATGGCTAACAGACTTGAACGCATAAAAGGCATCAAGGCTTGCCACTGTGTAGCACCATTACCTAACATAAAATCATATTGTCCGCGATTTCGTTGTAACATGCCTACAAAATGTCCAAGACCTCTAACCTGCATAGAAGCCGAATGGCCTAATAACACAGCCATTACAGGTACAAACCAGCGGGCGGTCATCTGTTCTATAGGCAGAACAGCAACTAATAGCCATAGTCCAATCAGTAGTACACCTACGAAAAGTCCTGCACAGGTTGAAAATAGGTATTTTTGAATGGCGATTTTGCATTTGCTGGTAACCAGGAAACCCGCCCAAACCGACATCACCAATAGCCAGCCTATCGATAGCCAGATATTTTCGATGTGATAAACACCCCAAGCTATCAGCGAAAAGAGCAGCAGTTGCACAAATCCTTTTATCAATGCCATAGCCAAAGGCTTTATGGATGGGCGATCCAATAGATAGAGTGCTCCGAAAGGCAGTACTAAAAGCAAGAGTGCTAAAATGGTATGTAGAATGAATGATGTAGTCATATCTGAAACTGGTTTAAATCAATTACATGATGGGCATATGCGATGAGTTGAGGATTGCGACTGGCTATCAAAACGCATTTACCTTGTGCTGCTTGCTGTTGCAGCAATTGTAGCATCTGTGGCGTCAGTTCTGGCGAGAGATGTGAAGCTGGTTCGTCAGCAACTAAAATAGGTTTGTTGCTTGCCTCAGCTACAGTCACCTCAGCTAAACGGAGTACCTCTTCTGGCGATAACGGCTCTGTCTCTGCTATCTCTGTTGCTGCTGGCAGCACGCCATTCCAAACGCCATACTCCTCAGGCTCAACCTGAGTGGGCTGTGGTTGGTAGAGCTGGTAACGTAACAGGTGGATATTCTGAGGCAGATAACACATTATCTTGCGGAATGCAGATGCTGATTGAACGGTTAACAGTTCGCCATCTACGCTCACAAATCCTTCGGTAACAGGCAAAAAGCCCATCAGCGTACGTAGAAAAGTTGTCTTGCCAGAGCCTTCTGGGCCCGTGATGCAAGTGATTTTTCCATCGTCCGCAATAAAGGACAGGTTCTTCACCAAAACCTTTCCCGAAACGGCTATAGTCGCGTCTTTAACCTCTAACATATTAAATTGTTTGTGCAAAAATACAAAAAAATCTCATCATGCCATCAGTTATTACTCATTTTTTTGTAACTTTGCGCCAAAATTATGAGCATAGAAAAAATTTACGCAACAAAACAGTGGCGACTGCCTGCTGAATGGGAGCCACAATCAATGGTGCAGCTAACTTGGCCGCATGCAAAAACAGACTGGGCACCCATGCTCGATGAAATCACTGCAACTTACGAAGAAATGGCCCGCGAAATCTCAAGTCGCGAACCCCTCCTTGTGGTAGGGGAGCCTTCGAATGACACTTGGGCTCGCGACCATGGTTTTATTACCTTGGTAGATGATCAAGGTGGTGCACGTTTGTTGGATTTCTGTTTCAATGGTTGGGGCGAGAAGTTCGAGGCTGCATTAGACAACGCCATTAATCGTCGTATTTACGATGAGGGTAAGGTCAAGGGCGAATATGTAGATTGTCTCGATTTCGTGCTTGAGGGTGGCTCGATTGAGAGTGATGGAAAGGGCACCATTTTTACCACTTCTTGTTGTTTGTTGGCGCCTCATCGCAATCAGCCGATGACGAAAGCTGAAATCGAAGCCCGTTTGAAACGCGACCTTTGTGCAGAGCGTGTGCTCTGGATTGATTATGGTCATCTGGTAGGCGATGATACCGATGGGCATATCGATACGTTGGTTCGAATTGCGCCTAACGACACCTTATTATATATAGGGTGCGATGATGAAGCTGATGAGCACTACGAAGATTTGAAGAAAATGGAAGAGCAGCTCAAAACCTTCCGTACCATGGATGGTAAGCCTTATAAGTTGGTAAAACTGCCTATGACAAGAGCAATCTTTGATGAAGGTGAGCGTCTGCCTGCTACCTATGCTAATTATTTAATTATGAATGGCGCTGTTTTGGCGCCCACTTACAACCAGCCCGATCTGGATGCTGAGGCTCTGCGCCTGATTGGTGAGGCCCACGAGGGTAGGGAGGTTGTAGGTATTGATTGTCGAAGTATCATTAAGCAGCATGGTTCGCTCCATTGCTGCACCATGCAATATCCAAAAATATGAGAGAACTGAGAGTAGGTTTTTTACAGCAGCATAATACTGCTGACACCAAGGATAATATCCTGAGATTGGGTGATGGAATCACCGATCTGGCTAAACGTGGTGCACAACTCATTGTACTGCAGGAGTTGCATAATACGCTTTACTTCTGTCAGACGGAAGATGTGGATTTGTTCGACTTGGCAGAGCCCATCCCTGGTCCATCTACCAAGTTGTATTGCGAACTGGCCAAGAAATGTGGCGTGGTTATCGTGGCCTCGCTGTTCGAGAAGCGCGCACCAGGTTTATACCACAACACTGCCGTGGTTATCGAGAGCAATGGTGAGATAGTTGGTAAGTATCGTAAGATGCATATTCCCGATGATCCTGCTTATTACGAGAAGTTCTACTTTACCCCAGGCGACTTGGGTTTCCATCCCATCCAGACCTCTGTGGGTAAATTAGGTGTGTTGGTATGTTGGGATCAATGGTATCCCGAGGCAGCCCGATTGATGGCGATGCAGGGTGCCGAGATGCTCATCTATCCTACAGCTATCGGTTATGCTGATAACGATACTCCTGAAGAACAGCAGCGCCAGCGTATGGCTTGGCAGACGGTGATGCGTGGTCATGCAGTTGCCAATGGACTACCGGTTATCGCTGTTAACCGTGTAGGTTTCGAAAGGCTACGGGTAGGCGAGCAAGGCTCGGGAATGTCTGATCCTTCTGGTCAGACGGCTGGTATCCAGTTCTGGGGCACCTCGTTTGTAGCCGGCCCTCAGGGTGAGCTTATCTACGAGGCGTCAACTGATGATGAGGAGAGTATCGTGGTTGAGATGGATATGGACCGTTCTGAGCAGGTGCGCCGTTGGTGGCCATTCCTGCGTGATCGCCGTATCGACGCCTATGGCGACATCACCAAGCGCTTCATCGATTAAAGATAAGAAACTAAAAGGTAAAAAGATAAAAAATTATAAGACTATGTCAAATCAACTTAGATTCCAGGTTGTAGAGGAGGCTTTTAAGAAAAAAGCAGTAGAGGTAAATGTACCTGCTGAGCGCCCCTCTGAGTATTTCGGTAAGTATGTGTTCACTCGTGAGAAGATGTATAAGTATCTTCCTATCGATGTGTACAACAAACTGATTGATGTGATAGACAATGGTGCTCGTTTGGACCGTTCGATTGCCGACGCAGTAGCCGATGGCATGAAGAAATGGGCACAGGAAATGGGAGTAACCCATTATACCCACTGGTTCCAGCCATTAACAGAGGGTACTGCCGAGAAACATGACGCTTTTGTAGAGCACGATGGTAAGGGTGGTATGGTTGAGAACTTCAGTGGCAAACTGCTAGTTCAGCAGGAACCTGATGCTTCAAGCTTTCCTAATGGCGGTATCCGTAACACCTTTGAGGCGCGTGGCTATTCTGCCTGGGATCCTACATCGCCAGTATTCATTATCGACGATACACTCTGTATTCCAACCATCTTTATTGCTTATACTGGTGAGGCGCTCGATTATAAAGCACCATTGCTCCGTTCGCTGCATGCTGTTAACAAAGCTGCTACCGATGTGTGCCAGTATTTCTACAATGATGTGGCAAAGGTACAGGTAAACTTAGGTTGGGAGCAGGAGTATTTCCTGGTTGATGAGGGCTTGTATTCGGCACGTCCCGACCTGATGCTCACTGGTCGTACCCTGATGGGACACGAGAGTGCCAAGAACCAGCAGATGGACGATCACTATTTCGGAACCATCCCTGATCGTGTACAGGCTTTCATGAAGGACTTGGAAATCCAGGCACTCGAGTTGGCTATTCCTTGTAAGACTCGTCATAACGAGGTGGCTCCAAACCAGTTTGAGTTGGCGCCTATCTTCGAGGAGTGTAACTTGGCTGTCGATCATAACATGCTGTTGATGTCGCTGATGAAGAAGGTGGCTCGTAAGCATGGCTTCCGTGTGTTGCTGCACGAAAAGCCATTCGATGGCATCAATGGTAGCGGTAAGCATAACAACTGGAGTCTTTCTACCGATAGCGGTGTGCTGCTCCATGCTCCTGGTAAAACACCTGAGGAGAATCTGCGCTTTGTAACTTTCATTGTCGAGACCTTGATGGGTGTATATAAGCACAACGGACTGCTGAAGGCTTCAATCGTGAGTGCCACCAATGCACATCGTTTGGGTGGTAACGAGGCACCTCCTGCTATTATCAGCTCATTCTTGGGTAAGCAGCTCACAGAGTTGCTCGATCATATCGAACTCTCTGATAAGGACGACCTCTTTACTATTAAGGGTAAGCAGGGTATGGAGATCGATATTCCACAGATTCCTGATTTGATTATCGATAATACCGACCGTAACCGCACATCACCATTTGCCTTTACGGGCAATCGCTTCGAGTTCCGTGCGCCAGGTTCTTCGGCCAACTGTGCATCAGCTATGATTGCGCTTAACTCGGCTGTTGCTGAGGCTTTGCAGAACTTTAAGCAGCGTGTGGATAAGCGCATTGCCAAGGGTGAGAGCAAACTCTCGGCTATCGTTGATATTCTGCGTGAGGATATTAAGGCCTGTAAGCCCATCCGTTTTGATGGTAATGGTTATAGCGACGAGTGGGTAGCCGAGGCTGCCAAGCGTGGACTGGATGTCGAGAAGTCGACTCCAAAGATTATCGAACACTATCTTGATAAGGAGAGCGTGAAGATGTTTGAGTCTGTCAAGGTGATGAACCGCAAGGAGTTGGAGGCTCGTAACGAGGTGAAGTGGGAGACTTACGTAAAGACCGTTCAGATTGAGGCCCGTGTAATGGGCGACATGTCTATGAACCACATCATCCCTGTAAGTACACACTATCAGAGTCAGCTCATTAAGAATGTGCAGGGTATGAAGGATGTCTTTGCAAAGGCCGAAGCGGAGCGCCTCTCTGCTCGTAATATGAAGTTGATTAAGGAGATAGCTGAGCGTACCGAGCGTATCGAGCAGTTGGTTGAGGATTTAACTGAGGCTCGTCGTGTGGCTAACCGCATCTACAATATTCATGAGCGTGCTCTGAAGTATCATGATACCGTATGTCCAACAATGGATGCCATTCGCTACGAGATCGACCATCTGGAGATGATTGTAGAGGACGGTCTGTGGTCATTGCCTAAGTATCGTGAGTTGTTATTCATCAGATAAAACAAAAACACAAAAATGAAGAAACTTTTAACTATATGTGTGCTCTTGGTTGCTTTTGTAGCAGCCAAGGCACAGATGATGGATCCTGTTCACTTCACCACGCAGATGAAGGATTTGAAGAATGGTGAGGCTGAACTGGTATTCAAGGCAACGATTGATGCTGGTTGGCATGTCTATTCTACTGGCTTGGGTGATGATGGCCCTATTTCGGCCTCATTCCACCAGGTAAAGATGGATGGTGCCCAACCCGTTGGTAAGCTTCAGGCTCGTGGCAAGGAAATCAAGCAGTTTGACAAGCTCTTCGAGATGGAGTTGCGCTACTTTGAACAGGCTGTTACTTTTGTGCAGAAAATCAAGTTTACCAAGCCCAAGTACGATATCGATTGTTATATAGAATATGGTGCTTGTAACGATCAGTCGTGCCTGCCCCCATCTGAGGTTGCTTTTAAGCAAAGTGGTAAGAGTCCGATAGAGGAGGGTTCTGAGGTAAAAGAAACGCCAGAGGCAGATGTAGATACTGCAAAAGTAGAAGCACCTGTAGATAGCGCGGTTGTTGATACTGCGGCTGTTGCAAATGATCTTTGGACACCAGTTGTTTCGGAACTGCAGGCTTTTAATGGTACAACGGCTCCTACCGAGAATATGGCTTTATGGCTGATATTTATCGAGGGATTGTTAGGTGGTTTTATCGCTTTGTTTACACCATGCGTATGGCCCATCATTCCAATGACGGTGTCGTTCTTCCTGAAACGCAACAAGGATCGCTCAAAGGCCATCCGCGAGGCAACAACTTACGGCGCGAGCATTGTGGTTATCTATGTACTGTTAGGCTTGGCTGTTACCTTGCTGTTCGGTGCCAGCGCGCTTAATGCCTTGGCTACCAATGCGGTATTCAACATCTTCTTCTGTCTGTTGTTGGTGGTCTTCGCGGCTTCGTTCTTTGGTGCCTTCGAAATCACATTGCCTGCAGCATGGTCAACAAAGATAGATGAGAAGTCCGAGAGTACCACAGGCTTACTCAGTATCTTCCTGATGGCATTTACTTTGGCTTTGGTATCTTTCTCATGTACTGGTCCTATTATTGGTTTCCTGTTGGTGGCTGTTTCTACACAGGGTAGCATTGTGGCGCCAACCATCGGAATGTTAGGCTTCGCTATTGCTTTGGCTATTCCATTCACCCTCTTTGCCATGTTTCCATCGCTGCTGAAGTCGGCACCTAAGTCGGGTGGTTGGATGAATGTGATTAAAGTCACTTTGGGCTTTATCGAGTTGGCTTTTGCACTCAAGTTCTTGAGTGTGGCCGATTTGGCATACGGATGGCATATTCTCGATCGTGAGGTGTTCCTGTCGTTGTGGATTGTCATCTTCGGATTGCTGGGTGTTTACCTGTTGGGTTGGCTCAAGTTTCCCCACGATGATGATCAGTATCGCACCAATGTACCACAGTTCTTCCTGGCTATGGCTTCGTTAGCTTTTGCTATTTATATGATTCCAGGTTTGTGGGGCGCTCCGTTGAAAGCGATCTCTGCTTTTGCGCCACCTATGAGTACACAGGACTTTAATTTGCAGAAGACGGTGACCGAAGCAAAATACAAGGATTACGAGCAGGGTATGGCAGCTGCCAAGGCTGAGCACAAACCTGTGGTTATCGACTTTACTGGTTTTGGTTGCGTAAATTGTCGTAAGATGGAGGCTGCGGTATGGAGCGATCCTCAGGTGGCTGACATTCTGAACAATAAGTACATCCTGATATCGCTGTATGTGGATGACAAGACCCCACTGGCTTCACCTATCGAGGTGGAGGAGAATGGTCAGAAACGTACTTTACGTACCGTTGGCGATAAGTGGAGTTATCTGCAGCGTGTGAAGTTCGGTGCTAATGCTCAACCGTTCTATGTGCTATTAAACGAAGAAGGCCACCCGCTTGCGGGCAGCCGTTCTTATGATGAGGATATTCAAGGTTATATCGATTTCTTGAATAAAGGTCTGAAATAATAAATCCCCGCCAACCGGCGGGGATTTTTATTACTTGTTCTTCAGAGCAGCAATGCTATCTTTCAGCGCTGCGATTTTCTCTTCAGAATCACTCTGTTTCTTGCGCTCAAGGGCTACAACAGCCTCAGGTGCATTAGCTACGAAGCGCTCGTTCGAGAGTTTCTTCTTAACACCAGCCAGGAAACCTTCAAGGTGCTGCAACTGAGCCTCCATCTTGGCAATCTCAGCCTCAACATCAATCATATCACCAACAGGTACTGCAAACTCATCGGTACCTACCATGAAGGCAGATGCGGTAGCATCCTTCTCGGCAACCACGTTGATGCTCTTCAGGTTGGCCATCTTGATGGTTACTGCATCAAACTCAGCATAGTCGTTCTTACCAACAACCTGCAGGTCGAGCTGCTCCTTAGGAGCGATGTTCTTCTGGTTGCGAACCATACGAACACCTGATACAATCTGCTTTACGTTCTCAATCTGTGCAACCAGCTCGTCATCAGCCTTAGTAGGTGCGTCGAGCTTCAGGCTAACACGCATGATGCTCTCACCATCCTTGCGATCGTACAGGTGCTGCCACAGCTCCTCGGTGATGAATGGCATGAATGGGTGCAACATCTTCAGCAGAATCTCGAAGAACTCGAGAGTCTTATCGTATGTGGCCTTGTCGATTGGCTGAGGCTCGCCATTGATATAGGCAGGCTTAACCATCTCCAGATACCAGCTTGAGAATTCATCCCAGAACAGCTTGTAAACTGCCATCAGGGCCTCGCTGATACGGTACTTCTTGAACAGGTCTTCAACCTCAGCATTGGTCTGCTTCAGCTTAGCCTCGAACCACTTGGTGGCAATCTTGCCAGCCTCAGCCTGCTCGATATCTGCAACCTTCCATCCCTTAACCAAGCGGAAGGCATTCCAAATCTTATTGTTAAAGTTACGTCCCTGCTCACACAGTGCCTCATCGAACAGAATATCGTTACCAGCAGGTGCAGAGAGCATCATACCCATACGCACACCGTCGGCACCGAACTTCTCAATCAGTTCGATAGGATCAGGTGAGTTACCGAGCGACTTAGACATTTTACGGCCCAACTTATCGCGAACGATACCTGTGAAGTAAACGTTCTTGAATGGGAAGGTACCCATGTACTCCTCACCAGCCATAATCATACGAGCTACCCAGAAGAAGATAATATCTGGACCAGTTACCAAGTCGCTGGTTGGGTAGTAGTACTTAATCTCCTCGTTGCCAGGGTTGTTGATACCATCGAACAGAGAGATAGGCCAGAGCCATGATGAGAACCAGGTATCGAGGGCATCCTCGTCCTGCTTCAGGTCGCTCATCTGCAGGTTGGCGTTGCCGCTCTCCTTACGAGCCAGCTCCAAAGCCTCCTCAGCAGTCTCGGCTACTACGAACTTCTCTTCAGCGTAGTAGTAAGCAGGAATACGATGTCCCCACCACAACTGACGAGAGATACACCAGTCCTGGATATTCTCCAACCAGTTCTTGTAAGTGTTCTTATACTTGGCGGGATAGAACTTCAGCTCATCGTTCATTACTGGTGGCAGTGCGATATCAGCAAAATGCTGCATCTTCAGGAACCACTGCAGCGAGAGACGTGGCTCGATAGCTGTATCAGGGTTACGCTCTGAGTAGCCTACCTTATTAATATAGTCCTCAATGCGCTCCATCAATCCTGCCTCCTGCAGATCCTTCGAAATCTGTTTGCGGCAGTCCATGCGGTCCATGCCTACATAGAGTGGACTCTGCTCAGAGATGGTGCCATCGGGATTAAAGATGTCGATGGTCTCCAAGTTGTGAGTCTTACCCAGCATATAGTCGTTGGTATCGTGTGCAGGAGTTACCTTCAAACAACCGGTACCAAACTCGATATCAACATAGCGGTCCTCAATCACAGGGATGACACGGTTTACCAGAGGTACAATCACCTTATGGCCCTTCAACCACTGGTTCTTGGGGTCCTTGGGGTTGATACACATAGCGGTATCACCCATGATGGTCTCAGGACGTGTAGTAGCAACTACAGCATAGTAGCCCTTCTCGTCCTTGTGGATGATATTGCCCTCGGCCTTCAGAGCCTCCTCGTTATCGAGGGTGGTCAGACCATCCACGTAATATTTCAAATGGAACAGGTGGCTCTTTTCCTCTTTATAGATAACCTCCTCGGTTGAGAGGGCTGTCAGAGCCTTAGGATCCCAGTTTACCATACGGAGTCCGCGGTAGATGAGGCCCTTGTTATACAGATCAACAAATACTTTGATAACGCTCTTGCTGCGTGTTTCGTCCATGGTGAATGAGGTACGATCCCAATCACAGCTGGCACCCAAGCGGCGCAACTGCTTCAGAATGATGCCACCGTGCTCATCAGTCCAATCCCAAGCGTGCTTCAGGAACTGCTCACGGGTCAGATCGCGCTTCTTGATACCCTCGCTGGCGAGTTTCTTTACCACCTTAGCCTCGGTAGCGATAGAAGCATGGTCGGTACCTGGTACCCAACAAGCATTCTTGCCCTCCATGCGAGCACGACGCACCAGGATATCCTGGATAGTGTTGTTCAGCATGTGTCCCATGTGCAGCACACCAGTTACATTTGGTGGTGGGATAACGATAGTGTAGGGCTCACGTCCATCGGGTTTACTGGCAAAGAGTTTGTTGTCAAGCCAGTACTGATACCATTTCGATTCGACCTCTTTTGGGTCGTATTTGCTAGCTAATTCCATATATAATATTTTAATATTTTGCAAAAATCGCTGCAAAATTACTAAATTTTCAATTAATATTAGTACTTTTGCACGGAAAAAGATAGTTTTATGCATACAAAAGAAGAAAAAATGCAGGCTTTCGGTCGATTTCTTGACGTTTTGGACGCGTTAAGAGCAAATTGTCCATGGGACAAAAAGCAGACCAACGAGAGTCTTCGACCCAATACCATCGAAGAGACCTATGAACTCTGCGATGCACTCATCAAGAACGACATCCACGATATTTGTAAGGAATTGGGCGATGTGCTGTTGCATATCTGTTTCTATGCCAAGATTGCTGAGGAAAAGGAACAGTTTGACATGGCCGACGTATGTGATGCCCTTACTCGTAAGATGATAACCCGCCACCCACATGTGTATCATCCCTCACAGATTGAGGCTGAGAATCCCAAGCCATTGCCATACGTGCCCGAGGATGGTGCCGATGTCAAGGTTACTAAGGTAAACACAGTTGGTCAGGTTCTGGAAAACTGGGAACAGATAAAGCTCAAGGAGAAAGATGGCAATGAATCGGTTCTCTCTGGTGTGCCCGATGCCCTGCCATCACTCATCAAGGCTTATCGCATTCAGGACAAGGCGCGTAATGTGGGTTTTGATTGGGAAGACCGTCAGGACGTTTGGAAAAAAGTGCATGAGGAGCTGGCCGAACTGGAAGTTGAATTGAATAAGGAAGACAAGGAAAAATCAACTGAAGAGCTAGGTGATTTCCTGTTCAGTGTGATTAATGCTGCCCGATTGTATAAACTGAATCCTGATAATGCCCTTGAGAAGACAAACCGTAAGTTTATCAACCGGTTTAACTATATCGAGGCACATAGCATAAAGATTGGCAAACCACTTAAGGATATGACCCTTGCAGAGATGGATGCCCTTTGGAATGAAGCAAAAAAGTTAGAGATATGAAAAAGTTAGTTTTTCTGAGTGTGGCCATGGCCGCGATGATGATGTTGAGTTGTGGTGGCAGTAATAGTCATCAGGCTGAGCGTGAGGAGGATACGGTGGATGCTTACGACCAGATTCGTGACCATACACTCTATGGCCTCTGTGGAGCAATTCCTTCAACTTCTCAATTGAAGGTGATAACCGATACTGGCGACACGCTGGCACTTGATATCACTCGAGCCATCGAAAATCGAAAGATGTTAGGCTCTATAAGAGTAGGCGATCGCTTGGCAGTGATGACTAACAAAAATCAGACCGAGGCTACCGAGGTCATCAATATCAACCTGCTGTTAGGCGATTGGGTGATGCCCGATCCGCTGGATGGCAGTGACGAGATTGGTATCCGCATTAAAGAGGGTGGCGTGGCCGAGTCGATCGAGATGACCAATATTACCTATCGCACCTGGCGTATCTTCAACGGAAAACTGGAGATTACTTCCATCCGCGAAGGCGGTGGCGAGGCCGAAGAGACTAACTATTTTGATATCTTGAAGCTTTCATCTGATACGCTCGTTTATAAAACCATTGGCAAGCCTCAGGACGAGGAGGAGACTTTGGAGTACAGTCGTTGGCGTGAGAAACCAAAGCCTGATCTTCATGGCTTGAAGTTGGAGGAGCATCAGGATGAGTTTATGAAAATGTAAATATTAGTACGATTTGGAACCATTTAAAGTTCATATATTAGGCTGTGGCAGTGCCCTGCCCACATTACGCCATTATGCCTCATCGCAGGTGGTAGAAGTGCGCGAGAAGGTATTGATGCTTGATTGTGCTGAGGGCACTCAGATGCAACTGCGAAAGTGCCGGGTGCGTTTTAATAAGCTCAGTCATGTGTTTATTACCCACCTGCATGGCGATCACTGCTTTGGCTTGATAGGCATGATTTCTACTTTTGGTTTGTTGGGACGTACGGCTAAGCTGCATGTGCATGCACCGAAAGAATTGGGCGAGGAATTGGACAGACAACTCAAGTTCTATACACACGACTTGGGATACGAGGTGGTGTTCTATCCGGTTGATACCACCCAGCGACAGGTGGTGTACGAAGATCGCAGTATCACCGTTGAAAGTATTCCATTAGTTCATCGCATGCCCTGCTGTGGTTATTTGATTAGCGAGAAGCCATCGCAACCACATATCCGTCGCGATATGATGGATGCTTATCAGATTCCTAATTCGCAGGTAAATAATATCAAATGTGGAGCCGATTGGACCACACCTGATGGTGATGTGATTCCAAATGAGCGTTTGGTAACACCTGCCGATCCTGTGCGTAGCTATGCCTATCTGTCGGATACCCGCTATATACCCGACCTTTGGCAACAGGTGAAAGGTGTAAGTACGCTGTATCATGAGAGCACCTATGGCGACGACCATCTGCCACAGGCCGAGAAGTATTGTCATTCTACAGCCCGACAGGCAGCGATGGTAGCTCGCGATGCGGGTGCCGGCAAGTTGTTGCTGGGGCATTACAGTTCGCGTTATGAGGACGAAACGGTACTGTTGAACCAAGCCAAAGAGGTATTCGAAAACAGCTTTTTGACTAACGAAATGGCCGTTTTCGATGTGTAAAGGGCGCCAAAAGCTACTTTTTATGCTTAAAATTTGTTTATTTCGGAAGATTTTTCTAACTTTGCCCCGATAATAGATAGATTGCTTATGCGGAAAATTCTACTCATATCAACCATATTGTTCCTGCTGGCAGCCCCGGTTTTGGCTACTGGAATGCTGATGGATCCAGCTGCTTCGGCACAATTCGATGAACCATCGATAGCTGTCGAAGGGCATATTGTGACCGTAAGTGGGGCTCAGGGCGAAAAGCTCCAAGTGGTGTCATTAACAGGTCGTTTGGTGGCAGAATATGAGATTGATGCCCCCGTTCAGCGTGTGGAACTAAATCTTTCTAAAGGGTGTTACATATTAAAAGTTGGAAAAGTAGTTCGCAAGGTATCCATCCGATAAGTTTCGGTTTGCTGGGTATCTGTCTGGTACTGGTTTCCTGCTTTGGTGGTAGAAACCAAGAGCTTTCAGAGGCAGAACGCTCTGCTTTTGGCGAATATGTCAATCAGATGGATAGCTCCCTTACGGGTACTTGGTTTGACAGGATGGGCGTCTCGGCAGATGCTGATTCTGTATTAGTCTATCTGCGTAGGGAGTTGCCTCGTAACGGTTTGGATACCACAGCCTTTTTTATCCCCGAGATAGCTACTGATTTGGAGATTGTACATCAACTGATGTTTGATTCGGTTGGTGTGAGCATCAATGAGGTACTGTCGCGTTTGGACGCGCATCTGTCCAAAGCCTATATCCGCTATGTAACAGGACAGCGTTATGGTTTTATGAAACCACGTGTGTTTAACCATATGGACCCCAAGGTGGGTAATCCTGATATTTTTGCCCGCGTTTTTGATTATGATCCGGCTTTGCCTGACACGAGTGTGGCTGCTAAGAAGATGGCAGAGAGTGATCGTTTGTCTTATCTTGTTTCTTCGGCACCTGATACCTATATATATAAGGCGCTGCTCCGTGAGATGGATAAGACGACTGATGCTGCTAAACGCCATCAGTTGGCTGTGAACATGGAACGCTGTCGCTGGCAGATAGAGCATCCCAAGGATATCAAACGTCAGATATTAGTAAATATTCCTGCCCAGCATCTTTGGGCGATAGATACAGATAGTGTATTAGATATGCGTATCTGCTGTGGTGCTGTGCCAACCAAAACACCTTTGTTGCATAGTGCCATCAGCTATCTGCAGGTAAACCCTGAGTGGGTGATACCACAGAATATCGTGAAGACAGAGGTGGTGCATCATGCAGGCGATTCGGCTTACTTTGCCCGCAACCGTTATTCTATTATCGATAAGGAATCGGGTGATACATTGCATGTGCCCAGTGTTAGCGCTGATGCGTTGCTTTCTGGCAAACTGCGTGTTAGTCAGAAAGGGGGCGTAGGCAACTCTTTGGGACGTATCGTGTTCCGTTTCCCTAATGATTTCTCTATTTATCTTCACGATACCAATAACCGCAGCGCTTTCCAACGTGATCGTCGTACTTTGTCGCATGGTTGTGTCCGTGTGCAGAAGCCTTTTGAGCTGGCTTGCTTCCTGTTGTCTGATGTGGATGAATGGACACGTGAGAGTCTTCGCATCTCCATGGATATCCCCCCGATAACCGATCGTGGTCGCGAATGGCTGCATAAGCATGCTGATGCGCCCCAGCCTTATCGCCTGATATCCTATCATGGGGTGAATCCGCACGTGCCTTTATACATATTATATTATACAGCCTTCCCAAATCCTAAGACAGGCGCCATCGATTATTGGCCCGATTTGTATGGATTTGATAAGGTGATTAGTAAAGAATTAAAATGGATAAGCGAAGGGAGTTCGAGTCGATAGTACGCGAATATAGCGAACAGTTGTATTGGCAGATACGTCGTATCGTGCTCACCCACGACGATGCCAATGATGTGCTTCAGAATACTTTTCTGAAAGCATGGAATGGCTTTGATAATTTCCATGGCGAGTCGAAGGTTTCTACCTGGCTGTCGCGTATCGCCATCAACGAGAGTCTCGATTTCTTGCGTCGTAACAAGCATCAGGGTTCTGTCACTTCCGATGATTTGTCGGTAGCCAATACGTTGTTGGCCGATGACTATTTTGATGGTAATGAGACCGAGGCAATGCTGCAGCAGGCTGTGGCTCAATTGCCTGATGTGCAGCGTACGGTTTTCCAGTTGAGATACTTCGAGGAGATGAAATAC
This sequence comes from uncultured Prevotellaceae bacterium, assembly GCA_902789415.1. Taxonomy (GTDB): domain Bacteria; phylum Bacteroidota; class Bacteroidia; order Bacteroidales; family Bacteroidaceae; genus Prevotella. The sequence continues at coordinate 100,845 of CADAOD010000001.1, forward strand.
AGCGATATCAGTAAGCTGCTCGATACGTCGGAGGGGGCGTTGAAAGCATCCTATCATATTGCTGTGAAAAAGATTACAGAATTTTTTAAGTCACGCGATTAAACTATTTGAATATCAATACGTCATATATACGATGAACGAAGAAATGTACATACAGGAAAAGGTTGGGAAGCGGAATCCGTTCCGTGTTCCTGATGGTTATTTTGATAACCTGACTGCCCAGGTGATGCAGAATCTGCCAGAGCAGCCAAAGCGTCGTGCCAAGTCTGTATTTATGCGTCCCGTATTCTATGCGGCAGCCAGTGTGTGCGCTTTGTTGGTAGCAGGAGCAGCCTGGATGTGGCAGGCAAATGATGCCGTTTCGTCGGATAACATACAGGCTCAGACTGTGACTCAGCCTCAGCAGCAGGATGCGAGCAGCGAATATATGGATGAGGCTGTGGATTATATGATGCTTGATAATCACGAAATCTATTCTTACTTAGCTGAAAATTAAAAAGTAATTGAAAGATGAGAAGACTACTATTTTTAACTGTTATAACGATAATGATTGCACTTGGCGCTTCTGCCGAGGAACAACAGAAATTCTCGCCAGAGAAGTTTCAAGCCGATTTAGAGCATTATATCACTACCGAAGCAGGTTTGACAACCGAAGAGGCTGCCAAATTCTTTCCGTTGTATCGTGAGATGCAGCAGAAGCAGCGTGTAGTTTATAATAAGATGCACGAACTCTTTAAGTTGCCTCATGATGAGGCTTCGTGTAAGCGTGCCGTTCAGCGTCGCGACCAGTTGGAGATTGAGTTGAAGCAGATTGCGCAGACCTATCATAATAAGTTCTTGCGTGTATTGCCTGCTTCAAAAGTAATAGGTACGATTATTGCCGAGGATAAGTTCCATCGTCGTGCTTTCCGTAAATTCGGTCAGCGTAATCGCGATTCTAAGAAATAATCTTAGCACAATATTTTTCTAATTCGCATTTTTCGCAGTGGGGCTTCCTTGCTGTGCAAACGTAGCGACCGTGTAGCAACAGCCAATGGTGTGCATTTGGTATATCTTCCTCGGGAATGTATTTTGTGAGTGCCATTTCAACCTTGTAAGGTGTGTTATCGCTCTTGCTCACCAACCCCAGGCGGTGGGCCACACGGAATACATGCGTATCTACTGCCAAGGTAGCTTTGCCAAAAGCCACACTCTGAATCACATTCGCCGTTTTTCGTCCTACGCCAGGAAGCGTTAACAGCTCATCAAGTGTACTTGGCACCTCACCATTAAACTTTTCCATCAGCACGCGAGCCATTTCTACCAAATGCTTCGCCTTGGCATTGGGATACGACACACTCCTGATCCATTCAAAGATTTCCTCCTCTTCTGCCTTTGCCATCGATGCGGCATCGGGGTAGTGTGCAAACAAATCGGGTGTTACCTGATTGATGCGTTTATCTGTACACTGCGCACTCAGTACCACCGCCACTAACAGCTGAAAAGTACTACCAAAGTCAAGTTCGGTAGTAACCAGCGGCATTTTTTCGCGAAAATGCCCCAGTATCAGGTCGTATCTTTCTTTCTTCTTCATCTTACAGATAGATTATTACAAAGAATGAGGCTATCCAACCAAGGATGCAGAACTGCACGAAATGGTCTTTTACTAATGATTTTGTTGGGCTGCCACTCAGACCGAACACAATCATATTCTGCAGATAGCGCAGCAAGCCAGCCAATACCCAACCGGATGTGAGATAAACATAACGGGTGCCTAAGCGATGAATGACCTCTGGCGACATGGTGTACATGATGTAGCACACCAATGTTACAGAAGCGATAATGGCTGTAGCCTCATTGATAAAGGTCTTGTTATAACCAGTAATCGATACGCGAGGCTTGGTGCCCGTTTGCTCGTAGATGCGATAATCGTCGTTACGTTTGGTAAAGGCTAAGAATAACGTTACCAGGAACGTCATCATCACCAACCAATGCGAAATGTAGATATCAGTTGCTACGCCGCCAACCAATACACGCATCACAAAACCGATGGCAATGATTGAAACATCCAGGATAGCATACTGTTTTAGTTTCAAACAGTAACCGATATTCATCAGCCAATAACCAATAATGATGGCGTAGAGGTAAGGTGTATTTACGCTCTGAGCCAAGGGCAGGATAGCTAATGCGCCAATGGTACAGAGTATCATCATCATATAACCTCCCATGATTGATACCTTGCCGGATGCAATAGGGCGGTGACATTTCTTGGGATGCTGACGATCGGCCTCGACATCCTTCAGGTCGTTGAAGCAGTAGATAGAGCTTGATATCAAACAGAACGATGCGAACACCACTAATGTTGGCCAGAAGAACTCAGGCTTCAGCAGGTTGGTGCTGAAGAATATGGGCGCAAACACAAACACGTTTTTGAGCCACTGCAATGGGCGTATCAGTCGTATATAATGTATCATTGCTGCAAAGGTACAATTATGTGAGCAAAATTCCAAATAAATCGATGCCTTTTTTTACCACAGGTAATCTTCTTTCCAATCGTCGTAGCGGATTTCTCCATCCCAACCTTCTTCGTGGAAGATACGGGCAATGTGCTGTTGGTCTTTTGGAGGAATGGGACGTGTGCCATTGCGATACTCGTAGAAACGCTTACGCGAGAAGAGTGCGATGAGGCGTTTCTTAACAATACGTGCAATAGGATAGGGAATGTCATCAAAAATGTGCTTAATGCCGATGGCGTAGGTAACAATCTCATCCTTTTGATACAAGGTGCATTGCAGTGAGTTCACGTTGGGGTAGTAAGGATTAACACTGGTAACTACATGGAAGTCGCTACCATAGTATTGCCCTGTCAACCAGTGCAGACAGGTCTGGTGTAGTGGACACTCGTGTATAAAACACGGTAGGTTATGTGCGGCTTGCGCACGCAGGCATTCTTCTTTATTCATATAGTATAGTTGTTTTGTTGGTGCAAAGTTACTAATTTTCTGTGAAATATCCAAATTTTAATGTCATAATGTCATTTTTTTAATAACTTATTGATTTTTAGTGATTTATTGATGATGATATCATATGACATCAATTATCTTAACGTCATATATGGTGGTTTAATAGCTGTAGAAACACACGGAACATAGTGTTTCATGCGGAGAAACACAGTGTTTCCTTGGGTGAAACACTATGTTCCTTCCGATGAAACATGTTGAAACACTTACCTCTTGGAGTGTAATATGACATCATACTTAATAATATGACATCATGATGTCATGATTTAAATATCTGTTAATCAGTCTTTTATAATAAATATGACGTTATGACATTAATTTTGCTATATTTTTCTTTGATATCTAAATCTTTTTTATTATCTTTGCATCCGTAATTAATCATCAATAGCAATATGACAAAGATAACCCTTATAAAAAACTATCGCCAGACCGAAACACTGCGTGTGCTTGAACTGACGGATATCGTAGAAATGATTGGCGGTAATGAATATCGCCAGGTGGTAGATGAACTGCGCCGACTCTATCCTGTGTTCGACTTGACTCGTCAGGCAGATGGCTCGGTGAGTGGTGCAGATATGACCATTGCCAAACTACCGCGTATCTGTTTTGCATCAGAAATGGAGAACCGTAACCACCAACGTTTAACCTTGGGTTATACCGGATTGGTATTGTTGGAGGTGAATAACCTAACTGGTTATGATGAGGCTGATGCCATCCGTACTGGTGCTGGCGAAGTGCCTCAAACACTGATGGCATTTGTGGGCGCTTCTGGGCGTAGCGTAAAAATCATTTGTAAGGGTGAACTGTTTCCCAGCGATCGCAACAAAGACACCAATTATCCGTTGCCAACGGAGTCCAATGAGATAGCCGATTTCCATGAGAATCTGTATGAACGAGCCCGCCTGGCTTATAATGCCCAATTGGGTGTAACTGTCGAAAAGCTGGAACCACGTTTGGATCGTACTTGTTATATAAGTACAGATGCCAAGGCGGTGTTCAATCCAATGGCCATCCCCTTTTATGCCCGTGCCGAAAAACCCAACCAGACACTGTCGTTGGTTCGCACATCAACACTCGAAAAGGCTGATGAGCTGTCGGGACAGAGTCGTTATTTTACTATGTGCCACATCTTTGAATTCAATCTGAGTAAGGCTTACGATGAATGCGAAGGGCTGGAAGGCGAGGACCTGGAGCATGAGTTGCTGACGCGACTGGCCATTCACTGCCTGGAAACGGGTATTCCGATGGCCATTGCCAAACGTATGGCACGCTATCGCACTTATGCTATTGGTGATGACGACCTGCTAATAAATAAGGTGTTCGATAATGTGTATCGACCTCAGGTGGTTAAGCGCTATCAGGAGCGTAATGGTTATAAACCCGAAAAGAATATTCCCCAGGAAACGCTGTTAACGATGAAAATCGACCTTTTCCTGAACGAGAACTACGAGATTCGTAAGAATGTGATGCGTGGTGTGGCTGAGTTCAGAGAGCGTACCGGTATAGGATTTGCATTCCGTGATTTGACCGAAGAGGCGCGCAACTCAATTACTATGAGGGCCTTGCGCCAAGGCATTAAGTGTTGGGATAAGGATATCCGTCGCTATGTTAATTCGGATGATATCGAGCTTTATGACCCTATGAATGAGTATTTGGATACTCTGCCAAAATGGGACGGTAAGGATAGGGTAGAGGCTTTGGCAAAGCGTATTCCTACTAGTTACGAAGAGTGGCCAGAGTTGTTCCATCTGTGGATGCGATCGATGGTGGCCATGTGGATGGGTAAGGGTCAGCTGACGGGTAACTCGTTGGTGCCATTGTTGATTGGTCGCCAGGGTTGCGGTAAGTCGTCTTTCTGCCGCATCCTGTTGCCCCAACATTTGCGCGATTACTATAATGATCGCATCAACTTTAAGAACGAGACCGATTTGAACTTAGGTCTGACATCGTTTGGCTTGATTAATCTCGATGAGTTTGATAAGATTACCCAACGCCAGCAGATTGTGCTGAAATACCTTGTTTCTACAGCCGATTTGAAGTATCGTCCACCATACGGCAAGGCCTATTCGGAGCATCGCCGTTTTGCCTCGTTCATTGGTACAACTAACGAGATGATGCCATTGACCGATCCCAGTGGCGCCCGACGTTTTATCTGTGTGATGGTTGAGGGCGATGTCGACTTTAAGACATCCGTGGATTATCCTCAACTTTACGCCCAGCTGTTGTACGAAATACACAACGGCGAGCGTTATTGGCCATCTCGCGAACAGGAGCAGCAGTTGATACAGCGAAACCTTAGTTATCAGCAGCTTAGCGGTCTGGGTGAGATGTTGATGGCTGTGCTACAGCGTCCGGCTGACGACGATCCAAATGCCAAGTGGATGTCGCTTAAGGAAATCTCAGTTCTCTTGAAACAATCATTCAAAGGTTACAAGGAAGAGAGTAATACCTTCCGAAAGATTGGCGCCTTCCTGAACCGCCCCGAGTATCGCTTCAAAAGTCAGCATAAAATGACAGGCACTTTCTACTGGGTAAAATTGCGCGAGTAAATGTGTTGCAATAGTTAATAAGGGTTAATTAATTACTATTTATAGTAATATTCTTCTCGTTGAACCGGATTATTTTGTATATTTGCCGAAAGAATACAATTTAATCGATTAATAATTTGACGCTTATGAAGAAGTTATTTACAATTGCAGTTTTAGGTTTGGTATTATCCAGCTGTACAAAGGGCTTTGATGCACCGGAGCCAACACCTGATCCAACCCCAGACCCAACGCCAACAAACAACAAGGCTACTCAGGAAGAGATTAATGCCAATGTTGCTAAAGTATTTGGAACAACCTTCAGTTCTGATCAGGATTGGAGGTCTACAACCAAGTATACAGTTACAATCACTGCAGATGCTCCAATGAGCGACATCGCTAAAGTTCAGATTCTGACAGAGGCTCCTTATTTTAATGAGGATGCCCGTGTGTTGAATGAGGCTACAACTAGTAAAGGCCAATCTGTATCTCTGACATACGATTGCCCAGCAGAGTATACCGAATTGGTAGCAGCATGTGTTGACAGCAAGGGAATCTACTATGTAGCAGGTTTCAAGGCTGGTGATGCTCAAGTTAATTTCCAGAAGGCTGCCCAGGCCCGCACAAGAGCTGCTTATGATCTTCCTGCTTTCCCAGCTATAAGCGGCTTGAAGATGAAATACAGAAATTCAGCTCTCTCATATAATGCTATCCGTGCTCAAAAGGCTGGTCAAGCAGGAGAGAGCGACAGCATTATGCCTTGGAAAGATAGTAATTGGAACAATGAGCGCATCTGGATGTTTAATAATGAAGGTGGTAATGATACTTGGAAAGTTGAAAGACAGACCATTTTCCGTGAGGTTACAATAACCGATGCGGAGAAGCAAGGGTTGGAGACGATCTTGAAAGATGTTGGTGGAAAGAGTGGACGTGATAATACTCATAAACAGGTTAATTTGGAGACCATTCGCAATTCTCCGTTATATCAGCTGACAAAGAACTATTTGGTTGCCGACGGAAAGGCTCCAATCACATTATCGCCAGTTCAGATACAAACTACTGATTATTCAAGCGTTGCCTTGTATTATTATTATTTTAATCCAAGCGAATTGGAGGGCAAGTCAGAGGAACAGCAACTTACTTTCCTGAAGAGCCTGCCTAAGTTTAAATGTGTTGATGGTAAGCAGACTAAGGAAGCTAGCGGCACCGCTAGTGGTAATGGTGAATTCTTTAAGGTTCACGAATATGTTCTGCCTTATTTCGGTGATGTGACGAGTAGTCCTACTACTGATCTTGAAGTGCAGGGCTTCACAATTCCTGCAGGCTATTATATAGGCTTTATGCTAAGAAAGAATAAGAACGACTATAAAGATACTTATATGCCAAATAACGATATTACTGGCTATAACGGAACAAACTATGCTAATAAGTCATATGCTAAAATTGAAAATGGCGAGGTATATGCTGATGGTCGTTTGAACGAGCAGATTAATCAGTATCCGAAGTTTAACGAGGCTGTAGATAAAGGTATGTTGCTGAATGACCCTCGTGCTGCCATCTTTGGTGCAAACCAAAAAGCATATATGATGTTTGAAGACGGAAGTGATGTTAATTTCGTAGATATGATTGTTGAAATTAATGGTGGCGTGAATATGGTTGATGTTGCTCAGGAGATTAATAATAATGTATATACTTTCTGCTTCGAGGATCGTGACTTGGGCGACTATGACATGAACGATGTGGTAATCAAGGCTGAGCGTCTCAATATCTCACAGGTTAAGTACACAGTTGTTGCTTGTGGTGCATATGATGAACTCTATCTCCGCAATATCAATGGACAGACATTGAATACGACCACAGAGATTCATGCCCTGTTCGGTGTAACCAACCTTTCTACATTCATCAATACCCAGAGCAAGAACTACGATTCTGTATCAGAGATTGTTACTGTAGATCCGTCATTCAGCTTCACAGATTTCTCTAAGCAGATATATATCTACAACAAGACACAGGATTACGATGTGAAGATGGCTCAAAAGGGCGAGGATCCACATGGTATCATGATTCCTTGCGACTTTAAGTATCCAATCGAGAAAACCTGCATTAAGGATGCCTATAAGCAGTTTAATAACTGGGGCGAGAATCCAATTAACTCTACCGATTGGTATCTGTATCCCGAGGATGGGAAAACAATGAATGCGTTTGTGAAATAACTTTCTTGATTTATACAGGCTTTTGAAGCGTGCGCAACTTATTGCGCACGCTTCTTGCTTGTTTAATTAATGTTAATTATTGCTGATTTATAGTGTTTTTTGTTTTGTTTAGGATAAAAATGTGTACCTTTGCAAAAGAATACAATTTAATCGATTAATTTGAGTAAAATATGAAAAAGTTATTTTTATTTGCAGCTATCGGATTAGTATTATCCAGCTGCACAAAGGGATTTGATGTACCGGAGCCTACTCCAGATCCAACCCCAGATCCAACCCCAACAAACAACAAGGCAACTCAAGAAGAGATTAATGCCAACGTTGCTAAAGTATTTGGTACAACTTTCAGTTCTGATCAGGATTGGAGTTCTACAACCAAGTATACAGTATCTATTGCGGCAGATGCGCCAATGAGCGATATTGTAAAGGTGCAGATTTTGACAGAGGCTCCATATTTAAACGAGGATGCCCGTGTGTTGAACGAGGCTACAACCAGTAAAGGCCAGTCTGTATCGTTGACATACGACTGCCCCGTAGAATATACCGAGCTCGTAGCAGCTTGTGTTGACAGCAAGGGTGTGTACTATGTTGCAGGTTTTAAGGCAGGAGATGCTCAGGTTAATTTCCAGAAAGCAGCCCAGGCTCGCACAAGAGCTGCATACACTCTGCCAACTCCCCCTACTGCAGCTAATCTTAAGATGCAATATGCTAATTCATACCCCACATATAATGCAATTCGTACCCAGAAAGCAGGGCAGACTGGTGAGAATAACAACATCAAACCTTGGTTGAATAGCGGTTGGGAGAATGAACGAATTTGGATGTTAAATAATGAGGGAGGTAATGATTCTTGGAATGTAGCAAACTCAACAGTCTTCCGTAGTGTATCCATTACACCAGAAGAAAAATCAGGATTAGAAACAATATTTGCTGCCCTTGGCGGAAAGAATGCAAGTGATACTAATCATAAGGCGATTAATCTTACGACTATTAGAAATTCTCCAGTTTATGAGCTTACCAAAAACTATTTGATTTCTGATGGAAAAGCGCCAATTACAGTAACTCCTGTATTAATGCTCTCAACAGAAATCGCAAATTCAAATCTTTACTATTATTATTTCGATCCTGCTGATTTGAATGATAAAACTGAAGAGCAACAAATTGCATTTTTAAAGAGTTTGCCTAAGTTTAAGTGCGTAGATTGCGCGCAGACAAAGACTGCTGGCGGTATTGATAATAATAACAAGGGCGTATTTTTTAAGGCTCATGAATACCTGCTTCCATATTATGGAGATATCAAGAATATAGGTACTAGTGATGTTGCAGCTCAGGGCTTTATATTCCCAGAAGGTACTCGTATAGGCTTTATGTTACGTAAAGCAATGGAGGATGAACCAGACTCACATAATGGTTATGTCAACAAGTCTTATGATAAGACAAATAATGGTGAAGTTTATGCAGATGGCCGTCTGAATCAGCAGGTAAACCAATTTCCTAACTTCACGAGTGCAATAGCAAAAGGAATGAAGCTAGATGATCCTCGTGCCGCAATCTTTGGAGCTAATCAGAAAGCATACTTAATGTTCGAGGAAGGTGTTGATGTAAACTATGCTGATATCGTAGTTGAGATTCAGGGTGGTTTGGTTGAGGTCGACGCTGCACAGCAGATTAATAATAATGTATATACCTTCTGCTTTGAGGATCGTGACCTGGGCGACTATGACATGAATGATGTGGTAATCAAGGCTGAACGTTTGAACATCTCGCAGGTTAAGTATACAGTAGTCGCTTGTGGTGCATACGATGAACTCTATCTCCGCAATATCAACGGCCAGACATTGAATACGACCACAGAGATTCATGCCCTGTTCGGTGTGACCAACCTCTCTACATTCATTAATACCCAGAGTAAGAACTACGAACCTGTATCAGAGATTATCACAGTTGATCCATCATTCAGCTTCACCGATTTCTCAAAGCAGGTTTATATCTACAACAAAACTCAGAACTACGATGTAAAGATGTCGCAAAAGGGTGAGGATCCTCATGGCATTATGATTCCTAGTGATTTTGCTTATCCAAGGGAGAAAGTTTGCATTAAGGATGCTTATACACAGTTTAATTCTTGGGGTGAGAATCCTATAACCTCTACAGATTGGTATCTGACACCAGTTGAAGGAAAAGTAATGAATGCCTTTACGAAATAAGTCATCAATTATAATAATAAAGTCGTGTAAAGTTGTTGCTTTGCACGACTTTTTTTGTTTTTTATTTGTTTTTATTTCCAAAAATCACTATATTTGCAGAGTTTTAGAAACGAAGTGAAGCTAAAGGAATAAGGAAGTTAAGCTATGATACCAGAGATAACAGATAAGAATTTGTATCTACTTTTACCGGGAAAAGTTTCTGCGGTTGTAGAGCTATATGTTCAAAACCATGGAGGTTCGTTTCTTGATGGTTTGAGAAAGTTCTATAATTCTTCAACTTACCACAGATTAGAGAATGAACAAACCAAACTATGGCATTTAGGCCCTGTGGGCTTATATGAAGAGTTTATAGAAAATGGGTAGTTATAGATTGGTCGGAACTTTTCAAGAAAAAGCGTGTTTTAGATTATGAAATGAGTGGACTCGATTGGAAGTTTGATGTTATTAATCTTGTAGATTTTTTCAAAATGAAAAAAGTTTTTTTATTTTTCATTACACTTACAATTATAGTACTTAGTGCTTGGGGGTATTATTATATTAGATGGAAACACTTATGGGGGATGGAGAGGCCAATACCTATGTATAGAGTGGAAAAAAGCATTGATGATACGATACGGGTTTTATTAGTAGGTGATAGTTGGGCTGCAATGCATTCTAATATGGATTCTTTCCTATGCTCCAAAATCAAAGCAAAAGTCTCAACTCCTGTCGTTGTTTCTTCAAAGGGAAAAGGAGGTGAAATAAGTCGTGGAATATATCGCCTTCTATTTGATAATGATAGTTTGGGAACGAGAAAGCTTATAGAATCAGGAGTTGATTATTGTGTTATTTTTGCAGGTATTAATGATGCTGCTGCAAATTTGGGTACAAAACAGTTTTGTTACCATTATAGGTTGATATTGGATTTCCTATTAAAAAATGGTGTTCGACCAGTTGTAATTGAAATTCCAGATGTGGACATATGGTATACATATCGTGATAAGAGTATAAAAGACTTGATTGCAGATTATTCCAAGTCTGTTATGACTGGTTGTAAAATGTATGAAATGTCCAGTTACCGTGAATCATTATCTGAAATTCTCAAGGAAAATAATTATTTTGATAGTATCATATATATACCAGCTACCTTATGGAACGGTCCGAGGATGACAATTAATCCGTTATTATTTCTGCCAGATAAAATTCATTTGAATAAAGAGGGCTATAATAAACTTGACGAATGCATTGCCGAAGCAGTTGCTAAGGATATTTTACTTACAGACTAAAACATATTTGTTAATTATCCAATGGCTCAATATGCCTAGCAAAATACATATTATAATTAATAATATTGTTATCCCATCATGCCATGTTGGGTTGATAGTTAGTTTGTTTGTTATAATAGCCTGAAAGAAAATAGCCTGTATTAAATATATCTCCAAACTTGCCTTACCAATCAAAGATATCATTGGATTAATAGGCTTTGTTAGTTTGGATATAGATGTAAATGATATGACAAATATTGGAAGCAGAAAAGCTAGGGACAGATATTTGTAATTGTATATATCATGATGCTTTGGAAATAGTAAAATGAAAAATGGTATTCCTAATAACAATATGCAGTAAAAATATTTAATGGTAATTCCTTTCTTAGTCCAGAATGCACAAATCATCCCTAAGATAAATTCTGGAGTGCGATAAAGAAAGAAAAAATGAGGGTCTTTCGGATTAACGATCTCTTGCGAAACGATAATGAATGACATAACTAGAAGGAGTACGATAATAGTTGATATTACTATATTATAGCCATTGTCAATTGTTTTTTTAAATAATGGAGCTACAAAATAAAGAGCAACAATAGATGGGATATACCATTCCCAATAGATCCCGTTACTCCAAAAGCCTATAGTGGAATATCGAAATAAATAGGTGGGAATATTATCGTGAAATATAATTAGACTAGAAACAATGCCAATTAAATAATAAGTTGGAAAAATACGAATAAGTCTTCGCCTTAGATATGAACTGATATTTCCATTATTGTCGAGTGAAAAAGAAAGTCCAAAACCTGATACCAACATGAAAATGTCAACTCCGGCGAAACCATATTGTGCAATAAATCCAAGAGGTTTTATTGTGATAAATGTGAAATGGAGCATCATTATCCACATAATAGCCCATCCCATCAATTCGGAACGAAACTTTGAAATGTCTGAAATACAAAATATTTTATTCATAAACTATGGAACTATATGTTTTGTGATGTTATTTTTCTGTAGAAGGTGTACAATGATTACTGATGAGGAATATGATACAAAAAATGCTACAGGAATGAACCATACATAGCTCATATCAAACCCATTAATGTTGGCAAGTAATCTGATAATAAAAGTATGTATAAGGAATACACCAAAACTTTTGGGAGCCAAAAATGATATAATGCGTTTGCAATTACGAGAGATAATGCTATCCTGAGTAAAATAACTTTTAACAATAAGGAATATTGAGCAAGATGGTAATAAAGAATATAAACCAAAATAATTAAATAAACTCTCGTTCTTTACATCGGAGTTGTAGTTGAGCAAAAATCTTATAGCTAATGAAATAATAGCGGTTGAACAAAGAATTGTCATGAATGGTTTGTTCTTTTCTATATCTTTTATTGAGAAAAAATAACCAAGAAGCGCATACAAAAAATAGCTATTCAAAGGAAGTGGTAGTTCTTCGTATACACCTAGTGAAAATAGTAAAGTAGGGATGATTGATTGGAATAATACAAGGAGCATGCATAAATATGAAATCTGTCTTGTGTTCATTGCCCCAATCATTAAAGATATGAAAGGCATGAAAATATAAAGGAAGAATAATGGGATGAAAAACCAATAGTTTGTTAGCGGTATTTTACCTGTTACTATTATTTGTATGATTTTTCTCCATGTTAACAATTTTGTCTCATTGTCCCAATGTATTATGATGAAAGTTATGAAAAAAAATAGACTCCAAAATAAAAATGGAAGGAAGGTTTTTTTTAGTCTTTTGTTTATAAATACTTTTGTGGAGTATTTTTTTCTGTAATTAAATAAGTTTGCACCTGAGAGCATAAAAAATACAGGGACGGCAAAGAAGAATAAAGTATCAATGGCAACATGGATCCCCCAATAATCATCTTTGATAAATTCATGTATATAGCCATTTGAATGGAGTATAACGACAGCCATACATGATATAATGTTAAGTACATCATAATATACTATTCTTGATAGAGCCATCTTGCTTGAAATTATTATTGATGTGAAAACTGATGATATTATTCTTTTATTTCGTTTGCAAATATAGTTTTTTTTCATTGAAATGCAAAATTATTGAGGAAAAAATTTCTATTTCTTAATAATATTGTGTATCTTTGCACTGGTCAAGTTTTGATATATGCTATATTGATGAGATATATAAAATGGTTTACTGTATTCGGTGTTATTTTTTTGCTTCTTTCTCTTTGTTGTTTATTTAATGTAGAAAGGAGTAAGGATGAAAAATGCAAAACAGTTTTGTGTATCCCTGTATATGGTCAGAGCTATGCTTTAGGAGAGGAAGCAAGGAGAATAACTAACTTTGATTCATTAAGAATTAAGTATGATGGAAGAATCGTAACCGAGAAATTGGATCATACTTTTGGTTATTTTGATCATAGTAGCCAGTTTAAACAATGGGTAAAGCGAATTCTTCATTACGATAAGAAAGCTTTTGAATTGTCTGTGTATAGTATGGCAGAAGAATTGGCTTCAAAGTTAGGTGAAGATACAATAATCTGTATTTTTCCAGGTGGTCATGGAATGAATACAATTGAACAATTAATGAAGCCGGCTCCCCCTTATCTTAAGTTTATAAAAGAGATTGAGTGCGCGTATAAGAAGGCCAGTGAACGTGGATGGGAGTTTATTGTTCCAGCCGTATGTTGGATGCAAGGTGAGTCGGATATAGTGGAATATCCAGATTACGACTATAAAGAGTATTTCCATCGTATGTATAACGATCTGAATACAGATATCAAGCAGATAACGCATCAAAAAGATGATATACGCATCATCTGCTATCAGTCATCTACAATCACAAAAGGTCTTCGCTATAAAGCTAATAATTATAATGCTACTGAGCCCAAGACTCCAACTGCCCAGATGGAGTTAATACGTGATGATTCGCTGATTTGGGCAAGTGGTCCTACATATCCTTATGACTTTGTGAATGAATCGCTTCACATTGATGCTGTTGGTCAGCAAGGCATCGGTAAACTTGCGGCAAAATCTGCCTTAGGTATTATCCGGAAACAGAAAAAGAATATAGGCTTAGTCCCTACTGCCTATCATGTTGAAGGTAACGATATCCGAGTTGATTTTAATGTTCCTTGTCCACCTTTGCGTTTTGATACGATTCAAGTAAAGAAGATAGCTAATTATGGCTTTAATGTCATCCGTAGTGATGGAAAGGATATCGTTTCTGATGTGATGATAGATGGTAGCACAGTAATTATTCATTGTGTAGAGTTCCCCATAAACAGCAAGCTTCGTTATGGTATTAATGGCGAATTCCTTAAAGGTGGCCGTCATAATGGCCCTAGAGGAAATCTGCGTGATTCACAATCCCTAATGCCCAATTGGTGCTACTTGCATGAAATTTGTTTGTAATATAGTCACATAATCATCAGTTTAGAAAAATATGAAACCCCTTAGAGAATTAAAGAAGTTGGCCCAAGAGCTGAATAATACTCCAAATGTAAAAGTTGCATTATTGGGTGATACAGCTACTCAGTTATTAGTTACAGCTATTAAAGGCGAGGCTGTTGATAGAGGTTTTTCCCTAGATATATATGAGGGAGAATACAATCAGGTTGAACGTCAGCTGATGGATCCGACAAGTGAACTTTATGATTTTGATGCTAATATTATCGTTGTATTCCAGTCTACACATAAGTTGGGAGAATATCATAGTAGTCTATCTGTTGAGCAACAGATGCTTCTTGCCGAAGAGCGTTTGTCTTTTGTATCAATGCTTTGTGAGAATACATCGTTTGCCAATAAGAAATTTATCTATTTCAATTATCCAGAGATAGAAGATACTGTATTTGGCAGTTATGCCAATAAAGTAGAATCGTCATTCTCATATCAGGTCAGGAAATTGAATTTTGAGTTGATGAATTTGGCAAGGCAATATCCAAATTTGTTTATTTGTGATATTGCCGGTCTCCAAAATTTGTTTGGGCGTCAGTTTATGTTCGCTCCAAATGTCTACATGACTACTGAGATGGTGTTGAGTGTAAACGCCTTGCCGTATGTGGCATCGAGAGTTGTTGATATTATTGCTGCTATTAAAGGGCTGTTTAAGAAATGTCTGATACTGGATTTGGATAATACGGTATGGGGTGGCGTGATTGGCGATGATGGTTTGGAAGGCATCGAGCTAGGACATGGCCTTGGCATTGGAAAGGCATTCACAGAGTTTCAGATGTGGATCAAGAAGCTGAAGCAACGCGGTATTATCATCTGTGTGGCTTCAAAGAATAATGAGGATACGGCAAAAGAACCGTTCGAGAAACATCCTGATATGATCCTGAAATTGAATGATATTGCTGTGTTCCTGGCCAATTGGGAGACAAAGGTGGACAATATCCGTACCATTCAGGGAATTCTGAACATCGGTTTTGATTCTATGGTGTTCTTGGACGACAACCCGTTCGAAAGGAATATGGTACGCGAGAACATCCCTGGAATAACCGTTCCAGAACTCCCAGAGGATCCTGCCATGTATTTGGAGTATCTGTATTCACAGAATTTGTTTGAGACGGCTTCCTACAGTAATGCAGATAAAGATCGTACGAAGCAATATCAAGTTGAGGCCAAGCGTGTTTCTCTGTCCAAAACCTTCACCAACGAGGCAGATTTCCTAAAAACTTTGAATATGGTTTCTACGGTGAGTGGTTTTACAAAGTTCAATACGCCTCGTGTTGCCCAACTCTCACAACGCAGTAATCAGTTTAATCTTCGTACAATCAGATATACAGAGGCCGACATAGAAAAAATGGCTGCGGATCCTGATGCTATTGATTTAAGCTTTACCCTTGAGGATAAGTTCGGAGATAATGGTTTGATTGCTGTAATAATAATGAAAAAGCAGGATGAAGAGACGCTGTTCGTTGATACATGGTTTATGAGTTGTCGTGTCCTTAAGCGAGGTATGGAGAACTTTACGCTGAATACAATGGTAGAATATGCCAAAGCAAAGGGGTATAAGAAAATTATAGGTGAGTTCATACCGACCCCTAAAAATAAGATGGTTGAGATGCATTATCTTAATCTTGGCTTTTCTAGAATGGTACCAGAAACCAATAAATATGTGTTGGATTTAACCACTTATGCACCAAAGAAATGTTACATCACTAAAAAAGAAGCATGATTATGGACTTTAAGATTGAACATATAGGATACATAACTAAAAGTATTGAGAAAACCGCTGAGTCTTTTAAGGTACTTGGCTATACTGTTGGCGATATTGTCAATGATGATACCCAAAAAACGCGGATTTGTTTCTTAAGGAAAGAAGGTGAGTTAGCGATAGAATTAGTTGAGCCTTACCCGGAGAATGCTACTATGCAGAAGATGTTAAAGAAGGGAACAACTCCTTATCATACCTGTTATACCGTTCCGGATGTACAAGCTGTGTATGATCAACTTAAGAATTTGGGCTTTGCTCCTTTATTCTCTCCTGTCGCGGCGCCTGCGTTTGAAAATCGGTTGATCTGTTATTTTTGGAAAAACGATATTGGTCTGATAGAAGTTGTAGAGCAAGAAAAAGGTGAGTAGTATTACATACTCACCTTTTTAGATCTTTGCAAACCATCTTGGAATACATCTCTGCTCCTTTCCTGTTCAGATGACCAAAATCATAGAATAACTCGGAATGTCCAACAAAGTTTGAATCCCGATAGTGGTCAATGAAGGGAATCTGATGCTTCGCAGCCAATTCACGTGGAATCTTATAGACGTCTTTTTGAGAACAAATGTACATTGGAGATACTATCAGGAAGAGATTGATGTCGTTTCGTTTGCAGGTTTTTATAAAGCGCTCCAAAAGATCTATGCGTTCCTGATCGATAGGGTATGGGTATTCTTCCGCTTTAATTCCTATAGTATCCAATACACCGTCAAGCGGTTTCCATCCCTTAAGGCTTCTGTCCATTGATCCAAATTTTCCTGTTAAGAGATTTGGCAGACTTCCAGTGTATCTATAGACCCGTGATAGTTTGTATGACCAGTAATTGCCAGATAGTTTTAGCATCTCATCGCATTCCTTGCTCATCCCACAATATGGGGCCAGTGATCCAGCTCTTTCTTTACCAGAATAAGGCGTGTTTTGGAAATCACAAGGGTGAACCTCAAAGATAATTGTCTTTGGTGTATAACGGGAGAGAATATTTCCTAGTGTGCCATAATGGAAATAGATATTTTTTATTCCCCAGTCTGCAGCATTATAGCAGCTTGTCCCTAATTCTTTTTCAAATATCAGTGGCGCATAATGATGCAGGCATCTTGAGCTGCCCATGAAGAGTAAGGAATCTCGGGTCGTCTCATTGGTATAGCTAATCTTATACTCGTCTGTGGCATTTGATATGCTGTAGAGATATCCTAAACCCAGTCCCAAGGTTCTGTCTATTACAAAAAACAGACAGGCAACAATAATAATATGTAATAAAAGCTTCTTCATATCAGAACTGGAAATAGATAAACTGATTATTGTCAAACACACCGAAGAGTACGATAAATATCATTTCAACAGCAACCGTAAGTTCCCAGCGCCACTTCTCTGCCCATGATGGGAGATAGAGTTGCTTCTTGGGGAACCACTCTTCATGTATATCCACGTAGATGAGTGCTACAGAGCAGATCGCTCCATTAACCATTGTACTCATATCAAAGAACAGCCCACCATTCAAATGGGAGAAGATGTTTCTCCAGACATCGAAGAACTCTGTCATTGATGAAGAGTGGAACAACATTAGACCGAAAGCAACAACCAAATATATGCCAATCATCTTGAAAACATATGGCTGTTTGGGCCATCCTTTGGCATTTACCTGTATCTTCCTCTTTTTAAAGAACTGCCCATTGACCATCAGGGGAATATACCATAGTCCGTGATAAAGGCCGAAAAGCAGAAATGTCCAGTTTGCACCGTGCCACATACCGATAAAGGCCATGTTTAGCATGATGGCCATAATGGTACCATTGGTTCCCAACTTCCTGAACTTGATATTCAGGGGCAGGAAAACATAGTCTGTCAGCCAACTTGTGAGCGACATATGCCATCTGCTCCAATATCCGGCGATGTCGGTTACGAAGAATGGACGCTTGAAGTTCTCTGCTACTTTGAATCCGAGTATCAGCGATACACCGATTGCCATCTCACTGTATCCTCCAAAGTCTGCATACATCTGGAACGGATAGAGTAGGGATGTGAAAAGGATAGATATTGCTGAATGGTGTTCGTAGTTGTTCCAAATGGCACTGATATAAAGATCCAGACGGTCTGCAATACACATCTTCAGGAACATACCCCACAGCACTCTCCTGAAACCGACCATAAAATGGTCAGGATTGAATGTCCTTTCTAGATTAACCTGTTTCAGAAATGGTTTGGGACGATCGATAGGTCCTGAGAGTATGGTTGGGAAAAAGGCAATGAAGTTTGCGAAACTGATGATATTCTTCTCTTCTGAGATTTTTCCGTTGTAAATATCCAATACATAGCTCATCAACTTGAAGGTGAAGAAGCTCAAACCAATTGGAACAATAAGGTTGAGCGTTGTCCAACTCAGATGAATGCCGATGCTTGAAGCTAAAGTGGCAATAGACTCTGCAAAGAAATTGAGATATTTAAAATAGAAGAGAGCTCCGATGCCAATAACGACTCCGATATTTGTCGTGATAGTGGCTTTTCGTTCATCCTCCTTCTCAAGGAAGTGAAATGTCCCCTTTCCCAATAGCCAGAAAGTCAATGTCAGGATAACCAACAATATGGTCATCTTGATATCCACTTGGGAATAGAACCAATATGAGGCAAGTAGCAGGAATATATTCTGTAGTTCTTTCTTCTTCTGGCATAGATAATAGATGACCAGTACAACCAGAAAGAACCACAAAAAGGTTAAAGAGTTAAAGACCATAATGAACTATACCTTCTTTTCTATGCTATCAATCAGGTCTCCGATATTCTCCCATGAGAGAATTTCGCGTGACTTGAATTCTATGCCAAAGGCCTCTTCCATTGCGGCTACCAACTGCACATGACTGAGAGAATCCCATTCTTCTACATCGTCAGCGGTAGTTTCATCAGTTAAAACCAAGTCATCAAGTTCCAACTCTTCACGGAAAATCTCTTGTACTTTTGTTAAAATCTCACTTCTTTCCATATTTCAAATATTGATTTTGCCTTTCATTATGCAAAAGTAAGTAAATAATATCAAATATCCAAATGTTATTGATATTTTCTTTTAAATAATACGTCAAATCGTAGCGCTAATTATGAAAAGGGATACTTTTTGATTTAAAAAAGAATAAAGAGTATCCTTGTGAGTTACGATATTATTCTCGTGGACTATGTGTGCAATCTTATGATGATATGAAAAAATATAAGTAATTCTTTTGCTCTATCATTTTTTTTTCCTACTTTTGCATGAAAATAACTAGAAGAATGAAAAGGGAAAGTAATTTTGAAGTTCTGAGAACGATTGCGATGTTTTTCATTGTTGTCTATCATTGCCTTACACATGGTGTTGGAGATGAATATGGGTTTAATGTCGCAAGTATAGCGTCTCTCTCCAATGTTTTGTTCTCGGATTTTATGCTTGTGTTCAGTAGTGTTGCTGTGAACCTTTACGTGATGATTTCTGGTTATTTTCTTTCAGATAAGGATTTTAAGCCAAGTAGAATTGTTCGGATATGGGTAAGTGCGTGTTTCTATTCATGTGTAATTACAATCATTTTTATGGTTATACAGATTACGCCTGTAGATATGATATCTTTAGGAAAAAGTATATTCCCATTAAGCACTGATGCCTATTGGTTTGTTACTCAGTTTATAGGTTTGCTTATTCTTTCTCCATTTCTGACTATGATTGTACGACAAATCTCATATCGTCAGTATCTTTTTTTGTTGGTAGCTGGCGCCTTTTTATGTTTGTCTATCATTCCAGATTTTCCACTGGCGAAAAGATTCCATGTGGCTCATGGTAATTCTGTTTGGTCTTTTGCCTATCTATTTTTAATTGCAGGTTTTATCAAACGTTATTTGAGAAAATATCCCCCCCTCCGTCTGTTGTTGATAATTACTTTGATTGGCTTGTTACTATTGGCGAGTGAAATGGTTTTGGGATTTCGGAATAACAATATCTATTTGTATTGGTTAAATTATAATGGACTTCCTTTTGTCCTGACTGTTTTCGTTTTTATGTTTTTTAGACAACTAGTGGTTCCTGATAATTGTTTTTGGAATCTCTTTGTAAAACTTGCGCCATATACGTTTGGGGTATATTTGATTCACGATAATCTGCTGGTTCGTGGTTGGTTGTGGCCAACGGTGTCCTTGTCTACATTTTGTGATAAAATATATTTCCCACTTGTCATAATGGGGCTCTGTGTTTTATTATTCATTGTGTGTTCATTAATTGATGCAATTAGAAAGAAACTCTTTGTTTTGTGCAGAATCGATGCTTTAATCACGAAGGTCGATAAATGGTCGTTCTAGTCGTTGATGTCAAAACAGAAACCAATTTCTTTTGCTATTTTTATCACTTCTCTCGTCTTTTCAACAGAGAAACTTCCTGGTATGGAAGAATGAGTCCCTAATATGACAAATGCTTTCCTTTCGTATGCTTTTATGAGTATTTCCCGCATGGCGATTAAGTCCGTATCTGGTGAGATGAAGATGCGTCCTAAAAGGAAAACTTGTGTATCTGGGTTTATTATGTTAGCACCTGTTATCATTTGGTAACCTTTGTCCTTGATGGCTTTTCTAATATCTTGAGTGTTGCTACCTCGTGGGGCTACAACAAACTTACTCTTTAGTGGCATGAAACCTGAGTCAGCAAGCCATTTTTCACTTCTACTGATATCATTTACTATGTCCTGATAAGTCCATTCTCTCCAGTTACCGTGGTTGTAGCCATGAAGTGCAATGTCAAATCCTTGCTTTTGCCAACTCCTTAAAGAGTCTTTTGTTTCTTGATTCATCATGGAGGGTATTACTGCAAATGTTGCTTTTATATGAAGTTCGTCGCATAATTGCTTAATAAAAAAAACGCCCTCTCCGCTGTCGTCGTCAATGAGTAGAATTCTTGGTATGGCATCTTTGGACTGAATGTGGCAGCAATTGAGAGTCCACAGATATAGAGTCTGTTTTGTCCATTCACCAACCGCAATCGGGGCATTCAGATAGATGTACAACATGGTAGCAACAGCAGCTACCAATAGTGTGATTATTCCTTTTTTCCTTTTCACCATGCAAAAATATGAAAAAAAATCAATATCACAAGGTTTCTCAATTGTTTTTTTTATTTTGCAATAAAAAAGATATCTTGATGACAGAGAATATCAGTTCTATGGAAAAAAAAGAAAACAATTGGTTGTATTTCAATAACTAATGCGTAATCATGGGGATTTTATCCGCTGTTCTTATTTCAATTGACTTGTATCATTTATGTAGTCAAGGTAACTATTGCGTTTGTTCTACGTATCATTTACGATTACTAAAACCGAAAAAATATTCACTAATTATTATATTAATGTCGGTTATGTTTTCATGTTTATACTACTTCTTAGATCGTATCTTCTCATGCTTCAGTATTTCCTTGATGATAGCATTATCAAGAACAGAGTGTCCTTTTTCATTTAAGTGCATTTGATCCTCAATATATAGATTCTTTAAGTCATCCTCGTAGTTTTTGTTCCATGATTTGTATCGCACTATGCTCACTTTATCTTGATACCCATTTTCTTGAACCAGCTCATCAAGAGCTGCTCTGAATTGCTGTTTACAATCCAAATCTGTGTCATTTATGAACATAGAAATCTGCCTTAACAGTTTTTTATCAGTCTTTTGATTCTTATATGTTTTTATGATATTGTAGTCAGGAATTTCCAAGATTATTGGATGAATATAGTTGGCAAGCATGAATTGTATGATACAGTCCATACTCTTCTGATAGTAGGATATACTCATCTTTTTATAGGTATCGTTTATTCCAGCAGAGATGAAACAGTAATCATACCCTTGTTGTATGAAATGCTTAAGGTTGTCCATCTCGAATAAGGCATGGTAGATCTCTTTACTTGTTAATCCTCCAATTCCGTATGAACTTACGATTGCGGGGCGTTGCAATTTATTTTCAAGTAACTCTTTAATCTTACATTGATGAAACTGATGTCCAAACGCCCAACTATCACCGATGTAGGCAATTCGGATTGTATCATCGTGATGTTGGATAGTCTGATAAGTGGAGTGCATTTGGGCCGGTGTATAGTATGAATGTAGTTTTGCACCCAACATGATACATATGGCAATAAATACAATAAGCGATATGATTAGTTTGTATTTCATCGGTTACCTGATAATATGTTCTTAACTTTTGGAAAATATAAATTGAGAACCTGATAGATGGAAAGACTCAATACAGTTGAGATAACGATACACGTAAAGTATAACAAGATGTGTATCAAGTCAGAAGCGTCTGAATACTGTGCTACACAGATTTTTCGTAAAGCGACTGTTATAGGGTAGTGTACACAGAAAACTATGAAAGCTGCACTCGGAAGAAAACTGCTTGTATATCCATGTCGCACACACCAATCTCCTAAAAAAAATAAAGCCGGAATGTTGAATATCAGCGATATGCGGTGAATCTGGAGATTGGCAGGCGTGCCGATATAAACATGAGAGAGAATGTCGCCTATCGCAAATATTACGAATAAAGATAAAACCACCCCTTTCTTTCTGTCAATTAACTCTAAAGGATTCATGTCCAGAATTGAAAAATATGCTCCAAGGCTAAAGAATAATACGGTTTGTGGTATAAAAGCATTATTAGGAGTTGTCATCCACCAAAAAGTAACAAAGATTAGAAATACTTCTCTAACGTACCTTATTATATAATAAAGCAATGGAGAGATAATCGACATGATAATTAGATTTCGAATATACCATAATGGGCAGAGTAGAGGTACAAAGTTGCCATCGTCGTATGAACCTCTATCCCAGAATAGGCGCAGATAGTCAATGAAAGAATAGTCAACCATACTATTTCCATTAATGTCTTGTGGAAATCCTAACGCAAAGGCTGCAATATAGGCAGCCAACAACAGAGCATTCCATAAAATGTATGGATTGAATAGTGAATGACAACGGGCTTTTATTTTCTCTAAATATGTTTTATGACTTAGAAAAAAAAGGAATCCGGATATGAAAAAGAAACCTGGGACACCTGTTTCTCCTAGCCACAATGCAAATGGATAGACAAATTTAAAATATGTTGTATGCTCTCCTGGTACTTTTATTACAGAATACCCATGTAGCATTATCACGAAGAATATGAGTGGGAACCGTAGCCATGTGATAGCTGTGGAGAGTTGTTTGTAAGAACAATAATTATTCATTGTATGACATGTTTTTAGGGGTATACCGTCTCAATTTTTACATTTTGTCTATTCGCCGTGGAATCTTGGGCGTGACAAAGATACAAAAATTTCCTGTAACCTCATCGTTTTTATCGGATTATTTTCGTTCAAGTTATTATCTTTTAGTATTCATGGATATCTGGGCTGTAAAAATGAGGGCATAATGTGTTTTTTGTGATGATTATTTGTGGTAATAAGAATAAAATAGTATCTTTGCGCATGATTTGAGTTGATATTAAAAATATAAACCATATCTTGTGGATAATTTAGTTTATAATATTTCAAGAGTTATATATGGAAAGTAAAGCCTCCGAAAGAATAGTTTGGATAGATTGGGCTAAATCTATTTGTATGTTCCTCGTTATCCTTGGACATTGTCATATTCGTGTGGAAGATCAATTTGTAACTCAGTTTATTTATTCATTCCATATGATGTTGTTCTTTTTTCTTTCGGGTATTTTATGCAAAAGAGAACTTAGTTTTGATTCGATAAAGTCTGATATAAGATTTTTAGTGTTACCATATTTTACATTTGGAATATTGTTGATAGTATTTGACTTTATGCGTGCAAGGACATTTGATTTGTGCCTTTTTATGCAAAAGCTATATTCTTTATTACTTGGTGATGATGCATCTATCGGCCCTATATGGTTTTTGCCCGCTTTATTTATATGCAAACAGTTGTTCTTGATTTTGAAAAAGTTGAAGAATAATTGTATATGGCTGTATTTCGCAATTGTTCTTTTGTCTTTTCTTCCTGCGTTATGTATATCATCATATAAATTGAATATACCTTTCTTTTCAGATTCCGCGTTATGTGGATTTCCCTTTCTTGTAGTAGGATATGAAAGCAGTTCTTTATGTTTACATATAAAGAAAAGTAAGTGGTATCTTCGGTTTGCTTGTTCAATTCTTCTGTTAGTATTATCTGCTTTGGTTTGTAGAGAAAACGGGTTCGTAAATTTGTCGGATTGTGTGATAGGTAATTCTGTTTTTTTATATTATATAAACGCTCTTTCTGTTATTGCGTCTATTTGTATGTTATGTATGTCTATTGACAAAATCAACTCTTTTGTATTAACAACCTCTTATGGTTCTATCTTTACATTGTTCTTTCATGGTATTCCGATGTCTTTTTTTAATTATTATCTCCCAATCATATTAGGGTTCTCTCTCTCTTCATACTCTTTGTTTATGGCATTTCTTTTTTCTATTTCTACATATATTATATGTTATTTTATAATTAAATTTTTAGATGACCATTTCCCAATATTATTTGGATTAAGGGGGAACTTGCGTAAGATGTAATACAAGAATGAAATTTTATTGGGGGGGTATATTTTTCGTCGGACGGCAATAACAAATACTATATTAATAAGTCAAAAAAAGAGATCACTTATAATTTATTTATAATTAATGTGGCAATTAGTTTTAGCCTTTCTCTTCCAAATAGGAACTTGATGGTAAATATAGTTCTTATGGATAAATGAATTTTGTAAAAAGGTATTTTATTGACAAGTTTTTCAATCATCACAATATATCTTTCTTTGTAACCACCATAACATGCTCTTTCAAAAAAATCACCAGGATTAGTATCTAATACTTTTATGTGATCTAAGTACCAGCTCATATATTGTTCGGTTGCTTTTAGCTGTTCTTTAACTATATTCAAATCTGAACAGTTGGATAAATTAATGCTTGATACACGGAAACACATTTCATTTGTGGAAATGCATGCGATTCCTTTTTTTTGCTAAAGCTAAAGCAGTGGCATCATCACTACAGTGAGCTCTCGGAAAGGGTATAAAGCCTCCATTTCTTATAAGAGCGTCTTTTTTGAAAATGTAATTTGAAACACATGAAATTGTACCACCTTTGGCATAAAAAAGGGTAAACTCTCTTCCTGTCATGAATTCTTTAAGAGGAAATTCGTGGTCGAGTAATAGATCGTGCTCATCTGTTTTTTTTACACCAGATCGGATAATGTCAATTGATGGGTATTTCTTTATAAGAGCGGATGTTTTTTCAAGGAATGTGGGCTCAAACATATCATCATCAGTAGCTAAAATGATGTATTCGTTTCTTGCGAATTTTAAACAGTGATTCCAGTTTGATACGAGGTCTTTCCTACCTATATTTGTTTCGTTTACTTTATATCTAATTCTGCTATCTTAGAAAATCTTGACAACTCCTGTGATGTCGTATGGAGATGCATCATTAATAATAATTAATTCGAAATTCTGGTATGATTGATTTAAAATACTATAAATTGCCTTGTATAGGAATTCTCCTTTATAGGCTGGCATAACAAATGAAAAAGCAACATTATTGTCCATAGGAAAGCAATTTTCTTGCAAAGATAGTGATTTTTAGTTGAAATAATTGTTTTTCTTATTTTTTTTTTGTACTTTTGACGCAAAAATGAAGAAATGTTAGTATCTGTTATTACTATTAACTATAATAATTGTAGAGGACTACACCAAACAATTTTGAGTGTAGTGCATCAAGAGTATCAGAATTTTGAGTTTATAGTAATTGATGGGGGGTCAACGGATGGCAGTTTGGATGTCATTAAGGATTATTCCGAAAATATTACTTTCTGGGTGTCAGAAAAAGATCGTGGTATATACCATGCAATGAATAAAGGTGTTGCACAAGCGCATGGTGATTATTGCCTCTTTATGAATTCTGGTGACTGTTTCTATGATAAAGATGTTCTAGGTCGTGTAGTTAATAGTTCCGCAATAGAAGATATTATTGTAGGCAAAGTTTCAATCGATAAATATGATCATATTATATCTCCTCCACCTTTGAATGGTCTTACTTTATACCATCTTTATTCTGGGGCTATTCCGCATCAGGGGGCTTTTATTAGGACAGTTTTACTTCGAAAGTATCCTTATGATGAAAATCTTAAAATATCTTCAGATTGGAAATTCTTTGTGCAGACGCTGATTCTAGATAATTGTTCTATTCGTTATTTGGATATCTTTGTGTCTCGTTATGATATGAATGGAGTTAGTTCTTCAAATCCAGAATTAATGCGTAAGGAAAAAGATGAGACACTTAAGAAACTATTTCCGATAAGAATTTTGGAGGATTATAGACGGTATAAGTTATCGGAATGTTTGACCCAAACACTTACTCCACAGTTGAAAGTTAATTATGGTATTGATAGACTTCTATATCATTTAGGTAAAATCCTTCTGAAAATCAAAGGAAATAATCATGGGCATTTCGATAATGGTAACAATATTGATGCTGATTCTTAATGTTAAGCAATATCTGAAAAAGACTCTAGATTCTGTTCTTATTCAAAAAATGAAACAAAATTCTAAAAGAATATGAAAGTGGTACTTTTAGCTGGCGGTTTTGGTTCGCGTATTAGCGAGGAGTCGGTTTTTAAACCCAAACCGATGATTGAAATTGGTGGTATGCCCATTCTTTGGCATATCATGAAAGAGTATTCCTACTATGGCCACAATGAATTTATTATTTGTGCGGGTTATAAGCAGGAATACATCAAGGAGTGGTTCGCTAACTATTTCTTGCATAACTCTGATGTTAGCTTTGACTTCCGTGAAGGGAAGAACGAAATGACTGTGCATCACAGTAAACTGGAGCCTTGGAAGGTTACTGTGGTTGATACTGGCTACAACACCATGACAGGTGGGCGTATTAAGCGTGTACAGGAGTATGTTGGAAATGAGACCTTTATGATGACCTATGGTGATGGTGTATGTGATGTGGACATCAATAAATTGGTGGAATTCCACAAGAATAACAACAAGAAAGCAACCCTAACTGCTGTTAAGATGAAGCAAGATAAGGGCGTGCTTGAGATTACTAAAGATATGAATGTTCGTGCTTTCCGTGAGAAAAATTCGATGGATGGCGCCCCCATCAATGCTGGTTATATGGTGCTAGAGCCTTCAGTATTTGAATACATTGAAGGTGATTCACAGCCTTTCGAGCGTGAACCTCTAGAACGTTTGGCTAAGGAAGGAGAGTTGATGTCTTATATCCATGAAGGATTTTGGCAGTGTATGGACAACATCCGCGAGAAGAAACTGCTTGAAGATCTTCTTGAGAACGGCACTGCTCCTTGGAAGAAGTGGGAGAGTGAAGTTCCTATTGATAAAATAAATAAGTAAAATACAATATGGTAACGTTACTTGAAGATTTCTATCGTGGAAAGCGGGTGTTCGTAACTGGGCACACTGGGTTCAAAGGTAGTTGGATGTGCAAGATGTTGGCAAATGCCAGTGCTATTGTAACTGGCTATTCCCTTGCACCGAATACAAATCCGTCATTGTTTGAAATTGCAGAATTGGAGAAAGATATCCATTCTGTGATAGGTGATATCCGTGATTATGTGGCTTTGAAGAAGGCCTTTGATGGGGCACAACCTGAGATTGTGTTGCATCTGGCTGCACAGCCCATTGTGCGCGACAGCTACAAAGATCCGGCTTATACCTATGAGACCAATGTGATGGGTACGGTGAACATCTTGGAATGTGTCCGTAATAGCAATTGCGTGAAATCCTTCCTGAATGTTACCACAGACAAGGTGTATCTCAACAAGGAATGGGAATGGGGGTATCGCGAGAATGAGGAACTGGGCGGCTATGATCCTTATAGCAACTCTAAGTCATGCTCTGAGTTGATAACTCATAGCTATAAGCGTAGTTTCTTTACGGATAAAGACGGTAAAGCTATTGTTCCCATTTCTACTGCCCGTGCAGGTAATGTGATTGGTGGTGGAGATTTTGCCAATGACCGTATCATTCCTGATAGTGTGCGTGCTGCTCAGAAAGGTGAGGATATTGTAGTACGTAATCCTTATTCCACTCGTCCTTATCAGCACGTGCTGGAGCCGCTGTATGCATACCTGATGATTGCCGCCAAACAGTATGAGGATAGCAAGTATGCGGATTATTACAATGTAGGTCCTGATGATGTGGACTGCTTCCAGACAGGTGCTTTGGTTGATCTCTTTGTATCAAAGTGGGGCGAAGGTCTGAAATGGATCAATAAGTATGATGGCGGCCCTCATGAGGCTAACTTCTTGAAGCTTGATTGTTCCAAACTGAAATCTACCTTTGGATGGACTCCACGTTGGAACCTGGGTGAAGCAATGGATAAAATTGTGGAGTGGAGTAAATGCTGGCTGTCAGGTGGCGATGTTCGTGCCTGTATGGACAAGCAGATTGACGAATTCTTAAGTGGTGTGAAATGATGAAGAACGTAATAGTAACAGGAGCTAATGGTTTTATTGGCAGCACATTGGTTAACAACCTCCTGAAGAATGGAGTGAAGGTTGTGGCCATCGATATTTCTTTTGCTGCACCCAGAATCCCTGATTGTGACCAAGTGGTTAAACTGGAAGTAGGTTTGGATGATGTTGAGAAACTGAAGAGCCTGATTCCTGCTGGTGAGTATGATGCTATGTACCATCTTGCCTGGGCTGGTGTAAATGGTCCCAGTAAAGCAGATCCTTCGGTTCAGCTCAACAATATACAGCTTGGAATCAATTGCGCTCAACTCTGCAAAGCCATCGGAGTAAAGAAGTTGCTTTGTGCCGGAACAGTTGCAGAACAGGCAGTACATAGCCTTCCCAATCTTTCTCAGACCAATGGCGGTATGATGTATGGTGTTGCCAAACATTGTGCTCATCTGATGCTGGAAGACTATTGTAAGAACATTGGATTGCAGTTTGTTTGGATGCAGTTCTCCAATATCTATGGTGTTGGTAACAAAACAGGAAACTTGGTAAGTTATACTCTCGGAGAACTCCTGAAAGGCAATGAAGCTACATTTGGACCTGCAGCACAGCCGTATGATTTCATCTATGTGGATGACTTGTTGGAGGCTGTCTATCGCTTAGGTGCTTCTGAAACCAAACAGGCTTGCTATTATATCGGTTCTGGTTCTCCTCGCATTCTGAAAGAGTATCTCTTGAAGATTGGTGAGTTGGCAGGTATGCAGGAGAAGGTCGGTATTGGTATCCGTCCAGATGATGGTATCAAGTATGATTTCTCTATGTTTGATACCACTCCTTTGAAGGAGGCTATTGGTGATTATGTGAGCACTCCATTTGAGGAAGGCATTAAGAAAACGATTAACTGGTTAAAAACGCAAGAATAATGATAACGAAATTCAATTTTGAGGAGTTAGACCTCAAAGGTGCATATAAGATTCAGCCGTTTTACGCAACGGATGAACGTGGTGGGTTTGTAAAGGACTACAACATCGATATGTTCAAGGCCAACGGCATTGAGCATGAGTTAAAGGAAGTGTTTTATACCATCTCTAAACGAGGTGTTATTCGTGCTATGCACTTCCAATTGGTGAAGCAGCAGGCAAAGCTGGTGCGTTGCATCAGCGGTCATGTGTATGATGTGATTGCAGACTTACGCCCAGATTCACCAACCTTCGGTCAGTGGAGAGGTTTGCACTTGACTGGTGACAACCAAGTGGAACTTTATATCCCTCAGTATTTTGGTCACGGCTATTTGGTGATAGAGGACTCTGTGGTTTCATATAAATGTGGTGAGGTTTTCTATGGCGAAGGTGACAGTGGTATTATGTATAATGATCCAGACCTCGCTATAAAGTGGCCAATGGATTTGATTGGAGGTGAGGAGAATTTGATTATCTCTGAGAAAGATACTCATCTGATGAGCTTTATGGAATATAATGAAAAAATGGATAGACACTAGTGATAAGATCCTATATAGAATTGGTGTTTTTGTTGGAATTATGTGATAATTGAAATATGAAAGACAAAATTCAAGTGACAATCTTGATGCCGATATATAAGGTAGAAAAATATCTCGAAAAGGCATTGGACTCAATCTTTACTCAAACATATCCTTATTTGGATTATGTGTTCGTAAATAATTGTTCACCTGATAACAGTCTTCAGGTTCTAATTGATACTATTAAGAAATATGGAATACAGAAAGATAGGTATACTATTATTAATCATGATAAAAATGAGGGTATAGCAGTATCGAGGGCTGATTGTATAGCTAACGCAAAAGGAGATTATTTGTTCTTTGTAGATGGTGATGACTGGATAGAGAAGGATGCTGTAGAACAAATGGTTGCTGCTACAAAGAGTGGAGCTGTTGATATTGTTGGATGCGATTATATGAAAGACTTTCTTTCAGGTAATACGACTTATCATCATGAGAACTATGCTGAATCATGTCGTGATAATATGTATAGATGTTTAAACTATGATATTGCTACTGTATTGTGGAAACTGCTTATTAGACGTAGGCTTTTTGATAATTTTACGATAACTCCCCATGTGGATATTGTGGAAGATTATATCATATCAGTAAAGTTATATTACTATGCAAAGAGTTTCGTTGCGATTCCTCATGCATATTATCATTATGTTCAATACAATCAAGCAAGAGCGTCTCTTCAAACATCATGGAGCGTTAATATGCATATAATAGGTGTTTGCGAGGTTGAGAATTTCTGTAAAGAGAAAGGGTTGTTTGATGCGGAAGTGGAGCATAAGCTTAATTTGCGAAAGTTTAATATTAAAAGTAACTTTTTGACTAGGCAGTTGTTAGATTATAATGCATATAAGAAAACTTTTCCAGAGGCAAGTAGAATTTGGAGAGAATTAGACTATTCTCGAAATGAGAAGCTTAAGTTTTGGCTGGCTGAACATGGCTTGTTTTTTATATTAAAGATATTACAAAGGTAAATTATGGAACATAATCTCAAAGTGTCGGTATTAGTACCATTTTATAATGTAGAGAAATATATAGGTAGATGTGTAGAATCATTGTTCTCACAGAGTTATAAGAATATTGAGTATGTGTTTGTGAACGACTGTACTCCAGATAAGAGTATGGAGGTTGTTAACGAAGCTATCCGGAAATATGGTGTAAAGAATAAGTGTAAGATTATTGTTCATGAGGTTAATAAAGGTATTTCAGCCTCTCGTAATGATTGTCTTGATAATATGACCGGTGATTATTTTTTGTTTATTGATAGTGATGATTATATTGACAGGGACATGGTAGAGCTCTTAGTAGAAGCGGCTATTAAGGAGAACGCAGATATATCAGGATGTGGTTACATAGAGGAGTATGCAGACCATAGTGTAGAACATCCTCAGAAATATACTAATGATCATAATGAAATGATGCGTTCCATTACTCTGTTGACCATAAAAGGTGTGATGTGGAAATTGTTGGTTCGTAGTACTATCGTAACGGATCATAGGGATGAAGTACGTTTCATTCCTGATCGTAATATGGTGGATGACTATTTGTTCTGTTGTCAGATTTTTTATTATGCACAGCGCTTTGCTTGTGTAGATCGTTGTATGTATCATTGGATACAGTATAATCCCAACAATTATACTCATACTACCATTTTTGCAGTAGAAAGTCAGGCAGCAGCTATTAGGAAAGTGGAAGAGTTTTATATGGAAAAGGGAGTTATTGATGTTGTGAAAGACGAATTGACAAAGCGTAAATTCATAAGTAAACTACCTTTATTACTTGATAAACAATGTGTTGATGTTAAACGTTGGCGCTCCCTTTTTCCAGAAAGCAACCACGTGTGGAAAGATATGTATTTCTCAATAGGGAATCTTTTTTATATTAGATTAGCAAATTCTAGATTGTTCTTTATTATTCCAATATTAATTAAGTTTTTTAAATAAAAATGAGTAATTTTAAGGATAAGTTTTTGTGGAAGTATTATTATAGGTACAAAGTGCTGGGTGATTGTGATACCGAAGGAAAGTATTCTTTCACTCAGAAATGCTTATTGTTCCTGAAAATTACCAAGGTTAATCTATGTGGTGATTATCTTACCCCAGAATTATTGAAAGATAAAGTGGAGATGTCGCCAGATAAGATCTCTCAGGTAATTTTCAATGCCCTCTCATCAGCCAAACCATGCATGGTTGCACGTTTTGGCGCAAATGAGCAGCGCATAACTGCGAATTATCTCGCAATAAAGAGCAGAAACCGGAGTGTTTTTAAGGCTGTTACTGGAAGGGTTCCTTTCTGGTGGTGGGATAAACAAGTAAGGAGAGAATTTACTGGTATTGCAGGTTTTTTTCCAGACGAAAATAAATATCTTGAAAGATACTCTGAACGGATGATTTATGATACAGAATCTTTAGACGTTCTACTCACGTGGTTTGGGTGGGAATCTTTACTGATTGGTTTGAATAATGTGAATATTAATCTTGTTGGATTGCAGGAGGCAGAACCATGGTGGCAGACCAACCCATGGACTCGCTATTTAGAGGGAAAGAAAGTGCTTGTTGTACATCCTTATTCTGAACTTATTCAGCACCAGTATAAAAACAGAGACAAATTATTTACCAATAAGTTCGTGCTCCCTAGTTTTGAGCTGAAAACGTTGAAGGCTGTTCAGTCTATCGGCGGAATTGTGGAAGGGTATGATAATTGGTTTGATGCATTGAAATGGATGGAGGACGAGATGGACAAGATTGACTATGATGTGGCTTTGATAGGGTGTGGAGCATATGGCTATTGTCTTGCTGCTCATGCTAAACGATCAGGGAAAAAAGCGGTTCATTTAGGAGGCGCTCTACAGTTGCTATTTGGAATAAAAGGTAATCGGTGGGAGGATAATAATTACCATCCATTGTTTAATTACAATACACTCTTTAATAAATATTGGGTGAAACCTGGTGAAACTTATAGACCAGACAATGCCGAACAGTTTGAGGATGCCTGTTATTGGTGATATATGAAAATTGCATTTTTATTGAGTAAGTGGCCTGTTGATGGTGGAATAGAAACTGTCACAAGAACTTTAGCAAATGAATTTGTTAATCGTGGGCATAAAATATACGTATTATATACAGAATATTCGTACCCGTTGAATAATGGACCGTTCGTAAATAAACAAATCGTAGGTTGTTTTATACCAATAGATTCGAAAGGTGTTCATTTCAAGGAGACTGCAAAAGATTGTGTCAATAGACTTGTGGCTAATGAAGGTGTTGAAATAATAATTAATCAGTGTTATCCCACATGGACGGCTGATATATTGAGTGACTTGAAAGGAAAAGTTAAGATTATAGAGTGTCTCCACATGACTCTTTTTTTCCCATCTTCGTATCACAGGCTGAGATGGAGTGGATACGACTTGAAAATGCGCCTGTGTGGCCCGTTGGTTTATAGGCATTTTCAAAGAAAATGGAGATGTGAAGCACTAATTCGAGAATTTTCATTTGTTGACAGATTTGTATTCCTTTCACGTACATATGTCAATGAATTCATAAAGTTTACCGGATATGACAATATTGAAGGGAAGGTTACATTCATGAACAATCCTCTATCATTTCCTGCCAATATTATAAAAGATGATATAATCTGCCATAAAGAAAAAATTGTTTTGTGTGTAGCTCGTTTGTCTGAGAAGGAGAAGAGGGTTAGTTATATGCTTTATGTATGGAAAGGAATTGAAAGTGACAAACGATTTGATGATTGGCGTTTCGATATAGTAGGAGATGGTCCATCATATGACGACTATAAGAATTTGGCATTAAGTCTTGGATTGAAACGTGTTTTTTTTCATGGATATCAGGATCCGACACCGTATTATATAAAATCAAAAGTTTCTCTCATGACTTCTGTTGTAGAGGGGCTGCCAATGACAATAGTTGAATCGCAATATTACGGTGTAGTACCAGTGGTTATGAATACTTTTTCTAGCGTGTTTGATATTATTAATAATGGGGTAAATGGTATAATTGTACCTAAGAGCAAAAAGAAGTTTCTTATTGCCCTGAAGAATATTTTGACTAATGATGAAAGGCGCGAGAATATGGCAAAGGCTGCAATGAAGTCGTCAATGAGATTCAATGTTGAAAATATTGTAGATATGTGGGAAAAACTGATTGATAACATCAGAATGAGTTAAGCTATCTTTTCTTTATTAATCCCATTATTCTTGTCATAAAGTCTTTTGCTCCTTTGCAGAATAACCGTATTAAGGTTAGGTTTATGATAAGATAAATAGAAAGGGAAGTAATGCAATATACAGCCCATAATCCATAATTCGAATATGCATCAATGTTAATAAATAATGTTGAAAAATGAGCAACTGCAAAACTTGCAAATGACACAATGAAATTGCGGGCAGCTCCTGCCCAATATACAGAATATCGTTCGTGCAAACCAGAAACGAAAAGATAAAATGGCTTCCATAGGATAACAATTAGTCCTGTGCTTATTATTTTTGCTAATAATAAACCAGTTATTCCCCAATAATAGCCAGCGATCAGAGTAATCGAAATATTGATAAACAACTCAGTCCAGGCCGCCCATATATCGTTGTAAAGTCCGTATGCATGATTATACATATCTACCACTGAGCGTGAGTAGCTGATGTATGTGTAAATTGTGAGCATGGCCAATATCTTGTGGTCGATAACGAATTCAGAGCCAAGCCAGAGAAATATGAATGGTTCAATAAAATGATAAATAGAAAAGCAAAGTATTCCTCCAACGAAATGTCTCAGGGTAAGCATTTCCCAAAATACTTTCATGATGTTTCTCTTATTACCTTCAGCAACGAGATTGCCAATGCTCGCATCTATGCTATTTAATACGGAACCGAACAATTGTCCAGCTTTTGTTACGATGAGTGTATAGTTTCCATAATATGCCACCATCTTTAGAGATACAAATAGAAAAACAAAAAGTTCATCGCTCTTGTTTAGAAGAAAATCCTTTATTTTGTGGACGAAGATTTGTTTAGTACTGGAAATAATATTTGGATATTTTTTTAGGAGTTGTCGTCCTTTTGATTTATCAGTTTTAAGCCACGGATATACTTTGTTAATTTTCCAGTTAAGTATTATGCAACCAATGACACTAAATACAAATTCTATAGCAACCCATATATATAAATTTTGATAATTAAGAGCAAAGTATATTTGTATAAGCGTTTTGGCTATTCCAGCAGTTTGAAAGTAAATAGCGACTAAATAGTTTTTTTGATCAGCAGAAAGCAATGTTTGCCTGTAATTAATAAAGTATCCAATTAAGGAAGATCCAAGTATTGAGTAAAAGGCAAAATAAACAATGCTAAGTTCCATCCCTACATTATTAAAGATAATTGGAAAGAATAAGCTAATCAGAATTCCTAATATAAGGATTGCTGAACCTATTATTTTATAAAGGTAGCCAAAGATTGACAATATTTCGCCAATTTGTTTATGGTCGTTTTGTTGGATTGGTTTAAACAGAGTAAAACTTATACAGCCAGCAATTCCTAGTTCTGCAAGATTCAGATATCCTAAAATATTGGAAAGGGTTCCAGATAGTCCAATGAACTCTGCTCCTAAGTTATCTAGAAATATTTTGCGGGAGTAAAAAGATAAAAAGAGTGTTAGGAAGTAAAACAATAGATTTACCTCTGCATTTTTTATGCTTTTGCTCACTCTTCCTTCCATAATACTGAAAACTAAGATCTTTTAATAAGATAATGCATGTCATTTGACATTTGTCTCCAACACCAATGAACATTATTGATGTTTAATCCTTCGTATATGTTATCTAATGGCATAATAAGTGGAATGTGCTTAATACGTAGTCGATGATGTTCGCAGAAAACATTAATGAGCCTTTCGCTCATATAGCCATAAATGCGACTTTGGATGGGGTCTTCTATGGGGGGAACCCTTCTTTCAACCTCGAAAAGGATATCAAATAGCCATTCTGAATAAGTATCGAAATGCTTCCAATGTGTGACAAACATGTTATAACCAACAGACTTGTTGCTATGATCCATAGTTTTCTCAAATGCAGGTATATATTCCGGATGCCGCTCTTTTATAATCTGTCGTAGCATCTCCCAGTCTTTTGCAATATGGTAATCTCCATATTGTTGGGTGTTACTTACTCGCCAATGGCGAGCAACCGGGAGAATTATGTCGTATTTTGATAAAATTTTCTCTAAGTCTGGGAATTTATAATCCTGTTTTAAGAATTCTTCTGTTGCGATGAAATGTTTGTCAGCAGAGAATTGTGGCCATTTCCTTGTGAAGTCGAAAAAACGGCGATAATGATTGAGGCCAACAATATCAACATTCTTTAAATTCTTCCATGCCCAGTAATGGCAGGTAAGCTCGCAAAAATGAGGGTTTTTATCTGATATATTTTCTCCCTCATTATCTGGTTGATAGCCATTTATGTGGTCGTGAAGTACCGCTCCTGCTTGGATTGGCATGAAATAAGGATGTTGTGGAAGTGGCACTTCCTTATGTGCGCAGATGAAGATTTTGATATTACTCATAGGCTATGTTGTATGTTCGGTATGAATAAAGTCGGTATTCTTTCTATCCATGTGGAGGACATTTTTGAGCATACGTAGTACCAAACCGGGGATTGTGAAAACCTTAGAGAATGATCGGAAGCGGATTTCTTTGGGGATGGCAACGAATAACGACAGACCTAATATAGCCAATGTAATCCACCATTTTTCGCACCATGATGGCATAGCAATAGTCATAAAGATTGAAATGCCAGTTAATAACACTATCAGGATAGAACGTGGTATCAATGCCTGCTGGATGGTCTTGTCCACAAAGTTGACCTTGCCATGGACTAATGCTCCGGGAATTTTGGGGAGATTACTCATGAGACTCTGAACCTGGGCAGTCATCCAGCGCATGCGCTGTTTCTGGAAGTTATCCTGGTTGCTAACCTTTTCATCGAATACATGAATATCAGGCGCATATTTGATAAATATTTCCTGGTGGAGCAGAAGGGCTTCCATTTCTCGATCCTCACCAGCTGTAGAGAGTTGGAATACGTTCTTTCTGAAGAGTTCATAGTTAAAACACATGCCAGAACCAATCAAGGCCGATGATAATCCTAAACGGTTATGGGCCTTACGGAAGATGGTATTATTAATCTCCTCACTGGCACCATCCAAAACAGCGACATCATTGTTTGCGTTCTTGGCACAGCGGTGGCACTGGATGGCATCATAGACAGAACACAGAATGTTTAATTGTGACAAGAATTCTGGACGTACTACATTATCGGCATCAAGCACCACAACATTATCAAATGTCTCTGGTATTTCGTTGATGGCATATTGCATTGCTTTGGCCTTAGAACTCTTCTCGAAAGTAGGAGTTAGCAGCTTTATAGGGAGCGTGCTCAAGTATTCATTGGTCTCTGGCTTCATGTGGTCAGAGATAACAGCTACCGTATATAGGTCATCTGGATAATCCTGCTCCAAGAAATGTTCAACTGCATTGATGATAACGCGATCCTCATTATATGCCGGATAAAGGATGAGGAATTTTGTCATTCTGTTAGTTAGAGCTGCTGCATGGATTGCGACGCGGTCTTCTTTTTCGTAGAATAATGATATGACTGCGAAGAATGCTACATAGGCAACAGAACCTAAGATAAGTACCCAGAGAGTAATGTCGATAATATGTAATATCTGCCAAATCATAATATGCTTTTATTTAGTTAGTTTTTTTTCTTATGAATTATTTTTGTGGTGATAATTCCCCACAGCGTTATGAATGGAGAACGTAAAAATGTACGATCCCACATTTCGTCAACCAGATAGTCTGGCGTAGCTAATGCAAAAAAGAATAGAACTGCGGAGCTTACTACCCACCACTTGAGCGCCAATGTTAGATAAATGAACGGAAGTATGATGCT
Source organism: uncultured Prevotellaceae bacterium (assembly GCA_902789415.1). Lineage (GTDB taxonomy): Bacteria > Bacteroidota > Bacteroidia > Bacteroidales > Bacteroidaceae > Prevotella. The sequence continues at coordinate 139,191 of CADAOD010000001.1, forward strand.
CATAATCATCATGATGCCTATCATGCTGGTTCGGGGCATGAGCATCCATTGTATGAGTTTATCAGCCCAATCGTATTGTTTGCGGAAAATGGCTCCAGGAAGAAATCTGATATTTCTAATCAGATTTTGTATTTGTTGTAATGTCCAGCGACCATGTTGCTCGTTCATCTTACTAGTTGTCCTTTTCTTCTCACCATAAAGCAAAATGTTGTCAAAATAGTCGATGAAGTAGCCTTGTTTTAACAAAAGAGCTTCTAACTCTTTATCTTCACCGGCGGTTTTGGCTTTCATTACGTTGGTCTTGAACCATGAGAAATCATATGCAGTTCCAGACCCTGCTAAAGCTGCAGAAACTCCTAAGTTAATATGACCTTTACGGAAAATATTATTGTTAATCTCTTCAAAGATAGAGCCCATGCGAGCAGCAGCCGTATCTCTATTACGGGAAATACGGTGCAATTGGATGGCTTTGGTGGCAGCTGTTTCAAAGGCATCATTTACTTTGGTTAGGAAATCTTGCTCAACGATGTTGTCAGCATCTAAAACCAAAGCGATATCGTAGATTTTGAATTCCGGTAATTTTAAAATGGCATATTGAAGAGATTTTGCTTTGGTACTTTCTGCAAAATCGGGCGTTAGCAAGGTAATGGGATATTGAGCCAGTCGCATGTTAGTGATTTCTGATTGGTGATCGGATACCACTACCACGTCGAAGAGACGTTGTGGGTAGTCTTGGCTTAAGATAGAAACGACAGATTGTTCAATAACGCTGTCCTGTTTGTGAGATGGGATGATAATTGCAAAGCGGTTTTGTGTTTTAGCCTTATCTAAAACAGACTCTCTTGTAAATAGAGATGCTACAGAAAAAATGCCGAGATAAAGCACGGTTCCTGCAACGGGGATAAATAGTATCCAATCGATGATATATAATATAATCCAGAAATCCATGTCGTTAATTGATAATTTGTAATTGACAGTTGACAATGCCTTTGCAGACGGATTTGACTAAGTCAAATCTGCCTTGGAGGGTGTATTTGATTATGTCGCGAGGGGCGACTATACCAATAAGGTATGTATATGATAGGTATTTGTTGATACCTTTGTAATTGCGTTTAACTATGAGTAGCCTATTGCGAGTGATGTAGTATGTACGGAGGGGGCTGTTTTGGCCAGTGGTTTGGCTTTCTTTGTGAAATACAGTGCATGCAGAATCGTACCAGATTTCATATCCAGCGCGGGTGAACATCATTGACCAATCCAATTCTTCGTAATAGAGGAAGAAGCATTCGGGCATGAGGCCGACTGTATCAATGGCTTCACGCTTTATCAACATGGCTGCGCCATGAGCATAAGGGGTAGAGTGGGCTGTTTCATATTGCCCCTTATCATCTTCGCCAAAACCTATGGCTTGATTCCTCAGTGTTATCGGTGAAAGTGGTGTGTAACCCGCATACTGAATGGGATTGTTGCCCCACGCAAATCGGAGCTTAGGGCAGACGATACCGATTCTATCTGATGATTCAAGTCGTTGAATAAGCGATTCTATATTGAACTCCTTGAAATATGTATCGTTATTAATCAGGAGAATGAACTTGCCTTTCGCCTCCTTGATTCCTATATTGTTGCCACCGGCAAAGCCGAGATTATGCGGACTACGAATGACTTTAACGTGTGGATATTTCTCAGAAATGATGCTTGCTTCATCTAAAATAGAGGCATTATCTACCACTATCACCTCCATTTCATTGCTGAAGGGGATAGACTCAATCAATTCGCAGGTGTCTTTAATGCCATTGTAATTGATGGTGATGATGGATAATTTACACTCGTTTTGCAAGTTTCTTTATTTTTTTTAATCGTTTCTTTGCTTCTTGTTTCGTCAATCGCTGTTCTTCGTATTTTATCCAATCAGATTCTAGATATGGTAATATATATACTATAGCCAGTCCACCAAAGAAAGTTAATCCATTAGGGTATTGAAAAAGAATTTGATTTGCATATGCTCCTAATTGAATGGCAATAAAAGCACTGCATAGCCCTCCGCCAATACCAATTAAAGATGGGCTTTTTAGTTTGAACATCACGATCCAACAAGCTCCTAACCACATTATAAGCATGCAAACCAGAAAAACTGTTATGCCAATCACTCCTGTATGCACCCAAATATATACGTATTCAGAATCTGGAGGTATATCTGATAATTTTCTATATTTATTATTTGCTGGGATATTTGCCTGTGTAGATCCAATCCCTAATCCCCATGGGGCGTCTTGAAGATATTTTTTTATTGCAGCCTTGTTGATGTCACGAACATTGGCAGACGCGTCATTTTTGTCAAATGCAGAACGCATTCTTCGTATCTGTTGATTTCCATTTCCGATTTCTGTGAACATCAAAATAGACATGAAAAAAGCAAAGAAGATGCCAAATGGAATAGCTATTTTTACAGACTTAGATAATATAATATATACTAAAAAACCTGCTGCTAAGCTAAAAATTCCAGTTCTTGTTCCTGATTGAAACATTCCCCATATAACACAAATACTTATAAGCAGGAAACAAACTTTTTCCCATTTGATTTTATTTGTTATGCCAATAATCAACAAAGCAACAGCTGTTGCTGCTGCGTTGCATCCGTAAGTTGCAGCATCATTAAATGTTGAGAAGTATCTTATTAAACTACCTCCATTTAGTATGTGTGTTCGAGCACCTCCCGAATATAGCCAGGCATTTTCTAAGGGTGTAAAGCCTAAATTCTTTTGCTTCCATGTCCAATAGACTGCAAAGAGTGATAAGCCTGCCCAAACCCTAAGATAATATAGTAATATTTTTGGTGATGATATATATAAGCAAAAAACAAGTAAAATCCAAACAAGTTGAAGTGCCATCAAACGAAAACTCGTGAACCATGATGCAGCATCGATTCCTAAGGCACAAGTGTCGTTTAATAATTGTAATACACAGAAACTAAGCCATATTGCTATTGCTAATAGCATTAAGTTTAAACACTTCTTAAAATTTGGATTGTCTCTAACATCAATGAGAGCTATAGTAATTAATAATAGTTCTAACATCTCGTCCCATAATGACATGGGAACTCCAGATGGTAGAGGGGTGTCTTTCATCTGAATAAAAAAATTGACAACAATTAGCGCCCAGAAAGCCGCCATCTTCCATTTAAATAAAGAATAAACAGCAATAATAAGAATGGGTGATATGCAGATGATTGCGAATGTACTATAACCGCTATGTATAAACTCATAAATCGCAAGCCAAAATAGGAGAAAGAGTAATATTACTCTTCCTTCATTTTCATGGGCATATTCAGATATTCTATTTGAATAAACTTTATTTACCATTTATTTTGCATGACTATTTTCAACAGCAGTCAGACCCATCTGTGACATACGATAGATGAAGTTGTTGAATGAAGTGTATGGGGGTAGTTGTCCTACAAACTCTTCAACAGCATATCGTTGACATTCAGTCAAATACATGAAGAGCGAGTTCTTGTTCTCCAATCGTTCATTCAATTCTTTTAATGCTTTCTGGTCGACATCCTTCCACGTACGATTTGCACGAGTAACTAACAAATTGACCGTACCCATATTTAGCAGAGCTGGAGGAATTGAATTGTCGTCCAAATTGGGGTACTCGACGATGGCTATCTCGTTAGGCAGCAAATCAGGACAAATGTCTTTAATATCTTTTGCTAAGATGAAGCGACTATCCTCTGCCAAATAATCTTCGTCGTATGTGATACGACGTACTTGGAGACCTATAGATATCCAATAGTTCTCTAATTCCTGCGCGATATAGCTTTTTCCGTTTGCTGCATCGGTTGATATCAAATTGAGAACATTTTGCTTTCCTTCTTCAAAGTGTGGAAGCAGAGCTTTACTGAGTTGGCGAAGAGCCATATCGGCAATGGTCTTGTTGAATCGTCTATAACGCAAATTGCTTTCTTTTGGGAAACATCCCATTACCGGAATCTGGGTAATACGTTCGGAGCGCATACGATCGCGTAACGTACGATCCAGTAATTCTATGATAAAGAAATATAGTGCAGTGAATATGAAAGCCATCATAAATGCTCCTAAAAGCGTCATCATACGATTGGTTGGCTGGGCATTCATTGGATACATTGGAGGATTTAGAACTCGCAAAGTTGCTGTAGACATCTGTAAGTTCTTTTGGCGTAGACGAGCCGCATTGAGTGCCTTTAACATTTCCATATAGTTACCTTCAATAAAGGCTATATGACGGTCTTTTCGTGCTATGGTAGCACCGATAGGGGCATAATATAAAACTTCTTTGTCAATTTTATCACGCATGATATCCTGCGCACTTTCGTGTGCTTTGGTTTCTTCAAGTTTTAAAACTTGTTCTAGCCATTTATCTATCATGCCACTGGCTTTTACACCCGTTTCGGTGTTATAGTTACCAGCTTCTATATCTTTTACAAGGCCTCTTACATTACTTGAAGCTTCTTGAAGCATTCGTTGGGCTTTGGCCAATTCGTTTTGAGTTTCTATGCTACTTGCTCCTCCTTCTGAACTCATTAAACGAAGATTGGAAATTCGTGACTGAATTCTGGAAATATCGGTAACTTGGTTTGTAAAATCTCTATTTGCTTTGATAACTTTTGCGCGATCACCTAATTGACGCTCCAAATAGTTCATAAGGGCTCTTGTCGTGGTTTTGTCAATCATCAGGTCGTTATCTGTAGTCTTTTGGGTGGCATCCATACCTGAGAGTAATTTAGTTTGCTCTCCATAGTTGATAATACGCTTTTCTACATTATAACGAATCAAGTCATCTTCTGCATTTGTTAGAATACGATATAGACGAGCCACTTCTCTTTCAAAGAATTTGATGACATTATTCGTCTCGCCATAGCGTAATAATGCATATTGGCGAGCAAAAACTTCGTTAAGAATATCCAAAGTATTATAAGCTATACCTGCATCATTTGCAGAATAACCAATGTCAATAATATCACTTTTTTGAAGTTGCATAACTTTAAGCCTGCTAGTAATACTGTTTATGCCAAAATATGGATGATAATTGGTAATGCCGAAAACAAAGTTGTCTGCAGACGGACGTTCATAAGCCTTCAGATTTGCATAAGTGGCATTTTCACTATTGTGGTTAATGAGTGCTTTTACTTCAGCTGGTACACTATTGTATAATTGACGATAATGTTCTGCAGAAATATAGTTATTGTCTTTATTTGCATTGCCATACATCATGCAGCGAGCAAATAGTCGCAAAGATACTTCATGAATGGTTGCATCTGTGGTAATTAATAATATTAGGTTTGTTATGTTAGTTTGTGATTGTCCACCTGCCGTACCTACTCCCCCCTCGATATTATAACCAGTAATCATACCAGTATATATTGTGGTGTTAGTATCGTATACTCGTTCCAAATCACGGGTAGAGAACCAAGCAACTACCAACGCTATCATTGGCAGTATGATGAGGTACCATCTTATTTTGAATAGGAATCTGACAATATATCTAAATAAATCCATAGTGGCAATTTTTTTTATTTCTTTTGCTTCTTAGCAGCTTTGGCTGCGGCTTTTTCTGCTTTAGCCTCTGCTTTTTCTAATTTCTTTATTTTATCTTTTTCTTCTTTTTCTAAAGCTTTAATTCTTTTTTCGTTGGCCTTGTTTTCTTTTGCCAATTCCTTAGGCGTCTTACTAATGCTTTTATCGAGTGTAATTTCTGTTGTTGCATTTGTAATAATGGGTGTGTGAGTTAATATTTCAAGCGTTAAGATATCTGTTGTTATTTCGGTTTGAAGAGATTGGTATCCAGAAACTTGACCGCTTTCAAACCTTTTGGTACCCGCATATGAAGCAATGTCCATATTGCCATTTTCAAATTCTTCTCGATCTAATGCGCCTGCACCTTGATATGCTGCGGCTGCCTCTCCTAATGTCTTAAGAGAAACTAAATTGTTCGTTATTTTTACGAATAGAGTGGCAATCTGTAATTTCAGTTGGTCATAAGCCAAGTCTTTTTGTATAACAGCTTGGTCAGCTTCTAGTCTTTTACGTTTTACGGCTGCTGTTAAATCCAATATGTCTTCAACGGGGATTGCTAAGCCTACACCAATATTCCAATAGCTTTGCTTGGAACCTTGATATTGATACATGGTTGCGCTGTATGCAGATGAACTATTGCCCCACATATCACCAATACCATAGCTGTAGCTTGCATGGCCTGTAAGGTATGAGAAGATGTGACGTTTTTGCTTGGCGACTTCAGCTTCAGCCAATTGCCGCGCCTTTTCAAGTGATAGTATCTGAGGACTTGACTTTGCATTCTCAAATAATACAGCCAAAGGCGGCAAATGGAATTCGGAAAAGTTGATGTCTTTTTCGTTACTAGAATCGAAGAAACCGGCACTGATGCCGCTCTCGTTGAACTGGGCGAGGGCTGTGGTGCTGGTTGCTGCTACTGCAAATATTAATATCAGTCGTCTGAATCTGTTCATAATGTAGGGATTTAGTTATACATTCTCCTTCTGTACGAAGGCAAAGAAAGTACGGAACAGGATCTTCATATCCAACCAGAAGTTGTAGGTCTGGCCGTACTTGATATCGAGTTGCTTGCGCTCCTCGGCTGACATCATGCCGCCTTTACCGCGCTCCTCAACCTGCCAAAGGCCTGTGAGACCTGCGGGTGCCATAAAGCGATCGATACTAGTATCGATGGTGAGCTTCTCGGCCTCGTAGAGTGGGAGAGGACGGTTTCCAACAACTGACATGTCGCCCTTGAGGATATTGATAAGCTGTGGCAGCTCGTCGATGCTGAACTTACGGATGAACTTACCCACCTTGGTAACACGGGGATCGTTCTCAATCTTAACGAAAGCGTTCTCGATTTCTTCTTTCTTTTCCTTGCTATAGTCGGTTTCGGAAATAACAAAGTCGTCGCCTACCAACATTACCTCATCGTCGGCAATCATCATGTCGGTGTCGTCGCTTATCATCATGTTAGCGCCCATGTCCAAGCTGGACATTGCTGGCTGAGTGGCCTTTTTGTTCATTTCGGCATATTGGTTGCCTGCTTCCTTAGCTACCTGCTTGAGGCGTGCCTCGGCATCCTGATACATAGAGCGGAACTTCAAGAAATTGAAAATGGTGTAGTTGGCACCTACGCGTTTTGACTTGAAGATAACCGGACCTTTACTCTCCAAACGGATGGCGATAGCTGTGAGAATGAATATAGGAGAGGTAAGAATAAGTGCGAAGATGGCAAAGAAGACATCGAAGACTCTCTTCCAGAAAGGAATCTTGAATCGTAACATTCGGTATTTGGGTTGCTGATCGTCGAACAGCATGTTCTCACGGTCGGAAATAAACTGAATTTTTTTATTGAGCTCCGTGATAGAGGCATTGCTATCAAGGGTATCGTTGATACCACTCTTCTGGTAAACCGAACGGTTCTCAGCAGTTAGTTCCTTGGTGAGCAGAATAATATAGATGTGCTTATTCTTTTTCTTTAAATAATTGATGGCGTTAATATCTGCGTCTTGCTCGCCCTGTTCGTAAAACACAATAAAATGCTCGTTACGGACATGCGTTGAACACGCTGATGCCGCATCCTTGTAATTTCTTGTGTACTGCACCAATCGACCGGGGATGTACCTTAATCGCTCCTCGGTTTTGGGATTGCTGCCAAGATATACAACACCTATCATATTATTTATTTAGGGAATAATCTTTTTTACTCGTATTTTTAACTCCATGGGGTTGAAGGGCTTGACGATATAGTCCTCGGCACCAATCTCCAGTAGGCGGATACGCTCACTGGTGGAGTCTTCGCTGGAAAGCATGATGACGGGAATCTGCTTGAACAACTCGTTCTGCTTAATCCACTCCAAAAAGTCATCGCCACGCATTCCTGGCATACGAATATCAGAGATGATGAGGTCGGGAGTGTTGCCTGCCTGCAGCCATTTTACACCCTGCAAACCATCTGGCAACCACTGTACATCGTAGTCGCTCATCAGATAAATCGAGAGAACCTTTGCAATGGTCTCTTTGTCGTCAAGTATTAGTATTTTCTTCTTCATATATGAATTATATTAATACGCAATTTTTTGTCATTCTATGTGCAAAGGTAAACAAAAAAATTAAATTGAACTCAAAAATACGTAAAAAAATCACTTTTTTAGGGAAAAAAGTCGATTTTATTAAATATTTTAGGGAAATTTGCATTTGAAACGTACTATAAATAAAAGATACATTATTAAATTGTTATGGCAAATAGATATCTATTAGGTTTTGATGTTGGTAGCTCGTCAGTGAAGGCATCGTTGGTTAACGCCGATAGCGGCAAGTGTGTAGCAACAGCTTTTTATCCTGAAAAGGAGGCTCCCATTATGGCTGTTAAGGCCGGATGGGCTGAGCAGGATCCACAGATGTGGTGGGATAATGCGAAGTTGAGTCTGCAGAAGATTATGAAGGAGAGCGGTGCTACTGCTGAGGAGATTAAGGCTGTGGGTATTTCGTACCAGATGCACGGTTTGGTTTGTGTAGATAAGTATCTGAAAGCATTGCGCCCAGCTATTATCTGGTGCGACTCTCGTGCAGTTCCTTATGGCGAGAAGGCTTTCAAGGAGCTTGGTTCTGAACAGTGCTTGAGTCATCTGTTGAATTCGCCCGGAAACTTTACTGCAGCCAAGTTGGCTTGGGTAAAAGAAAATGAACCTGAAATTTATAGTAATATATATAAGGTGATGTTGCCTGGTGATTATATCGCTATGCGACTGAGTGGTGTGGCTAATACCACTGTAAGCGGTCTTTCGGAAGGCATGTTCTGGGATTTCAAGAATAACAAGGTAGCTGACTTCCTGTTGGATTACTACGGATTTGACCATTCGCTGATTGCTGATATCGTTCCTACCTTTGCTGAGCAGAGCGTAGTAAGCGCCGAGGCTGCTGCAGAAATGGGACTGAAAGCCGGTACACCTATTACCTATAGAGGTGGTGACCAGCCTAACAATGCGCTCTCGCTGAATGTGCTGAATCCTGGTGAGATTGCTGCTACAGCTGGTACATCGGGTGTGGTTTACGGTGTGCTTGGTGATGTAAACTACGATCCACAGAGCCGTGTAAACACCTTTGCTCATGTGAACCATACTGCTGACCAGACTCGTCTGGGTGTGTTGCTTTGCATTAATGGTACTGGTATCCTGAATGCCTGGACACATCGTAATATCACACCAGAGATTGGCTATGCTGAGATGAACGATCTGGCTGCCAGTGTGCCCATTGGTAGTGAGGGTGTAACTGTAATTCCATTCGGAAACGGTGCTGAGCGTGTGTTGGAGAATAAGGAGATTGGTTGCTCTATCAATGGTCTGAACTTCAATAAGCATAACAAGGCACACTTGGTTCGTGCTGCTCAGGAGGGTATCGTATTCTCATTCTGCTATGGTATGGAGATTATGCAGCAGATGGGTATGGATATCAAGAAGATTCATGCTGGTAAAGCTAACATGTTCTTGAGTCCTCTGTTCCGCAATACATTGGCTGGTGTGAGTGGTGCTACCATCGAACTGTATGATACAGATGGTTCGGTAGGTGCTGCTAAGGGTGCTGGCTTGGGCGCTGGTATCTATGCAAATGCTACCGAGGCCTTTGCTTCGCTTGATAAGTTAGAGGTGATTGAGCCAGATGCCAAGAACCGCGATGCTTACCGTGCTGCATACGAGGCTTGGAAAGCAACGCTGAAAAAGAATATGTAAATAAAAAAGTTTGAGTTCGCGATTATTGCGAACTCAAACTTTTTTTATACCAATCATATAATTTCTTAACGCCATCTTCAATCTCTACTTTGTGTGTCCAACCGAGAGAATGAAGTTTTGAAACGTCAATCAGTTTTCGCATAGTGCCATCGGGCTTAGTGGTGTCGAATTCAACCGTACCTTCGAAACCTACCGCTTTTACTACCAATTCGGAAAGTTCGCGAATAGTTAGCTCCTTACCTGTGCCCACATTGATGTGGCAGTTGCGGATCTCGCCAAGTTTGGGGATTGCGCCACCGCGACCAGCAGAATGGTTGCGATCGACTGCTCCATCGGTAGAGGCTCCGTAGTGAACCGAAGAATACTTCTCGATACCGATAATGTCACTAAAGTTGACATTCAATAGTACGTGTACTGACGCATCGGCCATGTCCTCGCTCCATAAGAACTCGCGAAGTGGTGTGCCGGTACCCCAGAGGGTAACTTTATTGTTCTCAATACCATACTTGGCAAGTACATCCAGAATTTCTTTCTGGCTGGCGTTGCCAGTAACGCCTTCGACGGGGCGTTTGTTGAGGTCGATGGCAATCTTGTCCCAAGCTTCGTCGTGGATGAGTTTGGCCAGGTAAACCTTACGCATCATGGCAGGCATGACATGACTATTCTCTAAATGAAAGTTGTCGTTCGGACCATAAAGGTTTGTTGGCATCACTGCGATATAGTTGGTGCCGTACTGCAAGTTGTAGCTCTCGCACATCTTGAGGCCTGCAATCTTGGCGATGGCATACTCCTCGTTGGTGTATTCCAAAGGTGATGTAAGCAGGCAATCTTCTTTCATAGGCTGTGGTGCATTCTTAGGATAGATGCAAGTTGAGCCTAAGAAGAGTAACTTCTTGACACCATGTGCGTAGGCTTCGCTGATAACGTTACACTGAATCTTCATGTTCATCATGATGAAGTCGGCACGGTACAGTGAGTTGGCCATGATGCCACCTACAAAGGCTGCTGCCAGCACAACGGCATCTGGGCGCTCTTCGTCGAAGAATTGCTTAACGGCTATCTGGTCGGTAAGGTCGAGCTCTTTATGGGTGCGACCTACCAGATTGGTGTAGCCTCGCTGAAGCAGATTATTCCAAATAGCGGAACCCACTAGTCCGTGGTGTCCCGCTACATATATCTTACTATCTTTACTCAGCATCGTCCATGTGTGATTTAAGGAATAGTTTCTTAACGAACTTCATGTCGTGCTGAACCATGATCTTTACCAGATCCTCGAACGAGGTCTTCTGTGGGTTCCAGCCTAACTTGGCCTTAGCCTTGGCTGGATTACCTAACAGTTGATCAACCTCGGCAGGGCGGAAGTACTTCGGGTCAACCTCTACGAGAGTTTGACCAATTGACAGTTGAGAATTGATAGTTGAGAGTTCTTGACTGATACTCTTAATAATTCCGTGCTCATTTACACCGTCGCCACGCCATTCGAGTTCGATGCCCACCTCTTTAAAGGCGAGGGTAGCAAATTCACGAACGGTATGATATTCGCCCGTGGCAATCACGAAATCGTCGGGCTCTGGCTGCTGCAGGATAAGCCACATGCACTCGATGTAATCCTTGGCGTATCCCCAGTCGCGCAGTGAGTTAAGGTTACCCAGATAAAGCTTGTCCTGGTAGCCTTGTGCGATACGGGCTGCTGCCAAAGTAATCTTACGGGTAACGAATGTTTCGCCACGGCGCTCACTCTCATGGTTGAAGAGGATACCATTGCAGCAGAACATGTTATATGATTCGCGATAGTTCTTCATGATCCAGAAACCGTAGAGCTTGGCTACGGCGTATGGAGAGCGGGGGTAGAATGGGGTAGTCTCACTCTGTGGAACCTCCTGCACCTTACCGTAAAGCTCAGAGGTAGAGGCCTGGTAAATGCGGCAGGTATCAGCCAAACCGGCAATACGTACGGCTTCCAACAAACGGAGAACGCCATTAGCATCGGTATCAGCTGTATATTCAGGAACGTCGAATGATACCTTTACATGACTCTGAGCAGCGAGGTTGTAAATCTCGGTAGGACGGATTTTTGAGATGACACGAATCAGGGATGATGAATCGGTCATGTCGGCCCAATGGAGATTTACAAGGCGGGCTTTCTTCATATCACGCACCCACTCGTCGAGATAGAGATGCTCGATACGGGCGGTGTTGAATGAAGATGAACGGCGCATAAGGCCGTGCACCTCGTAACCTTTCTCAATGAGGAATTCGGCCAGGTACGAACCGTCCTGGCCAGTAATACCTGTAATAAGAGCTACTTTTTTATCCATTATTATAATTAATTATTTCCAGAGAATTGTTTGATGCGCTGTTCTTCTGACAGTTTGCAGATAAGCAGTGTGTCGTTGTTTTCGGCAACGATATAACCATCGAGGCCCTGAATAACTACTTTCTTTTCCTGCATGGTGTGAACAATGCAGTTGTGACTCTCGATCAGGTTCACGTCGGGACCAATGCTGGCATTGCCATAGAGGTCTTTCTTGCTTTGCTCGTGGAGTGAGCCCCATGTGCCTAAGTCGCTCCAACCGAAATCTGATGGACAAACGAAAATCTCTTCGGCCTTCTCCATGATGGCGTAGTCAACAGAAATGTTCTCGCATTCGGGGAACAAACGGTTGATTTCCTCCTGCTCCTTGTCGGTACCATAGATAGGCAACAGCGACTCGAAGATCTTTGCCATTGAAGGCTGGTAGATACGGAAGGCATTCACAATGGTATTTACATTCCAGATGAAGATACCTGCATTCCAGAAGTAATAATTCTTCTTGATATACTCTTGAGCCGTCTCGAGATTGGGCTTCTCGCGGAATGAGTCGACTCTGAAAATCTCTTTGTTTCGGAGTGAGCTGGTACTCAGGTCGGCCTGGATGTAGCCATAGCCTGTTTCGGGGCGGTTGGGCTTCATTCCTAAGGTAACGATAGCGTCGGTCTCGCTGGTGAACTGCATACACTCCTTGATGACACGCTGAAATTCAGCCTTGTCGGTCACAATGTGATCGCTTGGGGTTACGATAATGTTGGCCTTGGGGTCTTTTGACTTGATGCGCCAACTAACGTAAGCAATACATGGTGCTGTGTTTCTGCGACATGGTTCGCAGAGAATGTTTCCTGCTGGCATATCAGGCAACTGCTTTTTTACAATTTCCTGATAACTCTGGTTGGTAACTACCCAGATATTCTCGGGCTTAACCAGATTGCCGAATCTTTCTACCGTTAACTGTAATAATGTTTTGCCAACGCCGAGAACGTCGATGAACTGCTTAGGGTTCTCGGTAGTACTCATAGGCCAAAAGCGGCTACCAACGCCGCCTGCCATGATGACCAAATGGTTGTTTGTTCTTGCCATAATCGTTGTTTGCTGATAATATTGCGCAAAAATACGAAAAATAACTGAAAAGAAAGCATAAAAAAGCAAAAATATGCTTATTAAGCGGTCTTTTCTTGCTTATTCTTAAGTTTTCGCTTGATGACGAAATAAATGACTGCCAATACAATCAATCCTAAGATGGCAAACTTGATATATTCGGCGTATTCGCTGATTTTGTCGTTCAACTGATCCTCGGGAACGATGGCGTGCAGATACCAGCCTAACAGGGCCAATACGCTATGCCAGCCACCTGCTCCAATGGTGGTAAACAGCAGGAACTTGCCATAGTTCATACGTGCCAAACCGGCTGGGATAGAAATGAGATGGCGGATGACGGGTACAAAACGGCCAGTAAGTGTGGCGGCAATGCCGTGTTCGTCGAAGTATTTCTCGCTCTTCTCTACTTTTTCCTGATTAAGCAGGCACATCTTGCCCCATTTGCTGTTGGCAAACTTGTAGATGACGGGACGGCCAACGTACAAGGCTACAAAGTAGTTGATGCTGGCACCGATATCGGCACCAAGAGTGGCAAACAGAATGACTAAGAATACATTTAACGAGCCACTGGCTGCATGATAAGCAGCGGGCGTTACTACAAATTCGGATGGTACGGGAACTACCGTACTTTCTAATAACATCAGAAAGAAAATAGTTGGATACCAACCGAGCGTGTTAAGAATGTTTGTAATAAAATTCATATTATTCGTTTGGATGTTCTAATGCGTATTCGTAATAATCTTTTGGATTCATGTTATCGGGGAATAATTCGCCTAATACGGCTCGGGCTTCCTCGGGGTTGCTGTCGCAGGCTTTCTTTAAGTAGCGTAAGAACTCGTCGTGCTTTTTTAAGTCGTTACAACATAACGCCAAATAAGAGTACCCCTCCTTGTAGTCTTCGCCAACTGTTTTGAAGAAATTCAAATAGGCTTCGTAGGCGAAGTGTAAGAATTTGTTGTCGTGATAAGAGATGATGACTCTGAGCATGACTTTGGGATTGTTGTCTGAATCTTTTAATATCTTGGCAAATACTGCTTCGGCCTCATCATCTTTTTTGTTAGCTAAAAGGATGTGCCCCTTGATAACGCCCATATGGAAATGGTCGCAGTCTAACTTGTCGGTCATGTCCAAACACCAGATGGCTTTGTCCATGTTACCTAGTGCATTATAGGTAAAAGCCATCTCCTGGTAAATCTCCGGTAGGTATATGGAGTCGACGGCTGAGACGCTGACTGCTTTTTTCAATGCTTCTAATCCCTCTTTGAATAAGCCTTTGTTACCGAAACAAATGGCAATGTGAAGATAGCCGAACTCGTCGTTTGGCATCTTCTCGGAATATTTCTGGAAGAACTTGAGGGCTTCGTCGTGATTACCCATCGCGTACAGGGTGTTGGCTTTCGACAACAAGCCGTTGGTGTCGTTGGGATCGATGGCAATGGCATATTCGCTGCTGTTAAGGGCTGCCGAATAGTCTTCTTTCATATACTGTACGCCGGCCAAGGCATTCCAGTAATTGGTAGAGTAGGGGTTCTTATCGAGTAGCTCATTGAAGAGCTTTTCGCTGTCCTTGTATTTGCCTAAGCCGAATAATGTACGAGCCATCAACTCCTTGAAACCGTCGGAATGATCGTTGGTGGTATTGGCTATCCATTCGAAGGCCTTGGCAAACTGGTTGTACTCGTGATAGAGATCGGTTACGCCTTTTATGAAGTCGACATATTCGTCGTCGGGCACTTCGTTAAGGTATTGCTTGAGCAACTCGTCGGCGCTTTCAACCTCGTTCTTGGCGAGGAGTATCTCGGCACGCAGATAGACCGTCTCAATGCTGTCCAAAGGTTCTACTTTGTCGGCATATTGTTCGGCTGTTGCGAAGTCTTTTTTTTCCAATGCCTCACGGGCCCGATAAAGCATCGGACCAACGGCCTCGGGATTGTATTCAATCGCTAAGGAAATGGCATCCTCGGCTTCGGCCAACCGATTGTGATAGTGGTAAAAATCGGCGATGTCAGTCAAGTCGTCGGCATCCATGTAGATGCGCTCGCCCGACTTGACTGACTCCTCGTATTGTCGTAGGATTTCTTTAAAATCCTCGCTTTCGAAATACTCTAAATCTTCTGGCACTTCTTTGTAAAATTACTTTTTCCAAGTATCCTTAAGTCCAACAGTCTTGTTGAAGATGGGCTTTTCGGCTGTTGAATCAGTATCAGGTGTGAAGTAGCCGATACGCTGGAACTGCAGATAGGTGAGTGGTTTCATGTCGGCAGCGTATGGCTCGATGTAGCACTTCTTGATGATGTGCAGCGAGTCGGGGTTGATAATCTCCTTCATCGCTGTAACAGCATCGCAGTTCTTGGCTTCGCGGATGGCTGCCATGTCATCACGAGGATTCTCAACCTTCCACAAACGGTCGTACAGACGAACCTCGGCCTCTACAGCATGCTTGCAACTTACCCAATGCAGAGTCTTGCCCTTAATCTTACGGTTAGAGCCAGGCATGCCGCTGCGTGAATCGGGATCGTAAGTACAGTAGATGGTGGTTACGTTGCCGTTCTCGTCCTCATCACAGGGGTGTTCCTCGTTACACTTAATAATGTAGGCGTTCTTCAGACGAACTTCCTTGCCTGGTGCCAAACGCATGAATTTCTTCTCGGCCTCCTTCATAAAGTCGTCGCGCTCAATCCAAAGCTCGCGAGTGAACTCTACGGTGTGGGTTCCATCTGCCTCGTTCTCGGGGTTGTTGATAGCGGTGAGCTGCTCAATCTGATCCTCGGGGTAGTTGGTGATAACCACCTTGACAGGGTCGAGTACGGCGCTGACACGGATGGCGCGACTGTTCAGGTCGTCACGAACAGCGCTCTCCAAGAGGGCCATGTCGTTAAGAGCATCAATCTTGGTGTAACCAATCTTATCGATGAACTTGATGATGCTTTCGGGGCTATAGCCACGACGGCGGAAACCACAGATTGTTGGCATACGGGGATCGTCCCAACCGCTTACCATATTATTCTGTACCAATGCCAGCAGATTACGCTTTGACATCAGGGTGTAGTTGAGGTTCAGCTTATTGAACTCAGTCTGACGTGGACGGTTGTCCTCGATGTTGTCGGTCTCGCCCTTCCACTCCTTCATCCAGGTTACGAACAGATCGTAAAGGGGGCGATGCTCAACAAACTCGAGGGTACACCATGAGTGGGTTACACCCTCAAGGTAATCGCTCTGACCATGGGTGAAGTCGTACATGGGGTAAGCATTCCACTTGTTGCCAGTACGGATATGGGGAATGTTGAGTACACGATAGATAAGGGGATCGCGGAACAACATGTTGGGGTGGGCCATGTCGATCTTGGCGCGTAGCACCATGGTGCCAGGCTCGCACTTACCACTGTTCATGAACTCGAACAGCTTCAGGTTCTCCTCGACAGGACGGTCGCGATAAGGGCTGTTGGTACCTGGGCTTGTGGTGGTTCCCTTCTGCTGGGCAATCACCTCGGCGCTCTGCTCATCAACGTAGGCGCGGCCCTGCTGGATGAGCCATACGGCAAAGTCCCAGAGCTCCTGGAAATAGTCGCTGGCATAGTAAACATTTGCCCACTTGAAACCAAGCCACTTAATATCGTTCTCGATGCTCTCGATATATTCTGTATCTTCCTTGATAGGGTTGGTGTCGTCGAAGCGCAGGTTGCACTGACCGCCATATTTCTTGGCCAGTCCGAAGTCGATGGCGATAGCCTTGGCGTGTCCGATATGCAGGTAGCCGTTTGGCTCTGGTGGGAAACGGGTCTGCATTCTGCCACCGTTCTTACCTTCGGCCAGATCATTGATGACTTTCTGCTCAATGAAGCTGACAGACTTTTTCTCTTCTGTCTCGTTCTTAATAATCTCTTCCATATCTATATCTCTAAATTCTCAATTACTTTATTCCTCTTTCATTTAATGCTTGCGAATATTTGGCCGCATTCTTCAGGTGCTCCTGATAGGTTCTGGCAAAGTTATGGGTGCCAGAAAAGTCTTCTTTGGCGCACATATACAGATAGTCGTGCGGTGTACGGTTCAGTACGGCGTCGATACCTGCCACAGATGCAATCTTGATGGGGCCAGGAGGCAGTCCTGTATTCTTATAGGTGTTATAAGGACTGTTGAATTGCAGCATATTGTGGTAGATGCGCTTCAAGGCAAAGTCCTTCAAGGCGAACTTGATGGTAGGGTCGGCCTGAAGCGGCATATCAGCCTTCAGTCGGTTCAGATACATACCGGCAATCATGGGCTTTTCGGCATTGTTGGCCGTTTCCTCGTCGATAATGCTGGCCAGTGTGCAAACCTCGTTCTTGTTGAGATTCAATGCTTCGGCTTTCAGCTTTCGTTGCACATTCCAGAAGTTCTCATTCTCCTTCTGCATGCGCTTCATCAGATTCTCTATCGAGATGTTCCAATACACCTCGTAGGTGTTGGGAACGAATAAACAAGCGATGGTTGCTGTGTCGTAACCATACTGTGCGCAGAATGATGAATCGCTGAACAGGATGGCTACAGCAACACTGTCCATCATCAGTTTACGTGACAGATAGCCTGCCAGTCTGTCCATGGTGCGACTTTCGGGAATGGTGAGTTTAACCGGCTCCTGATGCCCGTTCTTAAGGTTGCGGAATACTTTAACCGTACTAAGGTCGGGTGTGATGGCATATCGGCCACTGCGGATATGATCCATGTAGCCACCATGTCGTGCCATCATCTTAAATGCTGCTAAACCATGGTCGGAAGCAATAGGCTCCAACTTAACACATACAGAATCAAGATTGTCGTTGTCGTCGATATATACGTATTCTGTGGCGTTGAGTTTTGAAAAACTCCCCACAAAATAGTAATATGCGATGCCTAAAATTCCTATGACGCATACGATAATAGGAACCAGATAGCTTGACTTTTTTATCCACTTCATCTTCATATTCTTGAAAAAACGCTGCAAAGTTACAAAAATCTCTTCACTATTATCGCTAATTTATCATTTTTTTTGTATCTTTGCCCTAAAATATAACTTATGAAACTGAAATTTTCTATACAATATGGCACGCAATGGGGGCAAAATCTCTATGTGGTGCTGACCTACCTCAGCATTGACCAAACGATAAAGACGCAACGGTTAATGATGACAACCTCTGATGGCATGGAGTGGCAGCTGGAAACCACGGCGCTCGAATCGCGTAAACATCCGATAGCGTCGTTCTCTTACTACTATCAGGTGGAGGATGCTGATGGCAACGTGATCAGAAAAGAGTGGGATGCTATTCCACGAACCTATTATTTTGATTCGGCCAAAGACTATGTGATGGCTGATTTGTGGCGCGATGTGCCTTTGCAGTATCATCTGTATAGTTTGGCTTATCATACAACGATGGGGCTGCCGGTTGACCAGCAGGTAGAGCCGCTTCGAGTGCCTTTGTATCGTAAAACCATTTTGTTCAGGGTGTCGGCACCCCAATTACAGAAAGGACAATCGTTAGCTATTATTGGTAACCATCCTGCTTTGGGTAGCTGGAATGTGGCTCGCTATTTGCGTATGGAGCCGATTGGCAGATTCGAGTGGCTGCTGTCGGTAAGTGTGGATGCCGTGTTGCTGCCTATAGAATATAAATATGTGATTATTGATGATGAAACCCATGCATTTGTGGCGTGGGAGGAAGGCGATAATCGGACGACGGCTGGTTTGCTGCCTGCTGATCAGACCGTGGTGCCAGACGGTACTGTGCTGGTGGCTTATGGTGAGAATCTGCGTGTGAAAGAGCATACCTGGCGAGCTGCCGGCGTGGTGATTCCTGTGTTCTCGCTTCGTAGCAAACAGTCGTATGGCGTGGGCGATTTCGGAGATTTACGCCGATTGGTTGACTGGTGCGTGGCTACGGGCATGAAAGCCATCCAGTTGCTGCCCGTTAATGATACAACGTGCTCGAAAAACTGGAGTGATTCGTATCCGTATAATATCGTTTCGGCTTTTGCGCTCCATCCTCATTATCTGGATGTTGAGGCTGTAGGTGTATTGAAAGATAAGACGAAGATGACTATGTATCATCGTCAGCGTCAAGAACTTAATGCGCTAGGTTATAGTGATTATGAGGCGGTGGATCGTGTAAAGCGGTCGTACATTCAGGAGCTGTTTGCAGAAAAAGGTCAGCAGACGCTTGAGTCAAAGGAGTACAAAGTGTGGTTTGCTGATAACCAGGATTGGTTAGTGCCTTACGCCAAATGGTTGGATACACCAGTGGATGTGGTTTACTATACGCAATACCATCTGCATCTGCAGTTGAAAGCTGCAGCTGACTATGCCCGTTCGAAAGGCATCTTCTTGAAAGGTGATGTGCCTATTGGTGTAAATGGTGATAGTGTAGAAACGGCTTGTCATCCGGACTTTTTCCATCTTGATGCACAAACTGGTGCACCGCCAGATATGTTCTCGCCTAACGGACAGAATTGGGGCTTCCCGACTTATCAGTGGGGGGCTGGCGTTGTGGATTGGTTCCACAAGCGACTGAAGTGGATGGAGCAGTATTTTGATGCGATTAGAATTGATCATATCTTAGGCTTCTTCAGAATATGGGAGATACCAAGTGACGCTGTTTTCGGATTGTTGGGGCATTTCTCGCCTTCGTTGCCAATGACTGTTGGTGAGATAGAATATTTTGGTTTGCCTTTCCGTAGGGAATTGTTTACAAAACCATTTGTGAATGATAGGGTGCTGGATAAACTGTTCGGAATGCATGCGCCGTATGTTCGGGAGCATTTCCTGGTACCGAAGAGTTACGGTTTGTACGATTTGAAAACTGAATACAGCACGCAGAAGAAAGTGCAACAGGCTTTTGAGGGACGAACTGACGAAAATAGTCTTTGGATTCGTGATGGTCTTTATCGCTTGATTAGCGATGTGCTCTTCTTGGAAGATCCGCAACAGCCTGGTATGTATCATCCGCGAATTGCGGTGATAGGCGAACCGGTATTTGATGCTTTGAATGCAGAAGAAAAAGACGCGTTTATGCGACTCTATAATAATTATTTCTATCAGCGGCATAACTTCTTCTGGGGAGCTGAGGCTATACGTAAACTGACTGATGTGTTCGGCTCTACCCGTATGCTTTGTTGTGGCGAGGATTTGGGAATGCTGCCTGATTGTGTGACACCCGTACTCGATCAACTGCGTATCCTGTCGCTCGAGATACAGTCGATGCCTAAGCAGAGTGGCTATGAGTTTGCGCATCTTGATGGAAATCCGTATCGTTCGGTGGCGACGATTTCAACACACGATATGTCACCTTTACGCCTTTGGTGGAGCGAAAGTCCTGAGCGTACCCAGCGTTTCTATGTGTCGATGCTGCAGAAACAGGGACGTGCACCCGAGCAGTTGCCTGCCCATCTGGCTGAGGAAATCATTGCGCGTCATCTCTACTGTCCGTCGATGCTTTGCATGCTATCGCTACAGGATTGGTTGGCGATGGATGGCGAACTGCGTTCAAAGCATGTTCGTGACGAGCGCATCAATGTGCCCAGCGATCCTTATAACCGTTGGAAATACCGTATGCATTTGACAATAGAGGATTTGCTGAAAGCAGATAAATATAATAATAAGGTGAAAACCATGATTCAGAGATCTAAAAGATGATGTACAACACTTATATATTTGACCTTGACGGAACTTTACTTGATACACTAACTGATTTAGCAGCATCGTGCAACTATGCCCTCCGCACACATGGTATGCCAGAGCATTCGGTTGATGATGTGCGACGGTTTGTGGGCAATGGCGTGAGAAAGTTGATGGAGCGCGCCATTCCAAATGGAGTTGACAATCCTGATTTTGAGGCTACGTTTGCTACTTTTCGTGAGCATTATATGCAGCATTCGCTTGATACAACCCATCCTTATTCAGGCATTCCTGAAGTATTGGCGGAATTGAAGGCGTGTGGATGTCGTTTGGCTGTGGTTAGCAATAAGATGATGGCTGCCACTGTGGAGTTGTGTCGTCATTTCTTTCCCGATACCATTGAAGTGGCTATTGGTGAGCATGAGGCGGAGGGTATCCGTAAAAAGCCTGCTCCTGATACCGTATTTGCTGCATTGAAAGAGCTTGGTGTAGAAAAAGACGGGGCTGTATATGTTGGTGATAGTGATGTGGATGTTCAAACGGCTGCTAACTCTGGGCTGCCTTGTATATCTGTGTTGTGGGGATTTCGTGATCGTGACTTCCTGATACAACATGGAGCGAAGACATTCATCTCCGCTCCATCAGAATTGTTATTGTAAAGTTGGATTAAATCTGCTGCAGTCTGGCAATGTATTTGCCGAGAATATCAAACTCGATGTTGACTACTGAACCTACACGGATGTCGCAGAAGTTGGTATGCTCGAAAGTGTAGGGGATGATAGCAACCTGGAAAGTGTTAGCTGTAGGATTGCAAACCGTGAGACTAACGCCATTAACGGTAACGCTACCTTTGTCGACGGTGAAATAGCCCTTCAAAGCCATTTCGCGATTCTCGGGATACTCGAAAGTGAAATAGGTAGAACCATCGGCATCCTCTACTGCTATGCAGCTGGCTGTCTCATCTACATGGCCTTGTACGATATGACCATCCAATCGACCGTTCATCAACATTGAGCGCTCGACGTTTACTTTGTCGCCAACTTTGAGTAAGCCCAGATTGGTGCGGTCGAGTGTCTCCTTCATGGCTGTCACTGTGTAGGTGCCATTCTCGATGGCTACAACAGTCAGGCAAACGCCATTGTGCGCAACACTTTGGTCGATCTTTAACTCGTCGACAAACGAACACTTCAATGTGAAATCGATGTTTTCGCGATCCTTACGGATGGCTGTTACGGTAGCAAATTCTTCGATGATTCCAGAAAACATATTAAAAAATATAATGTTTAATAAAAAAGAAAAGGGTACGTGCCGATGATTTGGTGAAAACTCCTGTTTCACACGATGTGGGGGCTCCCTGCTGTTGTAATCCACCGGCATTGCTGCTCTCCTCGTGGAGGATAATCGTGGCCCGCCATTGGCAAGGGAAACGATCCCGAATTGTTTTTTTAATGTAGAGTATCCCGATCTATCAGGCACGACCCACTGTTTCTGCTGCAAAGATACAACTATTTTGTGACTTATCCAAACCTTTTAGCGTTTTTCTTGGTAAATAGAAACTTTTTCTATATCTTTGCACTCAAAAAGAGAAGGAAATGAGAAAGACTGTATGTATTATAGCAGGTGCTCGCCCAAATTTTGTTAAGGTGTCACCTTTGGTAAGAGCCATTGATAAGAATCCTGAAGCAACATGTTTGCTGGTTTATGCAGGTAGTGAGAACGATCCAACGCTCGAGGCATCGCTGTTTGATGATTTGCAGATGCCACGTCCACAATATTATTTAGGTGTAGATTCAACGAGTTTGAATGAAATCACCAGTCAGGTGATGGCGCGATTCGATGCCTTCCTTGATGAGCATCAGATTGATGTGGTGATTGTGGTGGATGACTTGGCTTCTACTATGGCTGCTGCTATCGTTACCAAGAAACGTGGTATCCGTTTGGCACACCTGGTGGCTGGTACGCGCTCGTTCAATATCAATATGCCTAAGGAAATCAACCGTTTGGTGATTGACGCCTTGTCGGACTATCTGTTTACAGCTGGTGTGAAGAGTACGGGTATTGCTACCCGTGAACAGTCGGAGAGTTCGCAGACTTATATGGTGGGTAATATCCTGATGGATACTTTGCGCTATAACTACGACCGAATGAAGAAGCCTGCTTCAATCCCATCGCTTGAAGAGAAGCAGTATTTGGTTTTCACGCTGAATCGTAAAGCGCTGATTGCTGATACAGATAATTTGGAGAAGATGCTCAAGGCCATGGTGGCATCGGCTAATGGTATGCGGATTATAGCACCTTTGCGTGGCGAGGCTCGTAAAGTGGTTGAGCGCATGGGCTTGGCTATTGATATCGTAGAACCTTTGAGCTATTTGGAATTTGGTTGGTTGACGGCTCATGCACTTGGTATTATTACCGATTCGGGCAACGTGGCAGAAGAGGCAACCTTTAATAGCGTGCCTTGTATTACTTTGAATAATTATACCGAGCATCAGGAAACGGTGAATGTTGGCTCGAATGTATTGGTAGGTGAAGATGCTGACAAACTTAGTGAAGCCATGCAGAAGATGGTGAGTGGCGAATGGAAAAAATGTGCCCTGCCTGACCGATGGGATGGTAGAACTGCAGAACGAATCGTGCAGATTATTTTGGCTTAATTACTCTCGTTATATATATAATAAGGTACGCGTGAGAGGGCGTATGTGAAGACGTTGAAGTTGACAAAATGGAAAACTTTTCTGATTTTAAAATTGGAAAAGTTTTCCAAAAAGAAAATCTTAGTAGAGTTGCTGGTGTTCCAAATGGTTTACTTCCTGTAAAAAAGAAGTCTGCTGTTTGGTGAGCTGTTGTTTTACTGTGATTTTGGGTGATATGTAACAGAAGTAACTGATAATCAATTTGTTACGAATTGTAGTTTTAGTATATTATCCCGACGTTAACTTTATTTTAGAGAATTTTTCTGCTTGCAAAGAATGCTTTTTGTGGTATATTTTGTATCTTTGCAACCGTGTTCGGATTTTCTTTTTGGAAAACTTTTCCGAATTAAAAAACAAAAAAAGTTTCCCAAAAAGAAAACTTTAGAGAGAAAAGAATAGTAAAACTTAAATAAAAATAGAAACAATAACATGGAAATTAAAAACTTTACCATCACCAAGCGAGACGGATCGAAAGAATTGTTCTCACTCGACAAAATTATGAATGCTATCGTGAAAGCGTTTGAGAGCGTTCAGGAGCCTGCTGACCTGGCCATCGTATCTAAAATCTTGAACCACCTTGACATGCATGACAACATTACTGTGGAGGACATTCAGAACCAGGTGGAAGAGGCACTTATGCGCGAAGGCTATTATAAGGTGGCCAAGTCGTTTATTCTCTACCGCCAGTTGCACTCTGAGGATCGTGAGACACTTGAAAAGATGGTGTTTCTCTCAGAATATTGCGAGTCGGTGAATGCGGCTACAGGTTCAAAGTACGATGCAAATGCCAATGTAGAGCATAAGAATATAGCCACACTGATTGGTGAGCTGCCAAAGTCGAACTTTATTCGTTTGAACCGTCGACTCCTGACTGATCGTATTAAGAAAATGTATGGTAAGCAGTTGGCCGATGAGTATATCGACAAACTGACACACCACTTTATATATAAGAACGACGAGACTTCGTTGGCTAACTATTGTGCTTCGATCACCATGTATCCTTGGTTGATAGGTGGTACCGTGGCTATAGGTGGTAATTCTATTGCACCAACCAACATGAAGTCGTTTGCTGGTGGTTTCGTTAACATGGTGTTTATGGTAAGCTCTATGCTGAGCGGTGCTTGCGCTACGCCAGAGTTCCTGATGTACATGAACTATTTCCTTGGTAAAGAGTATGGACTTGATTACTATAAGCGTTCTGAAGAACAGGCTGACCTGAGTTTGAAGAAGCGTACCATCGATAAGATTATTACCGATTATTTTGAGCAGATTGTTTATACCTTGAACCAGCCAACTGGTGCTCGTAACTATCAGGCTGTGTTCTGGAATATCGCCTACTACGATCGTTACTATTTCGAGAGTATCTTTGGTGAGTTCTACTTCCCCGATGGCTCTAAGCCCGATTGGGAGGGACTTTCATGGTTGCAGAAGCGCTTTATGAAGTGGTTTAACCAGGAACGTACCAAGACCTTGCTGACTTTCCCTGTTGAGACCATGGCGCTGCTGGTTGATGAGAATGGTAATTGCAAGGATAAGGAGTGGGGCGATTTTACGGCTGAGATGTATGCTGAGGGACATTCGTTCTTTACCTATATGAGTGATAACGCCGACTCGTTGTCGAGCTGTTGCCGTCTGCGTAATGAAATTACTGATAATGGTTTCAGCTATACCCTTGGTGCTGGCGGTGTAAGTACAGGTTCGAAGAGTGTGCTTACTATCAACTTGAACCGTTGTATCCAGTATGCCGTTAACCACAAGCTGGACTATCTGGAGTATCTGAGTGGTGTGATTGACCTTTGTCACAAGGTACAGTTGGCTTACAATGAGAACTTGAAGGAGCTGCAGCAGCAGGGTATGTTGCCACTGTTCGATGCTGGTTATATCAATATTGCCCGTCAGTACCTCACAATCGGTATCAATGGTTTGGTTGAGGCTGCTGAGTTTATGGGTCTGAAGATTACTCCAAACGATGAGTATCTGCATTTTGTTCAGGGTATTCTTGGACTGATTGAGAAGTACAATAAGAAGTACCGCTCTAAGGATGTAATGTTTAACTGCGAGATGATTCCTGCAGAGAATGTTGGTGTAAAGCATGCTAAGTGGGATCGTGAGGATGGTTACTTTGTACCACGCGACTGTTACAATAGCTACTTCTATGTAGTTGAGGATGACTCGCTGACTATCATTGATAAGTTTAAACTGCATGGCGCTCCATATATTGAGCATCTGACTGGTGGTTCGGCTCTGCATATGAATCTCGACGAGCATCTGTCGAAAGAGCAGTATCTGCACCTGTTGAAGGTGGCTGCTAAGGAAGGATGTAACTACTTTACATTCAATATTCCTAATACTGTATGTAATGATTGTGGTCATATCGACAAGCGCTATCTGAAGGAGTGCCCGCATTGTCATTCTAAGAATGTTGACTACATGACCCGTATTATCGGCTACTTGAAGCGTGTTAGCAACTTCTCGCAAGCCCGTCAGGAGGAGGCTTCACGTCGCTACTATGCTGGAAAGAAACAATTATGCTAAAATACGTCAACACAGGCATAGTTTTTCAAGAGATACCCGATGAAGTGACACTGGCAATTAACATTAGTAATTGCCCGTGTCATTGTCCTGGGTGTCATAGCTATTATCTATGGGAAGATATCGGATTGCCGTTGGATGAGGATGCTATTGATGCGTTCGTGGAGAAATATGGTACCGATATCACTTGTATCTCGTTTATGGGTGGTGATGCCGAACCCAAGGCTGTTAACCAACTGGCATTGTATATCCGAGAGGTTCACCCAGAATTTAAAGTGGCGTGGTATAGTGGTAAAACGGTTATATCATCGGCCATCAATAAAAGTGATTTTGATTATATCAAGATTGGACCTTTTATCAAGCATTTAGGACCTTTGAAGGATCCGAAGACGAATCAAAGGTTGTATAGGATAAAGGAAGATGGCGAGATGGAAGATATAACATTCCGCTTCTGGAATAAATAAGAGAGGAGAGATATCGTTAGTATGATATCTCTCCTCTTATACTTTGTTGCATATATTTGCGAACTGTTTCAGGATCGTCGGGGTAGTGGGCCTGTAGGAACATCAGCTTGGTTACCGCTGCTTCTACAGTAGAATCGCGACCGCTGATAACGCCTGCCTCTTGCAGATGGTATCCGTTGTCATAACGGCCCATCTCAACGGCTCCCTGCATACACTGACTAATGTTTACAATCACCTTACCATTGCGGGTTCCCTCGCGTAGCGCATTGAGCAACCATGGGCGTTGGGGCGCATTGCCGCTACCAAAGGTACGCATCACTATAGCTTTCAGATTGGGGGTGTGGATAATGTGACGAATCAGGTCTTCTCGGATGCCAGGGAAGAGGGAGAAGATAATGACATTATTGTCCATACGGAAGTGGGGCGCCATAGGCTTGTCCCATTCCGGCTTCAGTATTCGATCGTGGTGATAGGTGATATTGACACCGGCCTCGACTAGGTGAGGGTAGTTAAATGATTCGAAGGCATTAAACTCCTCGGCACTCTGCTTGGTGGTGCGGTTGCCACGAAGCAGATGACCACCGAAATAGATGCCCACCTCGGGAACTAATGCATGGCCCTCTCTATCTTTGGCTGCAGCAATCTCTATGGCAGTAATGAGATTCTCCTTGCCATCAGTACGCAGCTGTCCGATAGGTAACTGCGACCCCGTGAAAATCACTGGCTTGGTGAGGTTCTCGAGCATATAGGAAAGGGCAGAGGCGGTAAAGGCCATCGTGTCGGTTCCATGCAGTACTACAAATCCATCGTATTGCTCGTAGTGGTCGGCGATGCAATGTGACAGGTCTGTCCACATGGCAGGCGACATGTCGCTCGAGTCGATAGGTGGATTGAACTGATACGTTTCGATAGTGATATCAAACTGTTTCAGCTCGGGTACATTATATAATAGGTGTTCAAAATCAAACGGCTCCAGAGCCCCAGTACGTGGGTTCCGGTTCATGCCAATGGTGCCTCCGGTGTATATAAGGAGGACTTTACTGCGGTACGTCATCGTTTACGTTTTATTTTTCTGCAAAGATAGTGCTTTTATTCGAGATTTTAATTATCTTTGCAGAAAAATTTTAAGAAGGACTTATAAACAAACAGTTTTATGAAGCAATTCAATGATGATAACTTCGTTCTGGAGACCCAGGTGGCACAGGACTTGTATCACAATCATGCGGCTAAGATGCCCATTATCGACTATCATTGTCATCTGATTCCTGAGATGGTAGCCAAGGACCACAAGTTTAAGAGTATTACCGAGTTGTGGCTCGGTGGCGACCACTACAAGTGGCGTGCCATGCGTACCAATGGTGTTGATGAGAAGTATTGTACTGGCAAGGATACCAGCGACTGGGAGAAGTTTGAGAAGTGGGCTGAGACCGTTCCTTATACTTTCCGTAACCCCCTTTATCACTGGACTCATTTGGAGCTGAAGACTGCTTTCGGTATTACTAAGCAGCTTTCACCCAAGACAGCACGCGAAATTTTTGATGAGTGTAATGAGAAACTTCAGCAGCCAGAGTTCTCGGCTCGTGGACTGATGAAGCATTACAATGTGGAGTGTGTATGTACCACCGATGATCCTGTTGATGACCTGCATAATCATATTGAGTATGCTAAGACCAAGGCAAAGGATGACCCTATGATGATTCCTGCCTGGCGTCCTGACAAGGCCATGAATATTGAGAAGGCAGAGTTCTCGAAGTATGTAGAGCAGTTGGGTGAGGTGAGCGACGTGAATATCGTGAAGTTCGCTGATATGGTTGATGCTCTGCAGAAGCGTCACGATTTCTTTGCTGAGAATGGCTGTAAGCTTTCTGACCATGGTATTGAGGAATTCTATGATGAGGAATATACCGATTCAGAGATTGAGACCATTTTCGAGAAGGCCATGCGTGGTCAGCAGCTTTCTAAGTTGGAGGTTCGTCAGTTCAAGAACTGTTTCCTGACAGTGATGGCTGAGATGGATGCTGATGCTGACTGGACACAGCAGTTCCACTATGGTGCTATCCGTGATAACAACACCAAGATGTTTAATCAGCTTGGTCCTGATACAGGTTTTGATTCTATCGGTGAGTTCAATACCGCTAAGGCTATGTCGACCTTCCTGAACAAGTTGAATATGAAGGATAAGCTGACACGTACCATATTATATACCCTGAATCCTTGTGCCAACGAGGTAATTGCCACTATGCTGGGTAACTTCCAGGGTGGTGAGCCAGGTAAGATTCAGTTTGGTTCTGGCTGGTGGTTTAACGACCAGATGGATGGTATGGTTCGTCAGATGAACGCTCTTTCAGTGCTTGGCTTGCTGAGTCGTTTTGTGGGCATGCTTACTGATAGCCGCTCGTTCCTGAGCTATCCACGTCATGAGTATTTCCGTCGCATTCTCTGTAATATGCTCGGAAATGATGTAGAGAAGGGCCTGCTACCTTGCGATATGGAAATTCTGAGTCGCATGGTTGAGGATATCAGTTATAACAACGCTCGACGCTACTTTAAATTCTACTAAATAAAAAAAGAGGCCGCAGATTTTCGAATCTGCGGTTTTTTTATTAATTTTGCACCCGATATGAGATATAACGCAGGCTATAATCGGGAAGGTGACTATGAGCACCTGGTGGTCAACGATTCGATGCCATTGTTGGAATGGTTGTTGGCCAATGTGCAGCAAAGTCGTTCTAAAATCAAGGCGACTCTGCAGGGTAGAGGTATCAAAGTGAATGGCAAGACCGTGAGTCAGTTTGACTTCCAGTTGGAGCCAGGCATGAAAGTGGCCATTAGTAAAACCAAACGCAATCAGCAGTCGTTTAAGAGTCGTTACGTGAAAATCGTTTACGAGGATAAATGGCTGATTGTGATTGAGAAGGCTGAGGGCATTCTCTCGATGGCTGCTGGACATTCAACACTGAATGTAAAGACTGTGCTGGATGATTATTTCAAGAAGTCGCGCCAGAAATGCACGGCACATGTGGTGCATCGATTGGACCGTGATACCAG
Organism: uncultured Prevotellaceae bacterium; assembly: GCA_902789415.1. Lineage (GTDB taxonomy): Bacteria > Bacteroidota > Bacteroidia > Bacteroidales > Bacteroidaceae > Prevotella. Next base: position 168,736 of record CADAOD010000001.1, read on the forward strand.
CGGACTGATGGTATATGCCAAAGATATGGAGACGGAACAGATCCTGGAGCACAATTGGCATGATATCGTTTACGATCGCCGATACGTAGCTGTTTGCTCGGGTGAAATGGAGAACGACGAAGGAACCATCGCTAACTGGTTAAAGGATAATAAGGCTTATGTAACTTATTCGTCGCCTACTGATAATGGTGGTAAATATGCCGTTACGCATTATCATGTGTTGGATCGTACTACCGATCACTCGTTGGTAGAATTCAAACTCGAAACAGGTCGTAAGAATCAGATTCGTGTGCATTCTGCCGATATGGGCCATCCTGTTTGTGGTGATCCAAAGTATGGTAATGGCGATGATCCTATACACCGTCTTTGTCTGCATGCCTGGCTATTGTGCTTCCATCACCCTATAACAGGTGAGCCTATGGAGTTTGAAACACCTGTGCCGACTGCATTTAAAAAACTGTTTAAGTAATATGGGAAATGTGAGCTATTATATATTTGTGCTTGTTGCCATCGTGATAGCCTTCTTGGTGATTAAGAAGGTTGCTTCTTGTCTCATCAAGTCGGCCATTCTGATTGCGATGGTAGTAGCACTTGCAGCTATTTACTTTCTGTATCTGAGATAGCTTTCTCTTCAGGGAAAATACGGTCGAAAGCCTCACGAAGTTGTTGTGGCTGTTCGATGATGGTTCTCAATTCGTTGAGTCGCTTAGCGTTCGGCGAATTGGGAATCCATAATTTGATGTAGCCGTCTTTTGAGTACTTGCTGGCCATGTGCTCTTTGAATCGAACCCAATGCTCCTCGACTGATTTCTCGGGATAGTTGGCCAAGCCGAATTGTATGCAGCGACGAATAATGTGCTCAGGATCAATGTCTCTATCAGCTTCGGCCACAATCTTGCCGTATATTGAACGGGGACTGCGACTAGCCGAGGCACGATGATCCTCAACGGCCTCTTTCATAATCTTAATCTGTTCGAGCGAGAACCATTTTTTCAGGCGGGCATCGGCTGCCAGTATTTTGCCGCCACGCATATGGTGATCGGCACGATGGCCGCACATGCCTAAGTCGTGGTAGGCTGCAATGGTGTAAACCATGTTGATATCAGCTCCCGTGGCTCTGACCAGCTCGAGAGAATTGCGTATAACTCTTGTAACGTGCTCCATGTTATGTGCACGGTCAAATTCAGCGTATTTTGGGAGAATCTGTGTCTCGATAAACTCCACTAAATCCAGACTTGGGGTATTGCTTGTCATAAAAAAATATATTTTTCTTTGCAAATTTACAAAAAAGTAATTACTTTTGCAAGAAATTTTAGAAAATAATGGCAGAAGATAAAAAAATTGTTACGGATTCGGCTAAAGCCTGGTTGTTGGCAGCCCGTCCAAAAACATTATCAGGAGCAGCTGTTCCAGTGATGATAGGTATGGCTTTGGCTTATGTTGATTCGGCTCAGTATGGTGAAGGTTCTTTTAGTTGGGTGGCAGCATTGCTCTGCTTGCTGTTTGCATTTGCTATGCAGATAAATGCCAATTTTATTAATGATTTCTTTGATTTTGTGAATGGTACCGATGATGCTGAAACACGATTGGGACCGCGTAGAGCCTGTGCGCAAGGTTGGGTAAAATTGGATTCGATGAAGAAAGCGATTGCCTTGACAACCTGCGTGGCTTGTTTGATAGGTTTGCCATTGGTGTATTATGGCGGTCTTGAGATGATACTGGTTGGTATGGTATGTGTACTGTTTGCATTCCTTTATACCACCTGGTTCTCTTATCAGGGATTAGGCGATTTGCTGGTATTGGTGTTTTTTGGCTTGGTACCTGTTTGTTGTACCTATTATATACAGTTGCACGAGTTTACTTGGCAGGTGGTGCTTGCTTCGATAGCCTGTGGATTGGTGATTGATGCACTTTTGATTGTAAATAACTTCCGTGATAGAGATAATGATCGTGAGGCTGGTAAGAATACGATTATTGTGCGTTTAGGTGCTAAAGCGGGCTTGCAATTATATATAGGTGTAGGTATAGGCGCGATGATTCTTGGAGGTACATTCCTTTTGAATGGTCATCTGCTTGCTTTTGTATTGCCCTTCATCTATCTGTTGCTTCATTTTATGACGTATCTGAAGATAAAGCGTATATACCAAGGAAAAGCGCTGAATCTCTGCTTAGGAGAAACAGCGCGTAATATCTTTATCTATGGCGTTTGCGTGAGTCTGGGACTTCTGCTGCTTTAGTTGAAGAAAGGCCACGAAACACCAAAGTGCAATACCGATCCGTTGGTAGGATAGTGGGGGGTGAGGAACTTCATGTGGTTTGCACCACTGTTTACCACATTGGTCATCACCAGGAAGAATCGTACACCCTTTAGGGTCATGTTGGCATATACGTCAACAAAGGGGAACTCACCTAATTCAACGCGACTGTCAGCGTTCTTCTGAACTGCAAACTGGTTGATGGCAGGACAGAAATCGGGAGCGTAATACTTGGTAAAGTAGGTGGCATCAGCACCCAGTTCTACACCCAGTACCTTAGCTATCTTAAACTTTAGGTAGAGATTTGTGAAGATGTTCAAATCGGGCAAAGGTAATACCTCGTTGTTGCTCGATTTCTGATAGGTGATGATGTTCTCCCAGTTCAATGGGCCCAAGCGGAAGTTCTGATGCAGCTGAGCCGTGAGTATCTGGATATTATCGCCTTCCTGATAAACACCTGCAGTCATATTCTTACGTCCGCTATCTGTCAGATCGTAACTCATACCATAGTAGGTGTAGTTCTTGATATTCTCAGCAGCTACACGCAGTTTGGTATTGGTTTTCTGATAGCTGAACAAACCTTCGATGCGGGTTCGGGTTTCTCTATCGAAGTCGTTATCCCACCAAATGTGCTTAGAGTGATAGGTTGACTGCAGGAATACAGGGTTGCAACGTTGGTATGAAGCTGATGCAGCCAGTTGAACAGTATCGCCAAACAGCGGGAAGTTGAGATCGGTGCTGAAATCTACTGTCATATCGCCAGCATCAGCTCCCGAAAGCCATCTCTCGGCTGTAAGGTTAAAGTGCAGGGTCTTACCTTGCGTCTTGTTAAGTTGGGCACCGAACGTAAGGTTATACTCTTTCCATTTATTCCAAATCAGTATGTCGTTTTCAAGTTCTGGCATCTGATAGGTGCTGTGCTCATGTGAAATAAAGACTTTGAGACCTGCTTTTACGTATTTATTAAATCCTTCGAGCAGAGCCAGTGCCAGCGTGTTCTTGATGTGCTGGTGCTTTACCTGATCGTAAATAGAGTCGTTGCCATATACCAAACCCTGTGTATAATAGGTGTTCTGATAATAATCGGTTGGGGTACTATAAGCCTGATAGATACGGTTATAGTTGCTGAAATCGAGCGTATGAATGAAACTGGTAACTGGTACGTACTCGCGTTTCATTGTGGCATCAATAGAGTCCTGAATAGCCTGCAGACGATTCAAACTGTCGATAGCTGCCTGGCCTTCGACTTTGATGCGAGTTGTATCGGCAGCGATGTTAAGCGAATCTCTTTGTGGCTCTTTACCTATTACCTTGGCACCCTCAGGTCTACCAGTAGGCTTTTGGGCCGGCATGTCCTTACGAAAATCTCTTTCGTTATCATTCTTCTGCTCTTTTTTCGCCTCCTGGGCCTTCATGGACTCCTTGGCAAACTGGCGGGCCTTGATTTCCTCGTCGGTCATCTTCACCATACGATAGAAACCAATGTTGTAACGATGACTCAGAAACAGGTGCTGGTGGTCGTTACGATTCCAGTTCTTGGAGAGGACTGTTGGAATTTCACTCTCTGTATAATTGTCGGTATATGATTCGGGGTGGGTAATGTAAGTGTCGGTTGTGATACCACCGTTCTCTGATGCCTTCTGGTGGGCGGCATTAAAGAAGAAATGCATCTGGTAGCGGTCGCCCAGATACGAACCGAATAAGGTACCGTTAAAGTGAGAGATATTCTGGTTGCTGTAATAACCGCGGGCATAAGTGTAATCTAAGTCGAATCCGAAGTTAAGACGCTTGTTGGCGTTTACTGCGAATTTGGCATCAATATGGTCCTCGCCATTGGTCTTATCGCCGCAATTGTCGTAAAGTACGCTGGTATAGGGCGACAAGGTGTTCATAAACAGCAAATTGTCGGGCTTCTTATTCACAAAACTATATGGCTCGGTGAATATAAAGTAATCGCCATAGGGGCGGTCGATAAAGATACGACTCTGTCGGGCCGTATAGTTGCTTCCTGTGGTGTTATAGTCGCCATACATACCACTGTTAAAAGTGGTGTTCATAAACAAGTGGGGCAGGGTGTCGGGCTGTGCGGGAATCACATCGCCAAATCTCCTGTCGATAGTCCACGTGTAAAGTCCCTTGGGTATCTCTTTATTATTTGTGGAATCCTTGCTGTGTTTGTTGAAATTCCCGCTTCGGGTGCTTACGTTGCCTTCCTCGTCAATCTGATTGAAGTCACGATCAATCTGAGCGTTGGCCTGAACCAACGCCAATAGTGAAATGATTAGTGTTGAAAGTCTTCTGTACATAGATTATTTGATCATTCGCATTGACGATTCGGCTATTTTGAAGCACATCGAGAATAAGATGATGTATGTGCCCATGGTTTTATCCTTGGTGAGATACCAAATCACACCAACCACGGCCGTAATCATAAAGATAATATTAAGAATATTACGAATCTTGTCTTTATTCATGTTTTTTATTTATCGTTTAACAATGTGTTGAACTTGTTGAAGATAAAGTCCTTACGGTCGATTGTCTTACGGCGGAACTTAGCCGAAAGGGGATATAGCTTGGTATGCTTTTTGTTAACGGCATACTTGTCGGTAATCCATTCTTCAGCAGTATAGCGTATTGGCTTGCGATTGACGTCGTAGTTATACGAAATGTGGGTGATTTTTACCTCTGCCTGCTCGTCGCTGCACTTTACAATCAGCTGGAAGTTAAACTGTGTGCGATCGAGTGAAAGTGTACTGTTCTTAAATACCAACCACTCGTGGAAGGCTGCACCCAACTCATGTTTCTCGGTATCCTTGATAGCGACTGTACTATTGGCAATCTGGTTAGGCTCGTTTACCATCTTTTCCATCTGCTTAAGCAGGATATCGTATATCTGCTGAGCCGATTTGCCAGGTGCTTTGATGGTGGTTTGCCAGCATACTTTACCGTTGACTTCTGGTACCGCTCCATCTGCCAGATATTTGGCATCTGGGTTTACAGTTGGAACAGGCTCCTGTTCGATACGCTCCCAAGTATTGTCCTGAGCCGAAGCTATTACAGGCATTGCCATCAGTATGGCTATCAAAAACTTTTTCATATTTACACTAATTTATTTATAAAACCGTGCAAAAGTACTAAGATTTTTTTATAATCAGGCACGGATTACACGGATTAACACGGATTTTATTATCTTTTCACTTTTTATTTAAGTTCCAATTCCTTTTGTAAACGAACGATTTCATCGCGGTATTGTGCAGCCTGCAAGAAATCGAGCTGTTTGGCAGCTTCTTTCATCTTGCGGGTAGTTTCTTCTATCAGTTTCTCCATCTGTGGTCTGGTCATGCGTTCCTCTATCGGGTCGGCGGCCACTTTTATGCCTGTTTCGCCGTTTTCTGCTGCCATCGAGAAGTTGCGCATCAGCTCCTTGGTGTCGGCACGGTTCTCCTTCTGCAGTGCGTTGAAACTCAGGTTCTTCACAATCTGCTTTGGAGTGATGTGATGTTCCTCGTTATATTTCATCTGCTTGATGCGGCGGCGCAAAGTCTCGTCGATGGTTAGCTGCATCGAGGCTGTGATGTTGTCGGCATACATGATTACCTTGCCATTTACGTTTCGGGCGGCGCGACCGGCTGTCTGTGTTAAGCTGCGATGACTGCGCAAAAAGCCTTCTTTGTCGGCATCGAGGATGGCAACAAGCGATACTTCGGGCAGGTCGAGACCTTCACGTAGCAGGTTTACACCTACCAGTACATCGTAAACACCTTGGCGCAAATCGCTCAGAATCTTTACGCGATCCAGTGTCGCTACGTCGCTATGGATGTAGGCGGTGCTTACGTTGTGGTTCAGCAGGTACTCGGTAAGTTCCTCGGCCATACGTTTGGTCAGGGTGGTAATAAGTACACGCTCGCCACGATGGCAGCGAGTCTGTATTTCGTCCATCAAATCGTCAATCTGATTCTCGCTGGGGCGAACTTCAATCTCTGGGTCGAGTAGTCCTGTTGGGCGGATAACCTGCTCTACTACTACGCCTTCGGCCTCATTCAGTTCGTAATCGGCTGGGGTTGCACTGACGTAAATCACCTGATTCACCTCCTGCTGGAACTCCTCGAACTTCAGCGGACGGTTGTCGAAGGCGGCTGGCAAACGGAAACCATATTCCACCAGGTTCTGCTTACGGCTGCGGTCGCCGCCATACATGGCGCTGATTTGGGGAACGCTCACATGACTCTCGTCGATAATGAGCAGATAGTCGTCGGGGAAGAAATCTAACAGACAATAAGGACGTTCGCCCGCCTGGCGACCATCAAAATAGCGACTATAGTTCTCGATGCCAGAGCAATGTCCCAATTCCTTAATCATTTCCATATCGTACTCTACGCGTTCCTTAATGCGCTGAGCCTTAATGGTATCGCCGATTTCTTCGAAGTAGAGCACCTGTTTCATCAAGTCGTCCTGAATCTGATGGATAGCAATGTTGGTTTGCTCTTGCGAGGTCATAAACAGGTTGGCAGGGTAGAGTCGGTATTCGTCGAAACTGGCCAAACGGTCGAAGGTAACTGCATCCATCTCCTCGATAGCGTCAATCTCGTCGTCCCAGAATGTAATGCGGAGAACCACCTCGCTATAGGCCATGGCAATATCTACGGTATCGCCCTTTACACGGAAGTTACCTCGCTGCAAATCCAAGTCGTTTCGTACATATAATGCAGCTACTAACTTTCTTAACAAAGCGTTACGGTCGAGTATCTGGCCTTTCTTCAGCTCGATCACGTTTTCCTGAAGCGCCACCGGACTGCCCATACCATAGATGCATGATACGGATGAAACCACAACTACGTCGTTACGACCTGAAAGCAGGTTGGATACAGCAGACAGGCGCAAACGGTCGATCTCGTCGTTGATGGCCAGGTCTTTTTCGATGTAGGTGTCGGTGGTGGGTAGATAAGCCTCAGGCTGGTAGTAGTCATAATAACTTACATAATACTCTACGGCATTCTGTGGAAAGAAACCTTTCATTTCCTCGTAGAGCTGTGCTGCCAGCGTTTTGTTGTGACTCAGAATCAGGGTGGGGCGATTGTGTTGTGCAATCACGTTTGCCATCGTGAATGTCTTACCCGATCCCGTGACGCCAAGAAGCACCTGAGCACGGTCGCCGCGATCCAATCCCTCAGTTAACTGACGTATCGCCTCGGGCTGATCGCCAGTGGGTTTATATTCCGATGTTAGTATAAATTTGCTCATTGAGTGTGCAAAGATACGAATAAGTTATTAAAAAAACATCAAAAAACGCCAAAAACCTTACATAAAACTTTGTTATTTGACTGAAAAGTGCTAATTTTGCACCCCGAATATGAATAAAGGTATCATTACATTGGCATGTGCGGCATTACTGCTTAGCAGTTGCGCCTCAGAGTTTAACAGTGTCTACAAGTATGGCGACACTGATTATAAGTATGAGTATGCTAAAGAAGCATTCGCATGTGGAAAGTTCCAGCAGGCTACAACGCTGTTGGAAGAATTGGTGACTATTAAGAAAGGCTCTGACGAAGCTCAGGAGTGTCTATATATGTTGGGTATGGCTCAGTATGGCAATATGGATTACGAGGCTGCCTCGGAGACTTTCAAGAAATACACTTCAAGCTATCCTCGTGGTACTTATGCCGAGTTGGCTTACTTCTACGTAGGTCAGTCGTTATATCAGAGTGCCCCCGAGCCTCGACTGGATCAGTCGCCTACTAATGGCGCTATCACTGCCTATCAGCAGTTCTTGGATCTCTTCCCTGAGTCACCACTCCGTCCTCAGGCTCAGGAACGTTTGTATGAGCTGCATGATAAGCTGATACAGAAAGAGTATCTCTCAGCCGAGCTTTATTACAATCTGGGTGGATACTTCGGTAATATCAACTCTAACGAGGAGAGTAACTACAATGCTTGTATCATTACGGCTCAGAACTGCCTGAAGAACTATCCTTACTGCAGTATCCGCGAGGATTTGATGCTGCTCATTATGAAGGCCAAGTTTGAGTTGGCCGAGAACAGTTCGGAGGAGAAGCGTATGGATCGTTACCGCGACGCCGAGGATGAGTGCTACGGATTCCTGAACGAGTTCCCCGAGTCGAAGAATGCCGCTATGGCCGAGAAGTTTATCAATAAGTGCAAAAAAGTTATTAAAGATTAAGATATGGATTATAAGAAGTCAAAAGCACCGGTTAACACCGTAACACGTAACATTATGGATCTGTGTAAAGACACAGGCAACATCTACGAGAGTGTAGCTATCATTGGCAAGCGCGCCAATCAGATCAGCCTGCAGATTAAGGACGATCTCTCTAAGAAGCTGGCTGAGTTCGCTTCATATAACGATTCGCTCGAGGAGGTATTCGAGAATCGTGAGCAGATTGAGATTTCTCGTTACTACGAAAAGCTGCCAAAACCAAGTCTTCTGGCTACTCAGGAGTTTGTAGAGGATAAGGTTTACTGGCGTGATCCTTCTCGCGAGAACCAGAACCAGGAAGATTAATATGATACAGCGTAAGCAGACATTATATCTTTTGGCGGCCATTATTATGACCGTCATTTGTCTTTGTATGCAGATAGGCTCATTCAAGTTGGGTGGTATCTCTGTGGCAAAGGTGTATAACCTTTGGTACACCGACCCCATTGGCAAGCATCATTTTGATACTTGGCCCTTGATGGCTGTTCTGTTGCCTACAGCAGTAATCGCTACCTATACCATATTTATATATAACAACCGTAAGATGCAGGCTTTGTTCTGCTTGTTCAATGTGTTGTTTATCATTGGTTGGTATGGCGTATTCTTTGTAGTAGGTCAGATGGTTGGCGATAAGTCGTGGGGCGCTGTTGTTTTCCGTCCCTCATGGCCAGCTGTGTTCCCAGCTATCTCGCTGATACTCTACCTGATGGCTCGCCGAGCCATCCTGGCAGACGAAAAGTTAGTCCGCTCGATGGACAGAATCAGATAAAAACGATAAGTTTTAGGTGTAATTTGCATTCTAGGTACTTTTCAATTGCAAAGTACTTAGAGTGCATTTTTTTTCTTTAGTTGCTTTTTTTTAGAGCAAAAATTTGCATTTTAAGATAATTATATTTATCTTTGCAAATGATAAGAACATGTTATTACTAATATCAAACACTTTAGAATATGAAAAAACTACTTTTTGCATGTATCGCAGTGCTGATGGGAAATACATCGGCTTTTGCTCAGGAGGATGTTGAACGAGGTATTTTTAACCATGTGGGTTTGAATGTATCAGCAAGCACCGAAGGTATTGGTGTTGGGGTAGCTGCTCCTATTACCGACTATCTGGAACTGAGTGCTGGCGTGAACTTTATGCCAAGCATTAAGATTAAGGGTGATGTGAATGTAGATTACAACCTGGGATCGCTACCAACACAGATTTCTATTCCTAACCACGACAAAGTTAAGATTACTGGCGATTTGAAGCGTACCACAATGGATGTGAAGCTGAACATATATCCTTTTGGAGGCAATTCTACTTTCTTTATTGCAGGAGGTTTCTCGTTTGGAGGTGAGAAAGTTGGTAAACTGACTGGTCATAGCGATGTTATAGAACAGGCAATCAATACCTATCCTCAGTTTAAGGATGTGATTCTGAATAGTATCTCGGCAGAACTTGACAAATATAATGTGAAGTTTGACGAGAGAGGTGATATTAATGGCGATGTTCGCGTAAAGAAATTCCGTCCGTATGTTGGACTGGGTGTTGGACGTCTGGTGCCAAAGTCGCGTGTAGGTTTCCGTTTCGAGGCTGGTTGCCAGTTTATGGGCAAACTGAAGGTTTATCAGGACAATCAGGAGGTTAAGATTAACGAGTTGAACGATACCGATGACGACATTTCGAAGATTATCGATAAGGTGAAAGTTTATCCCGTGCTGAAACTCACGATAACAGGACGCATCTTCTAAATACTAATAATCCCCGCTCGAAAATCGAACGGGGATTGTTATTGTAAAGCAGTTGTGATTACTTATCCAGTTCGGCCAGGTTGGCGGCAATCATCTCATCGGTAACAGTGTAGTTCTGCAGATCGCCCTTGATGAATGAATCGTAGCTTGGCATATCAATCAGACCATGACCTGAGAGGTTGAACAGGATAACCTTCTCTTCGCCAGTTTCCTTGCACTTCTTGGCCTCGCGAATAGTGGCAGCGATAGCGTGACAGCTCTCTGGGGCAGGAATGATACCCTCGGTGCGGGCGAATAGCATTCCGGCTTTGAAAGTCTCAAGCTGTGGAATATCAACACCACGCATCATACCGTCCTTCAACAACTGGCTGACGATGACGCCTGCACCATGATAGCGCAAACCACCAGCGTGGATGTTGCTTGGCTTGAAGTTATGACCCAGTGTGAACATGGGCAGCAGTGGGGTGTAACCAGCCTCGTCGCCAAAGTCGTAGCGGAACTGACCACGTGTTAGCTTAGGACAGCTATCAGGCTCGGCAGCGATAAACTCGGTCTTCTTACCATCGCACAGGTTGTGGCGCATGAATGGGAAGGCGATACCGCCAAAGTTAGAACCACCGCCAAAGCAGGCAATCACCATATCGGGATACTCGCCAGCCATCTCCATCTGCTTCTCGGCCTCAAGACCAATGATGGTTTGATGCAAACCTACGTGGTTCAATACCGAACCTAAGGTGTACTTACAGTTTGGGGTGCTTGTGGCCAACTCTACAGCCTCAGAGATAGCTGTACCCAGCGAACCTGTGTGGTTTGGATCGCGAGTAAGAATATCTTTACCGGCACGGGTTGACATAGAAGGTGACCCCTCGACCACAGCACCAAAGGTACGCATAATGCTTGAACGGTATGGCTTTTGCTGCATGGTAATCTTTACCTGATAAACAGCGCAGTCGAGACCATAAATCTTTGCTGCGTATGAAAGGGCTGCTCCCCACTGTCCGGCACCTGTCTCGGTGGTTACGTTAGTGGTGCCTTCCTGCTTGGCATAGTAGCACTGAGGAATGGCAGAGTTGATTTTATGTGAACCCAATGGGTTGGTACTCTCGTTCTTAAAGTAGATATGGGCGGGTGTTCCCAAAGCCTCCTCGAGTGCATAGGCACGAACCAATGGCGTTGAGCGATAGAACTTGTACTTCTCAAGCACCTCTTCAGGAATGTCAATCCAGCGATGCTCGGTATCAAGCTCCTGTACACAGCACTCGCGAGGGAAGATGTGTGCCAAATCGTCGACACCCAATGGTTGCTTGGTTACTGGGTGGATAGGTGGCTGTGGCTTGACCTTCATATCAGCCTGAATGTTGTACCACTGTGTGGGAATCTCACTCTCTTGGAGGATGAATTTTTTTTGTTTAGACATAATATAATACGTTTTAGAATTTGGAATTCTTGCTTAAGCAAGCGGCATGGCCGATTACCGACTGCAAAGATAGCATTTTTAGTTGATAATTGACAGAGGATAATTGATAATTTTGAAAAAAAAGTGTAACTTTGCACACAATTATGTGGATGATTGCAATAATATTAGGCTATTTTGCAGTTTTGTTTGGTATCAGCCGACTGACTGCACGTCGTGCTACGAACGATACCTTCTTTCGTGGCAATCGTCAGTCGCCTTGGTACATGGTGGCATTTGGCATGGTTGGGGCTTCTATTTCGGGTGTTACATTTGTGTCGGTGCCTGGTATGGTAACCCAAATTAACATGACCTATATGCAAACCTGCTTAGGCTTTATATTGGGGTATGTAGCCGTGGCATTCATCCTGCTTCCGCTCTATTATCGCTTGAATCTCACAACCATTTATTCCTATTTGGGGCAGCGAATGGGGCAACGGGCATACAAAACGGGAGCATCATTCTTCTTGCTATCTAAGATGATTGGTGCGGTGGTGCGTTTTTATGTGGTATGCATGATACTACAGCAGTTTGTATTTGATGAGATGGGTATTCCGTTTGTGGTAACTGTATCTGCGATGGTGGCTCTTATCTGGCTCTATACAAGAGGGGGAGGTATTAAAACCTTGGTATGGACCGATACTTTTCAAACCCTATGTTTGTTCTCAGCACTTCTCCTTATTATATATAAGGTGGTGGGCGAATTGGGGATGACAATACCTGAGGCCATCAGTGCTGTAGCATCGGATGAACACAGCCGGATGTTTGTGATGGACGATTGGGTTTCGAAGCAGAACTTCTGGAAACAGTTTCTGAGTGGTGTGTTTATAGTGATCGTGATGACTGGTCTTGATCAGGACATGATGCAGAAGAACCTGACATGCAAAACGCTAAAAGAGGCTCAGAAGGATATGTGTACCTATGGCGTGGCTTTTGTGCCGGCAAATCTGCTGTTCTTGTCGTTAGGCGTACTGCTGGTGATGTTGGGTGAGCGAGGCGTGTCTGACTCTTTGTTGCCAGGATTTGTTCAGCGTAGCGGATTGTCGGTACTTATTCCTTTTACAATTGGTATTGTGGCGGCTTCGTTCTCGAGTGCCGATTCGGCTTTAACATCGCTAACCACCAGCTACTGTGTTGATATCAGGGGTAGGGCAGGCGATGAACAGTTGCGTAAGCGTGCTCATTTGGGGATAAGCGCTTTATTTGTGATGATGATTCTGCTTTTTAGGTTACTGAACTCTACCAGCGTGATTGATGCGATTTATACCATTTGTGGTTATACATACGGTCCGCTGTTGGGACTTTTTGCTTTCGGTATGCTTACCAAGCGCATGCCGCATGATCGCTATGTGCCATATATTTGTATAGCGTCGCCTTTAGTTTGCTATGCTATTGATGCGATAACCTGGCATGTTGCTGGTTATCGATTTGGCTATGAGTTGCTGATGCTGAATGGTATGCTTACTTTTATTGCTCTTTTTGTTTCGAGTTTTGTAAACTCTCCAAAAATTCCTTCGGCTGAGTGCCAAACTGTTTCTTGAAACAAGTGGCAAAATAACGTGGATCATGGAAGCCCACGCTGTAAGCCAAATCGCTGACACGCAGGTTGGGATTCTCTATGCCTAAGCGTCGGGCCTCTTTCATTCGTACATCACGGATAAAGGTTGATACATTCATACCTGTGATTGAACGTAACTTATTATATAAGGTAGAGGCACTGGTGCCCATGTCGGCTGCTAACGTATCACGGTCGTATGTATCATCGTCGATATGCTCATGGATATGTGCCAGAACCTGATTCACAAAAGCTTCGTCGGGACTTGGCGCCTTGGCAATATGTTCGACTTCTTCCTCAGCACTGAGTTGACTGAATTCTGCCTGCATGCGCTTGCGATTCTCGATAATATTATCAATTCGCAGTTTCAAATCGCCCAAGCGGAATGGTTTTCTTAGGTATTCATCGGCACCACATTGCAGCGCTTCCTTCTCGTCTTCTTCCTGTGTCTTGGCGGTTAACAGAATGATGGGCAGATGATTGTAGTTCGGGTCGGCTTTAAGTGTTTTGGTTAGTTCAAAGCCGTTCATCTCGGGCATCATCACATCTGATATAATCAGATCAAGTTCTTTTTCATGAATAATCTTCATGGCTTCGACGCCATTGCGGGCGATATATACATGATAATTGGTCTTCAGCAGTTGCTGCATAAGCATCAGTAAATCCAGGTTGTCCTCAACTACCAGTAACTTATAGCCATCTTCCATAGGGTCTTCAGGCTCAGCATTGAAATCTGGTACAATCGTATTGATGTCGACGATGGCATTCTTGGGTATACTGAAGTCTATCTTATGCTGTTCGTCAATCTGGTCGGGAGCAAATGCTTCTTTCTTGATGGGCAGTTTAACGGTAAACTCGGTGCCTTTGCCCTCTTCGCTATGGCAAGTGATGGTTCCTCTGTTCAAAAATACTAAATCCTGTGTCAATGCCAAACCTAAACCTGTGCCATTAGTCTGGTGTTTCCGGTAGTCGCCATCGTGAAAGCGTTTAAACAGATGTTTCATCTGTTTGGCAGAGATACCATCTCCGTCGTCGCTCACTTTGATTTCTACTTCGTCGAATTTGTCGTTAGTGATGGCGCTGATTGACACAATGCCACCTTCTTTGCCGTATTTGGCTGCGTTGGACAGTAAATTGTAGATAATCTTGTCGAGCTTGTCGGTGTCGATCCAACCCATCATGCTTTCTGGTTGACAGACGATGCTGAATTTCATGTCCTTCTTGGCAATCAGCGGACTTAGGCACTCGGCTGTTTGACGGATGTACTTCATTACATCGCCTTGGGCTACCAATAAGCGTAGTTGTCCTGCATCAGATTTACTGGTTTCCAGTATCTGTTGCAATAACCTTACCATACGTTGGATGTTGAATTGCATCAAATCGTATTCGCGACTGTATTGTGGCTCTGTATCTCGCAATTTGTCGATTGAAGCCGATATGACTGATAGGGGAGTTAGGAGTTCGTGCGTGATATTAGTAAAGATTGCACTTAGTTGCAGCCTTCTCCGTATTCTTTGACTTCGCAGGTACAAACGTCTTCCTGCGAGGAAAATAATGGCCAGAATTGCCATTACTAATAGGGTTAATAGTAAAAGGTTGTCCATACTAGGTATTTGTTATTTCTGCAAAAATAGTTATTTTTTTAATACGAAGCTACTTTTTGCGATAAATTTTGCCATTTTAAGCGTTAAAATGTTTAAAATCGATGATTTTGTGTTGATTTTGCGTTAATTCACGCATTTTCGACATAAAAAACCTATAATTAAACATGTATTTAAAAAACTTGCTATATCTTTGCAGCAGAAAAAGATTTTAATGGTTAAGGTTTATGGTTGATTAATTTAGTTTTTTAAGTAATTTTTTTGAGGAAAAGGTTCGTCGTGAGACGAGCCTTTTCTGATTATATTACCTGTTCAATAAATATCTTTCGGCCTCGATAGCAGCCTGACAGCCAGAACCGGCAGCAGAGATGGCTTGGCGGTAAACAGGATCGGCGCAGTCGCCTGCAACGAATACACCAGGAACCTTTGTCTTAGGTGTACCGTCAATCTTCTTCAAATAGCCTGTCTCGTCCATATCCAACCATTCCTTGAAGATATCTGTATTGGGCTTGTGGCCAATAGCCAGGAAGAATCCGTCGATAGCAATATCAACCAGTTCCTCATCGGGCTCGCCCTTACGCTTTACCAAATGGGCACCTTCAACACCGTTCTCGCCATAAAGGCCCAGTGTATTATGCTCGAACAGAATCTCGATGTTCTCGTTTTCCTTAACACGCTGCTGCATAACCTGTGAGGCGCGGAGGAAAGGTTTGCGAACAATCAGATATACCTTTTTGGCTAAACCTGCCAGATAGAGGGCGTCCTCGCATGCTGTATCGCCGCCACCTACTACGGCTACAGTCTTTTTGCGATAGAAGAAACCATCGCAGGTAGCGCAGGCCGAAACGCCTTGTCCGTTATACTTGCGCTCATCGTCGAGGCCTAAGTACTTAGCTGAGGCTCCTGTGGCGATGATTACTGTGTCGGCTTCGATTTCAGTACCATCATCAGCTGTGCAAATGTAGGGGGCCTTTGAGAAGTCGACCTTTACAATCTCTCCGCTGCGGATGTCGGTACCGAAGCGCTGAGCCTGCTCCAGCAGGTCCATCATCATCTGGTTACCATCAACACCCTGTGGATAGCCAGGAAAATTCTCAACCTCAGTAGTCTGGGTGAGCTGTCCGCCTGGCTGCATGCCGCTGTACTCGATAGGATTCAAGTTGGCACGCGAAGCGTAAATGGCAGCTGTATATCCAGCAGGACCGCTACCGATAATTAAACACTTAGTATGTTCCATATGATATCTGTTTATTTAAATGTTGGCTATTACTTAAGCAGCTCTTCAATCTGCTTGGCAATATTCTCGATATTCTCAGTGGGCTCGAAACGAGCAACCACCTGTCCCTTCTTGTTAATCAGGAACTTGGTGAAATTCCACTTGATGTCGGGCTTCTGCTTGTAGTCAGGATCCTCTTTCGAGAGCATGTCGTCGAGAATAGGAGCAATCTTGTGGCTCATATCCCAACCGGCAAAGCCCTTCTGCTCCTGAAGGAACTTATACAGAGGATCGGCGTCGTCGCCGTTTACCTTAATCTTCTTAAAGCGTGGGAATTCTGTTCCAAAGTTCAGCTTGCAGAACTCGTGGATGCTCTCATCGGTACCGGGGGCCTGCTGTCCGAACTGGTTGCATGGAAAATCGAGAATCTCGAAGCCCTGACTATGATACTGCTCATAGAGCTTTTCCAATTCGTCGTATTGTGGTGTGAAACCACACTTAGTTGCTGTGTTTACAATCAGCAACACCTCGTTGGCGTACTCTTTCAGAGATACGTCCTTGCCTTTCCTGTCCTTGACAGTGAAGTCATAAACTGTTCTCATATCGTGTTGTAATAATATTCTCGTATTGATAATAAAAAAGATGCGGCCTTGGCATATGCAACTACCATGGACGCATCTTTTAATGTTCTTGCGGTTTTATCTTACTTCTTCGCAGCCTTACCGTAGCGGCTCATGAACTTATCGACACGTCCTGCAGTGTCAACGAGCTTGCTCTTACCTGTGTAGAATGGGTGAGAGGTGCTTGAAATTTCGACTTTTACCACTGGGTAAGTTTCGCCTTCGAATTCTACAGTGTCATTTGTCTTTGCAGTAGACTTCGTAAGGAACATATCGCCGTTGGACATATCCTTGAATACGACGGGGCGATAGTTTTCTGGATGAATACCTTTTTTCATTTTGAGTTTAAATATTAATGTTATAAATACTAATTTCGCATAAAGCGGGTGCAAAGTTACGAAGTTTTTTCCGAATTTACAAACTTTTTGTGCTTTTTTCTTTGTTTACTCAAATTTTTGTGCTATTTTTGCAAGCATAAACAGTATTAATATGCGAAAATTCCAGTTTTTAACGTTTTTATTACTCCTTGTTTTGGTGGGATGCCAAGCCAAGAATAAAAAGGAGCAGCAGTTGTATGGCATCGGTTTTTATAATTTGGAGAATCTTTTTGATACCACTCACGATGAGGGTAAGAACGATTATGAGTTCCTGCCTGAAGGCTCGTTTAAGTGGGATGCCGAGAAGTATAAGTGCAAACTGCACAACATGGCACGCGTGTTGGCCGATATGGGTACCGATAAGTTGCCTGATGTGGGTTGTGCTGCTATTGGTGTGGCTGAGGTTGAGAATGCTAAATGCTTGACCGATCTTTGTAATCAGCCCGCTTTAAAGGCTCGCAACTTTAAGTTTGTTCATATCGAAGGTCCCGATCAGCGTGGTATAGATTGTGCATTGCTTTATAATCCTCAGCTGTTTAAGGTTAAGAATGTAAAGCTTGTACCTTATATATATACCAGACCAGAGGATGCCGGACGTGCTACCCGTGGTTTCCTGGTGGTAAGTGGTACGTTGGCCAATGAGCATGTTACTGTCATCGTTAACCATCTACCATCGCGAGGCGCAGCTTCGTATGCTCGTGAGGATGGTGGTACGCAGTTGCGTGCGGTAAAAGACTCGTTGCAGAAGGATGATCCCAAAGTAAAGTTGTTTATTATGGGTGATATGAACGATGACCCAAATGATGCATCGATGGCTAAATGTTTGGGCGCAAAGCGCGAAATTAGTGAAGTAGAGGAGGGCGGCCTGTATAATCCTTGGTGGAATATGTTGGCCTCAGGTCAGGGTACACTTCAGTATCAAGGCGCATGGAATCTGTTCGATCAGATTATCCTCTCAAAGAATTTGCTTAATAAAGCAGGCCAGAAAGACTATTCGACTCTGAAACTTTATGATTATCAAGTGTTCCGTCGAGATTATCTGATTCAGCAGGAAGGCGAGTTCAGAGGTAACACACTGCGTACAAGTGCAGGTGGAAAATGGCTGAATGGCTATAGCGATCATTTACCCACTTTGGTTTATCTGATAAAGAAATAATGAGCGACAGAATAGAATCTCATCCCTTCGAGCCTTTTTTGCCTGGGCATGCTAAGCTATTGATGCTCGGCACTTTCCCTCCTGCCGAAAAGCGATGGTGTATGCGTTTCTATTACCCCAACTTCATCAACGATATGTGGCGTATCTTTGGCATCTGTTTCTTTGATAACAAGCAGCATTTTGTGTTAGAACAGGAGAAACGCTTTGATTTGGAACGGATTATCCCCTTCCTGAATGAGAAAGGCATTGCCATGTATGATACGGCCACCCGGATTCGCAGAACAAAGGATAATGCTTCGGATAAGGACTTGGAGATAGTTGAAGAGACCGATCTTGATGCCATGTTAAGAAGCTTACCTTGCTGCGAGGCTGTGATTACAGCAGGCCAGCTGGCCACAGATGTGTTTTGTAACCATTATGGTATTAAAGGCCCTAAAGTTGGCGAATATGCGGAGTTTACACTCGACGAAAGGGTGTTGCGACTCTATCGCATGCCAAGCAGTTCGAGGGCTTACCCCATGAAAACAGAGCGTAAAGCAGAATATTATAACATCGTATTTAAATACTTAAGATTATGACAATCATCGGAATTGCAGGCGGTACCGGTTCGGGCAAGACTACCGTAGTTAAGAGAATATCCAAAGCGCTGCCTCCTCATTGTGCAGCAGTTGTTCCCCTCGACTCGTATTATAACGATACAACGGGCATGACTCCTGAGGAGCGTAAGGCTATCAACTTCGACCATCCAGATGCTTTCGACTGGAAGTTGCTCACCGAGCATATCAAGAAGTTGAAGAATGGCGAGGCTATTGAGCAACCCACCTATTCGTATATCGAGAGTAACCGTCAGAAGGAGACTATCCACGTTGAGCCAAAGCCTGTGATTATTATCGAGGGAATTATGGCTTTGCACCATAAGAAACTACGTGATATGATGGACTTGAAGATATTTGTAGATACTGATAGCGACGTACGTTTGATTCGTAACATCCGTCGTGACGTGGTAGAGCGTGGACGAACCGTAGAAATGGTGCTGGATCGTTACGAAAAGGTGTTGAAGCCCATGCACGAACAGTTTATCGAGCCAACAAAGAAGTTTGCCGACCTGATTGTTCCCTGGGGTGGAGATAACCGTACAGGTATCCACATCCTTAAAACATATATAGAAGGAATCGTTACGGGAGTGTAGTCACTTCCGTAACTTTTTTATCGTCTTCTTTCACCTCCTCGGCTATAGGTATCTCCTGAGCTTTTTCGGCTTTGCGCTTATTAGAGTGAACTTTTAGTGAGTTGATGATTTCGGTGACGCCATAAAGCAGGGAGCACCAACCCAAAATAGACATAGCTATGCTGGCAGGACTCATGGGCTTAATGATAACATATAGGCCGGTGAGTAGAATAATCGATGGGAATATCCAATAGCCAAAGCCGATACCTCCAAATCGGCGTGCTCTTACCAATACCATAAACTGATTGATGGCACCCAGTACCAATATGGCACCGATAATGTACATCAGGGCTGTGATGAATACGGTTGGTGTGATGGCCAACATCAAACCAAGAATAATACTGCCTAAACCTACTAACGGGAATGTGGGCTTCTGGCCGGCTATTACCTGACCGTTCTCGTCCATGATTCTATATTCTGAAACATGTTTGCTGGCATTGTAATATACCACCATCGAGATAACACCCGACAACAGGAATAATATACCTATAGCAACCGTAATCCAAGTTACAGTATTATCAGGATACTTAATCAGCATAATACCAATGGCTATGGCGCAAATGGCACGGAAAATGGAACTTTGTAATATCTTCATCTTTAATAATTCTAAGTTTTACGGTGCAAAAATAATAAAATAAGGTGGAATCAGCAAATAATTCTTTATTTTTGCAGCAAAATTTTATTGATTATGACAACTTTATACTTAGTGAGGCATGGTGAGACGGTAGATAACGCCAACCAGATAATGCAGGGACAGACTCAGGGAAAGCTGAACGAAAATGGTATTCAGCAGGCTCGTGAGCTCAGTGAACAATGGAAAGATAAGGCAATTGATATTATTTTGGCCAGCGATTTGAAGCGCTCTATCGATACTGCCCGTATCATTGCCGAACCACATCGGTTAGAAGTGCTTACAACGCCTTTGCTTCGTGAACGCGACTGGGGAAGTTTTACCGGCCGCTTTATTCCTGATTTGAAAGGAGAGGTTTGGCCCGATGATATCGAAACATTAGAAAACCTCCTTTCCAGGGCGGGCGAATTCATCGCATATGTCAAACAGACATTCCCTGGAAAGAAGGTGTTGGCCGTAGGCCATGGCATCATCAACAAAGCTATACAATCATATTATTATCAAAAGCCAATGAATGAAATTCAAAGGATGCAGAACGCTGAGGTCCGCATCCTTGAGTTGTAGTTGCTTATCGGCGACCTCCCATGCGGCTACCCTCTGAGTGATGTGAACCAGACGAGTGGCTTGAGTTGCTATGCGAGCTGCCGCCAATATTGCGTGTTCCGTGAGAACTGCTACTGTGCATACTGCTACTGTTTGAACCACCGCGATAGCCTGAGAACGAACTGTTGTTGCGATGCGAATCAGAGTGGCGATATACATCATCGTTACGATTGGTGTTGTTACGACGCTCGATATTGCTGTTGCGACGTTCAATGTTGCTGTTGCGGTTGTCGTAGTGGCGATTGCTAGTACCGTTATCGATACGGCGGTTGTCGTAACGTCCAGTTATACGGGTTGAACTGTGACGAGGATTGCGGAAATCGCCGCGATTCCAACGATCGTGCATACCGAAGTGCTCTCTGCGAACAGGACGGAAGTGCTCTCTGCGTCCATAGTAGTAGCCATGAGTGCCATGAATGTGCCAGGCATGTCCACCACGATAGGTTGCATAGAAGTGTGGGCGTCCGAAGTAGAAGTAATCGCGATGCGGATAGCGGCGATAGATACCGAAGTGCCAGTAACCAGCCTCCCAATAGAGTGGACGGTAGAAGTAGCTGGCAGCTACGTATGCATTCCACTGCCAATCATACAGAATATAGCTTAAATCCAGATTTCTGCGCTCCCAGTAAGTGCCAAAAACATCATCGCGTCCGGCAACTCCCATCAGATAGTCGAGGTTTATCTCGTAGGCAGCCTCATACTGCTCGTCAGTGAGGTTCAGCTCGTACGCCATCTTATCGGTGAGGAACAGGGCTTCGTTGCGAGCCTGCTCGTAGCTCATTGCACTCGCTGCCATTGTCGAGGTCAGCATTACCATCAGTGCGAAAAACATCTTCTTCATAATCGTATCATTTAATATGGTTCGACATTCAATTACTTATTCACAGTGCAAAGAAACAACTTTTTGGGCTTATACGCAAAGGATTTTCCCTAATTAGGTAGAGGAATTTCCCTAAAACTATTTTTAAGAAAGAAAAAATTCGTATCTTTGCCCCCAATATGAAGAAATTCTGGCCTATATTATTAATAATGTGTAGCCCATTGGTAATGAGAGCTCAGCAGCATTCACTTACCGATAGTATTCAGTATCGGGTTGAGATGCAGGCTACCCTGTCGTCAGGCGATTATACACCGTTGTGGTTAAATGCCAACAAGTACGGTCTTAGTTCGCTAAAAACCGCAAATGGTTATGTACGTGGTGCTTCATATCGTCCTCTTTCGGCTGATGATGGCAGAAAGTGGGGGATTGGTTATGGCGCTGATATTGCTGTGGCTGCGGAATTTACTAGTACGTTAGTGGTTCAGCAGGCATATGTAGAAGGTCGTTGGCTTAAAGGTGTTCTGACGGTAGGAGCCAAGGAGTATCCAATGGAACTCAAGAATCAGGAGCTTAGTTCTGGTGCTCAGACCCTTGGAATCAATGCCCGCCCTATACCTCAAGTGCGTTTGGCGCTTCCTGCCTACTGGACCATCCCAGGTACAAACAACTGGTTAGCGCTGAAAGGCCATATAGCATATGGCAAAACCACCGACGATGGTTGGCAAAAAGATTTTACCGGTCAGCATAGCAAGTATACTGAAGGGGTTATGTACCATTCAAAAGCTGGTTACCTTAAGATTGGAAATGCCGAAAAGACTTTGGTTTCGTTGGAGTTGGGCTTAGAGATGGCTAACCAGTTTGGTGGAACTGCATATCGATTTCACTCTGATGGAACTTTTGATGATGAAGTTCATCAGCAGGGAGGTCTGAAAGGCATGTTGAAAGCTTTGATACCAGGAGGTAGCGATTCTGTTGATGATTTGTATACAGGTGGAGCCGGAAACAGTTTGGGTAGTTGGTTAGCCCGCTTTAATTTTGACGATGAGGAGTGGGGATTCAGCTTATATGCCGATCATTTTTTTGAAGACCACTCAGGAATGTTTCTAACGGAGTATGATGGATATGGTGAAGGAACTGAGTGGAATGTGAAAAAGAAACGCCGTTTCTTCCTTTATGCTTTAAAGGATATTCAGTTGGGGTTCGAACTCCGTCTTAAAGATGCCCGGTGGATAGATATGATTGTGACAGAATTATTATTCTCAAAATACCAGAGTGGTCCAATTTATCACGATCATGATGAGGTGATCTCTGACCATCTTGGTGGGCAGGATAATTACTACAATCATGGCATTTATACTGGTTGGCAGCATTGGGGACAGGTGATAGGTAATCCGCTATACCTTTCTCCGATTTATAACACCGACCAGAATATTTATATAAAGAACAATCGCAGCAAAGCCTATCATATTGGCTTTAGTGGTAGTCCATATCCCCGTTTCCATTATCGTATGCTTGGAACTTATCTTATGGGCTATGGCACATACGATATTCCATATTCTGATCCTCGTAAGACTATATCTTTATTGGCGGAAGCATGCTATACATTTCCTTCTACGTCTGTACTTAATAACTGGAGCATTAAAGGTGCCTTAGGCGCAGATTTTGGAAAACTCATGGGCGATAACTTTGGTATGCAGCTGACAATAGCAAAGAGTGGATTATTTTGATAGATTAGAAAAATGAGAAAGATACTATATTTACTGGCACTTGGATTGATGATCGTCTCTTGTGAACTTGAGACGTCAGGTAACGGGAAATTGGATGGCTACTGGCAGATGTGTCAGGTTGATACCTTGACTACTGGCGGTGTTACTGATACTCGCGAATCATTAATATACTGGGGAATACAGGGAAAGCTCCTTCAGATACGTTACTCTGAAAACAATGTTTATTTGGGAGAAGGATTATTGTTTAGATTTGAGAATGACAACTCGTTATTGACGTTGTCATCACCAGTTGTTCATCACCTGTATGAAACAGATGAACCAATAGATGATGTTGAGCTGCTCAAACCATATGGAATCTATCGATTGGAAGAGAAATTTACGATAGAGCAGTTGGACGATAAATACATGATTTTAACCAACGATGTTCTTCGTCTGCATTTTAGGAGATACTAGAAACGTTTCCCACCGATGATGCAGAAGAATGTCTGCAACAGAATCTTGGTATCCATCCACAATGACTGATGCTCCAGATAGTATAGATCCATTTCTAATCTAATCAGCATCTTTTCCATCGTGTCAGTATAGCCATTATGTAGAGTTGCATAGCTGGTTACACCTGGGCGCAATTGGTACAAGCGTTCATATCTGGAATCCTGTTTCATTATTAGGTCGATATAATACTTTCTTTCTGGTCGTGGTCCAACAAACGCCATATCACCTCTTAGTACGTTGATTAACTGTGGGAGTTCATCAAGATGATGATTCCTCAGAAAACGTCCTATGCGTGTAAGGTTCTCATGCTTGTTATGATCGAATAGAGTGAATTCGTCACGATTGTCATCAACTGGCATGCTCCTGAATTTAAGTATATTGAAAGACTTTCCACACTGTCCGATTCTTTCTTGTTTGAATAATGCGGGACCTCCGTCTTCAAATCTGATAGCCAGATAGCAGACCATGAATAATGGCGAAAATATGATGATGCAAACGAGTGCCAAACAGAAATCAATAAACCTTTTCATTTTACGAGACTTTTAAAGGTTAGGAAGATTATTCTGAAGTATTCACCTACGGTGTAGTGTTTCAGATACTTCATGTTTAGCTTGATTTTGTTAGGCATTACTTCTTCGATATACATTCGCTCTGGGTCATCAGCCTTACTAAGCAACTCGTTTTCGTTTACGTATTCTATTGAAGCATAGTCTGTTATGCCAGGTCTTACACTGAGCACTTTACGTTGTTCTTCTGTGTACAGATCTGTATATTTTCTTACCTCAGGTCTTGGGCCTACAAGACTCATTTCACCCTTCAATACATTCAGAAGCTGGGGAAGTTCGTCAATTTTGGTTTTTCTCAGTATATATCCGATACGTGTAATTCTACTGTCGCGTTCGCCAACAGTGAGTAATCCTTCTGTATCAGAACCTACTCGCATGGTGCGGAACTTGTACAATCCAAATGGTTTCCCATTCTTGCCGATACGTTCTTGAATATAGAATGCTCCTCCTTTGCTTTCAATTCTGATTAACAGATAAAAAACAACGAAGAAGGGAAAGAGTATAATCAATCCCAGAGCGGAGAAAAATATGTCGAACAGTCGAATCATATAACCTCTTTGAAGTTTTTTAAGATGTACTCTACCTGCTCGTCGGTAAGCTTAGTATATAATGGTAGCGTTATCTCGTTTTTATACTGATTATAAGCATGGGGATAGTTGTTGATGTCGAATCCCAGATTCTTGTAGGCTGTCATCATGGGCAGTGGCTTGAAGTGGACGTTGCATGTAATGCCTCGTTCAGCCATTTTCAAGATTACTTCATTTCGCACTTTGTCATCTTTGCCCAATAAGCGTACTTGATACAGGTGTCCTGATGAAATATGTTCTGATGTGTAATGGTCACGTACCTGTAGATTCAATCCTGACAGTTCCTGGTCGTAATGTGCTATAAGATCTTTACGGCGTGCCAGCATGGTGGGGTAGCGTTTCATTTGCACAAGCCCTATGGCAGCAGTCAAGTCGGTCATGTTGCTCTTGTAGGCAGGAGTCAGAACATCATATTCCCATGCTCCAAGTTGTGTTTTGGCCAATGCATCTTTACTTTGGCCATGTAGCGAGTTCAGTTGGAACTGCTTGTAAAGCCAGTTGTCGTCAATACCTTTTATTGGTCTCCATGTGAGGGCTCCACCCTCGGCTGTGGTGAAATTCTTTACTGCATGAAAAGAAAACGAAGTAAAGTCGCTCACGCTACCAATCTTCTTGTTGTGCCAGCTTGCGCCAAAGGCATGAGCTGCATCGTCAATCACAATAACTCGTCCAATGGCTTCTTGAAGTTCATTGTTGGGCCTGAATAAATGGCGTTTGCTCTCTACCACACTGCTAATTGCAGAATAGTCGCATGGTACGCCACCGATATCTACTGGTATTACCACTTTGGTATGTTCGTTGATAGCTTCGGCTAATTGCTCGTAATCCATCTCATAAGAGTCGGGCTTGGTGTCGATAAGCACAAGCTTGGCTCCAACATGGCAAACCGGACTGGCTGTGGCGGTGTAAGTGTAGGCCGAAGTGATGACTTCATCGCCAGGACCAATTCCCAAAATGCGTAGAATGGCTTCGAGACAGGCTGTGGCACTACTTTGACATACTGCAACTTTTGATTCGCAGAAATTGGCTATCTGCCTTTCAAATTCCTTTGTTCTGGGACCTGTGGTTATCCAGCCAGAAAGTAAGGCGGCTGCTACTTCCTGCGCTTCTTGTTCGGTGATATCAGGTGGTGAAAACGATATTTTCATTGTCTATCTTGTTGGTTTTACATGAGCTTTCTTCTTACCGATAATATGGAATATCCCAATGAGGTAGCCTATTCCATAACTCATGTGAATGTTGAAAAATACATAAGGCATCAGCATTGTGAGTAGAGGTTGGTGTGAACGAATTGCTCCCATACTACCTACTACGAGACTGATGAACAGATATAATAAGAGAACAGCACTGTAAAGATGCTGAACGAATGGCCAGAAAAAACTACTGATTCCTCCGATGATTAGTCCAATGACGAAAAGCAGTGGAAAAAACTGCCTAACTGTAGCAGGCGCTCCTAATTTCTTGTTTACCAGAGGCTTGTATAGTCCGTACTGATAATACATCTTTCGCATTTTGCACAGTGTGTCGCGTGCCGTATAGTTGATGATAACCTGAGGTATAAGATATATCTTACCGCCCAGATTCTTCAAACGTCCATTAAACTCATCGTCTTGGTTTCTTACCAGATCAGTGTCAAATGGTCCGATCTTCTCGAAAATCTCCTTTTTGTAGCAACCGAACGGAACGGTATCTGTTTCCATAATTTTCGAGGCGCCAATCTTGTGCATAGAGCCGCCTACACCAAAAGGATGACTCGATGCAAAGGCTATAGCTTGACAGACTGGAGTGTCCTTGGCTGGTTGGGTGTTCCATACGCCTCCTACATTGTCGGCATTCAATTGGTATAAATATCTTACCAATTCCGAAACATAGTTGGTGGGATAGGTGCAGTGAGCATCCAGACGCATAATTACCTCACCTTTGGCTGCCTTTAGTCCTATGTTCAGTGCATGTGGTACTATACGTTGGGGGTTGTTCAGCAGTTTAAGGAAACTATATTGTGCTGTGTAGCGTTTTATAATCTCGGTAGTGCTGTCGGTACTATTGCCATCAACAAATAAAACTTCCATTGCGTCTTGGGGATAATCCTGCTCAATAATGGATATAATACATGCTTCAATGAATTTTTCTTCATTGAAAACGGGGCATATAATAGATACTTTATGTACGTTCATTACTTTAATAACGCAGAATTTCCAAAATCAGTGTGCAAAGTTACAACTATTTTTTCAATTATCTGCAAATTATTAATGATTATTGGGGCTTTGGGCTTATTTCTTTCGTATTATTGTCCATGTAATCCAAGAGAGAAATCCTTGGAGTATGGAAACGGCCACGTATGCCCAGGCAAATTGGACTGGTGTGGTGGAAAGCATGAAACTAATAATCATGCATAATAAGCATATGCCTAAGATGAGCGCATTGTAAGGTATAACGCTGACAGCATCAATCGTATTTCGAAATAGCATATAGGCAGCTTGAGGTAGTATGGCAATAATCATGATTCGCGTAAGATGAATTGTTACCACGTAACTGCTTGCAAATAACAGAGTTGTAAGGAATTCTGTGAATAGCCAGAGAATGGCGATGAATACGATTGCTGCTAAGGAGTATAATAATGATAGGCGGGTGATGAGACGGTCGGCCGCTTCCATTTCGTGTCGGGTGATGGCTTGTGAAATGTAGGGCAGCAAAATAATGCCTAAGAAGGAGAATAGAGGGGTAATCATGGTTACAAAGGTAATGCCTACAGAGAAATAGGCTGTAGCTTGTAATCCCAGGCTATTACTGATATAAATGAGTGGGAATGCGGCTAGCGAGAACTGAAAAAAATCCGCAATTAAACGCCCAGAAGAGTATTTGATAATAGTTACAAGATGCGTGTTAAGATTCGACCATAATGTAACCGATCCGTCTTGATGCAGGAATCGCCATAGTTCTCTGCCCATCAGAAAAACAACAAGCAGAACCGTTATAACAAGCCACGAGCCAAACACATTGCTAATGGTGAGTATTGGTAGTAATACCAATGGAATAATGATGGCCAATTGCATGGTTAGTTGGGTGGCATTGTACCAAAGGAACTTGCCAATGCCGCGATAATAGGCAAATACGTATTGCGCCATCGCTAGTATAAAGGCATAAGCCAAAGCTACAAGCATCAGGTTGCTATTGTTATTATTTCCAATAATGATAGGTTGCATCTGCGATGAGAATAACAAACAGACTGCCAATACTACGGTTGTTATACTTATTATATATATGAGCGATGCCGACAGCAATGGGGCTATTCGGCGTGGTGGATTACTATTACGATAGATGGGGATATAACGTGGTAAGGCGATGCCCACACCTGCTAACATGACAAACGATAGTACTTGAACGGAACGCTTAATAACGTTGTATTGTCCGAACTCGTCAATGCTCAGTCGGTTGGCTAACAGCTTGGTGATAGCAAACGAACAGAGCATAATAAGCATTTGGATTGCAAACGTCCAGATGATGTCTCTACCCATGTTCGAATTGAACTTATTCTTAATATATGTCAGCATGTTGGAACCTTTCTTTGTAACAGATAAAGCAACATAAATACCAAGGCAAACATGGCTAAATAGGTAGTGTATGCATAGAATGAAGCAGAAAACGACCACATTAAGAAAGCGTAGAGTGCCACCAAAACCACCTGGTTAAAGATAACTAAACGACGAGCTGATAGGGCCTTCACCGCCATGTTGGCAATTATCCCCATCACAAACATCACCACCATGGCTCCTGCCTCACTGAAATCCTCTACCAACGGACGGAAGATAGTAAATGTGTTCGAGATTCCGAAGAATCCATTCTTGCCTATGTTGTTATATTCCTGATAAATGCCTTGTACGCGATCCTCAAGTCCTAACAGGTTCGAAATTCCCATAAAGGTTCTACTGCCCCATGTTAATTCTGTAGGTATATAAGAGGTGTACCAAAGATCAACATTGTACATATGGCCGATGGTATAGGTGATAAACTTCTCACTGATTTCAAGTATAGTCTTTTCGCTTACTTCACCCGTACGGAATACCATAGAAATAAAAAGTGTAAGCAAGAATCCAAAAACAATCAGTACAAATCGCAATATGATTTTGCCCCTGATACGGATGGATAGTCCATAGGTATATGAACAAACAATATAGCTGGCAAAAAATAGGATGAACGATGCGATCATACCCATTTTAAGCGATTGTGTTAGGGCAATGAATGTACAAGGAATAAGGGTAAGGATGCATAGCGTCTTTTGCCACTTTCCAACAAGTCGGAAACAGAATCCGCCAATGGCTGGTGCTGCATATGAGAAGATGAGGAAAAACTGGCTTACAACGTTATATGCCTCGGCTCCAGCATAGCGGTCGCTCGATATGTCTTTATTCATTTCCAGAACCTCGCGCATATCCAACAAAGCGCGCAAACTGAAACCGTGTAAGACGATAGAGTAGAGTGGGGTTACCATCGCTGCAACCAGCATGATGAGCAGTAATGGTGTTACCCATTGTTTCTTAAATTGTATTTGAATGTCCTGTGTCGTAGGGTGGTAAAATGTGTCGCTAAAGATAGTGCCTGCCACAAAAAAAGCAACACCTGCTAAAACAAACACACAGCCGTCAAAACGCAAATCAATATAATTCTGCAGCAATAACGTTAATACACCAAAGCATACCCACATCGCTGCAAAGATACCCGCAGGCTCAAGCCTGAGGATATACTTCCATGATAATAGAAGAACAATGGCAATTAGCGTACTGAACAGATATACCATGTGGCTAAATCATTGGCGCTTATTGCGTTCTCTTACTAATATCATGCATGCTGGTACAAACAGTCCAAAAAGCAAGGCACCCAAAAGTACGTTTGCTTTAACGGGCGATGTTTGTTTTTTTACACCTATAGGTGGTGTTATTACGCGTATGTCAGATTTCAGAGCCTTTGCCATCTGTGCTTCCTCTTGTTTCTGCAGTAAGAATATATAAACCTCATTCATAACTTTCCAGTCACGTTCGTCCGACAGTCCGCCTATGGCTTTCTTTGGTGTCGATGCCAACATCTGCTTGCCCTCGTTCTCTTTCGCACTAACACTCTTAATTTGGAGTTGTAGTTGCTTAATGGCATTTTCGGCTGATGAGAGTACTGCGTTGTGCATAGCTGATAGTTGTTGGTCGATATCTTTTACCAACGGGCTGTTTTTGCTCGAACTGGCTATGATTTTATTTCGCTGCAATTGTAACTTGTTATATTCGCCAACCTGATCGGCTAATCCCTTGTTGTCGGTGATAAGCAGG
This sequence comes from uncultured Prevotellaceae bacterium, assembly GCA_902789415.1. Taxonomy (GTDB): domain Bacteria; phylum Bacteroidota; class Bacteroidia; order Bacteroidales; family Bacteroidaceae; genus Prevotella. The sequence goes on from CADAOD010000001.1 coordinate 198,886, forward strand.
GCAGGTAGCAGTTCATCTTTCTTCGATTCATCGCGAAGATAGTCACGGATTGACTGGGTTACATAAAGCTGATTGCTCAACTCCAAGTGAGCGGTCGAAATGTCTTTAGCTCCTTCGGCATACACTTTGGCCATCACTTCCAAGTCGGGCATCATAGTCTTGCTCTTATAGTCGGCCACACGGTTGTCGAGTGTCTTCAAATCATTCTCTAACGAGGCAAGTCTATCTACGATGTAGCGCTCTGATACCGCTGCTTGTGCCTCTTTGTCGTCATTTGCTTCCTGTCGATATTCTGCAATAATGCTGTTGATGATATCTGTAGCTCGCTGTTTTGACACATCCTTACATTTAATATCTATAATAGATGCATCGCGGCTGCTAACGGCCATTGTAATGGCTTTTTTCTTCAGTCTGTCAACCACAGCCATTGGCTCTGTTCGCTTTACGGTGATGGTAATGTTATCGTCAGTTATCTTGTTAAGGTAGGGCGTAGCTTTTACTTCGATATCGCCGATGCTACTTTTTATGTTGCTGCCAACGTGTCCGTTAAGTTCATCATTATACTTATCGTCGTTTTTCTTAATTTTGTATATCTTGAAGTCGCCATTCTTGTTGAGGTCGATTTTCAAGCTTACATCGTCCTCGTCGGAAATATGCTTGAAGGCTATGGTTATGGGTAGCTGCTCGGCATATAAATCCTTGTTGCGTATACCTTTGATTGTGTAGGTCATGTCCAGATGCAATTTGTTTACTACATTTAGTAGTAACCATGGAGATTGCATGGCATAGAGCTCGTTGTATACGTTGGATGAGCCGAAGCCAATGATACCGCCAAGTTCGGCCAGACCTCCTAACTGTCCCATAATGCCGCTCATGCCGCCTTCGTCTCTTACCAGAACCTGTGCGTTACGTGTGTATTTGGGAGGGGTAATTACCAAATAGACGATAGCCAGCAACAGGAATGTTGCCACAGATGTGGCGTACCATTTCCATTTGTTGAGGCTTACTCGGATAAAATCGCTGAGTGTAAATGTTTCTTTCATATGCTGTGGATGTTGTTTTAAAGTGTAATATTGTAATGTGATAACAGCGCCTGAAGTTGCGTGTCGTTCTCGCCACCAAGACGGTTCGAAGCTGTAAGACGGTCCTTTGAAAAGTACTGTCGCAGCAGGTCTGTATGATAATTAACAATGCGTGAGTTGGTAAGAATCTGTTTTTCGGCCTTGCATCGTAATCCCATCACATAAAGCCAGATATCGTCAGCTTTTGGGCAGAGTCGGCTGAATATGCTTTCGTTCTTTACCTCATCATCGAATACATGACTTGGATAAAGCACACCACCAACACCAAGTGGGAATAGTTTAGTGCCATCGTACAGCAAACAGGCTGGTGCATGGTAGTATTCGGGCCATTTTGTATAGGGCTCTAACTGATGTTGGTTATTTATCAGTGGCAACTTTGCATAGTTGGTAATAATTGCTTGCGGGTGTTGATTGTGGGCTTCTATGAGTTCTTCTACAAGATATTGTCCGTAATACACGTCATCGTCAACTGTAATGATTTGCTTATCAGGAAATGCTGACAAGGCGTGAATAATTTTGGTATACGACCTCATGTCTTTAACATAGCGTACTTCTAAACCGTAATTGCATAGAAAACACAAATCGGATGGTAGATTTTTGGCGTTATACTCTTGCTCGTTAAGCCATAGTATAATTCGCTCTGGGCGTATGGATTGTCGTATCATTGAGTACACCGTATATGCTGCACAGCCTTTAGCCCTTTTCCCATAGCTGGTAAGCGATACAATAACTGATGATTGTTGTTGGGGAGATAGTGAGATTGATTTGCGCAAACGGATATCGTACAATACTTTAAGCTTCATGAGATTTCCCATGAAAACTCCCTTAAGAATATTTATCTTATTGCTCAGATACGACATACTTACTTGAATACCAAAACTGCGAGGGTGGTAAGTATCGATGCTACTGAAATCCAAAACGATGCTCTTGTTACTTCGCTGGCGTTGGCTGTTGCCTGGCGTTTTCGATAGTTGTTGGGTTCTACGTATACCACATCGTTCTGTTGCAGGATGTAGGCAGGCGATTTCATCAAATCTTCTGTATTCTGCATGTCTACTACATATACCTGCTGTTTGCCGTCTTGCATTCTTATCACTTTTACGTTGTTGCGATTGCCGTAAATGTTCATATCGCCAGCACGGCTCAGACCTTGCAGCAGCGTAGTCTTGTCGTTAATGAATGCGTGGAATCCTGGTGAATTAACCTCGCCCAAAACTGAGAATCCGATATTAAGAAATTCAACTGTTACCACAGCATCCTTTGCTGCATCTTTTGACTCCAACAACTCTTTTAGTTTGGCGGCCAATTCTGTACGTGTGAATCCTGCAGCTTTAACTTTGCCGATAAGTGGAAAATCGATGTTGCCATCTGGATCGATGGTATATCCTGATGTGCCTTGTCCCTGATTAAGCGATTGCACCTCCGATGAGCCTATGACTTGCGTGGTTACAGGGAGATTCAGTATATTGTTGAGCTCTGACGACTTAGTGTTAACCACTATCGAAAGCTTGTCGTTCGGTTTTAGGGTAATGCCCTTGCTTTGTGCTATAACTATGGCTGCGCCGTTGTTAACGTCGGGAAAGTAGGTGATATTTTTAGGAGTAGTACATGCCGAGAGCATCGCTAAAGCACCTACTGTTACAATTAAGTGTCTTATCTTCATTTTGTTTATTGCTATATACTATATTAAAACGGCTTTTTTACCTTATTATTTTAGAAATCGGCTACAAAAATACTAAAAATTTGCATAAAACCATTGTTTGTACCAGAAAAAGTGCTATCTTTGCAGACGAATTTGTTAGCGAACAGTTCGATATTACGACATTTACGTCTTGGGGTTGACTGGATTTGACGGCGAGATGAAATGGTACGTAAGCACGCGGAGGCTTCTTTGGTTCCCTCCATAATCTGAGT
>CADAOD010000002.1 GCA_902789415.1 uncultured Prevotellaceae bacterium
CGACAGCGGTGTGCCGGCAGAAAATATTGTTTTCATCTGTTTGTCATCTATTTAATTATTGTCAGAATAATTAATAGATTAGACTGCATAATAATCCAGTAGAAACAGATTATTAGGCGAGTTTTCCAATCGTGCGCCCATAGCTAAAAAAGCAGCCCAACAAATTGATCCTGGGCTTAGATAATTAGTTGATAAGTCAGCTGCCTCCGCCATAACGGAATGCAAAAGTAACAAATATATCTGGAACTTTAGTTACAATAATGGGAGTTTTTTTTTGCCATCTTTGATACTATTATGCAAATTAGTGTGATGGTACCAAATTTTTTACTAAATTTGCAACCACGTTTAACTATAAACAGCGAACAACGATGAAACTAAAAACGGTAATTGTGGCGGCGATAGGCTGCTTTGTAACTACAGTACTGAATGCTCAGAACGTGCGCGAAACCATCCGACTGGATAAGGGATGGCACTTTGCACTTGGTAACGCTGCCGACCCTAAAAAGGACTTTGGCTGCGGCACGGAGTACTTTAACTACCTGACGAAAGCTAACTCGATACACAACGAGGGTCCGTACACACAGAAGTTTGTGGAGGACGAACGCTGGCACGAGGTGCAGTTGCCACACGACTGGGTGACCACACTGCCTTACGCTGCCGAAGCCAGTCACTCGCATGGCTACAAAACAGTGGGCTACAAATATCCCGAAACAAGTGTGGGCTGGTATCGCAAAACCATCCACATACCCAACGAGGATCTGGGCAAGCGACTGATGCTGCGTTTCGATGGTATCTTCCGCAACGCCCGTGTGTGGTTTAACGGCTTTTATATGGGCACAGAGCCCAGCGGCTATGCCACACAGACCTACGACATAACGCCTTACATAAAATACGGCGAGGACAACCTGATTTGCGTGCGCGCCGATGCCACCCTTGAGGAGGGCTGGTTTTACGAGGGCGCAGGCATCTATCGCGACGTGTGGCTGGAGAAGGCCGCACAGGTAAGCGTGGCACCTTTCGGCACGTTTGTGTACGCCGAACTGCAGCAGCCTTACAACGAGGCTGTGGTACATGTAAAGACAGAGGTGACCAACAGCAGCTTGAAAACCCAGCTATATGAGGTTGAGCAGCGAATGCTGGATGCCGAAGGCAGAGAGGTGGCACACGTCAGCGGATTCACGTACCCTATACTCGCCAAAGAAACGCGAACAACCGATCATCGGATAAAGATTTCCAATCCACACCTGTGGAGCACCACCGCCCCCTATCTGTATAAGGTGGAGACCACGGTAAAGGTAGATGGTATAGTAACGGATGTGTACGAAACAACAACAGGTTTGCGTGATATACAGTTTACTGCCGACCGTGGTTTCTTGCTGAACGGCCAACCACTGAAGCTAAAGGGCGTGAACATGCACCAGGACCATGCGGGTGTGGGCGCTGCCATTCCCGATGCCTTGCAGGCATGGCGCATCAAGCAGCTGAAGGCCTTTGGCTGCAATGCCTATCGCGCATCGCACAACCCCATGACGCCAGCACTGCTGGACATCTGCGACCGCGAGGGCATCTTAGTGATAGACGAGAACCGACTGATGGGTATCAACGACGAGCATCTACGCCTGCTGGAGCGCATGATTAAGCGCGACCGCAATCACCCCAGCATTATTCTGTGGAGCGACGGCAACGAGGAGTGGGGCTTGGAGAACAGCATTCAGGGCACGCGACTGGCCGAAGCCATGCGCGAGTACACCAAGCTTTACGACCCTACACGCCCCAGTACAGCGGCTAACGCCGGCGGTACGGAGCTGATAAAGGGACTGGATGTGGTAGGCTTTAACTATATTGTGCAAAACGATGTGGATAACCGTAAAAAGGCCAATCCCAACTGGAAGATAGTGGGTACGGAGGAGACAACGGGTTGCGGCACTCGCGGCATATACTTTAACAACCCCGACTGCAAGGGTCGCATGGTAAGTATGAACCGCACCATGGAGCAGAACTACGAGAACATTATAGAGCGCGGCTGGAGATTCTACGATGAGCGCCCATGGGCTGCAGGACTGTTCTACTGGACGGGCTTTGACTATCGCGGCGAGCCTAACCCCCTATCCTATCCGGCACACGACTCGGAGTTCGGCATACTGGACTACTGCGGATTCTGGAAAGACGAGGCGTACTACCTGAAGGCATGGTGGACGGATGAGCCTACACTGCACATACTGCCACACTGGAACCTGCAGGGCCACGAGGACGAAGAGATAGAGCTATGGGCCTACAGCAACTGCGACGAGGTGGAACTCATTGTTAACGGCAAAAAGCTGGGTCGCCAGCAGATGCCTAAGAACGGGCACCTGAAGTGGAAGGCTACCTACCAGCCAGGTAAGGTAGTGGCCATAGGCTACAAGAACGGCAAACGCACACTAACGCAGACCATTGAGACAACAAAGCCAGCCTATAAGACAGTGCTGAAGGCTGACCGACCAACGATTACGGCCGACGGACAGGACCTGGCTGTGGTGACCATAGAGGTGCAGGACCAGAAAGGGCGCTTAGTGCCCGATGCCTGCCCCATGCTGAACCTTAGATTAGAGGGCGATGCCCGCATATTAGGCGTGGGCAACGGCGACCCGATGTATGCAGGTATCGACCACCCAACGGAACTGAACTGCAAGGCGTTCAGCGTGCCGGCCTTTAACGGCAGGGCACAGGTGCTGGTGCAGAGCACCACACAAAAAACAACCGCCACCCTCACGTGTGAGAGCAGCGGCTTAAAGAACGGATTAGTTATTATTGTAACGAAATAAGCAACTGGTGCAGACGGGTATCGTTGTCGAGTTCGGGGTGGAAAGCCGTGGCAATCTGGTTACCCTGACGAGCGGCAACGATATGGCCGTCGACCTGTGCTATCGGCTGACAATCGGCCGACAACACCTCTTCGATATACGGTGCACGGATAAACGTCATAGGCACATCGGTACCTATACCCTCAACAGTACCTGTGGTGTGGAAACTGCCTAACTGGCGACCATAGGCATTACGACGCACACGGATATCCATGGTGCCCAGATAACCCTGTGAAAGCAGAATCATGCCAGCACAGGTGCCCAACACGGGCAGACCGTCGGCAATGGCCTGGCGGATGGGCTCCAACAAACCAAGCTCCTTGAGCAGGCGCATCTGCACGGTGCTTTCGCCACCAGGCAATACCAGTGCATCCTTGTGCTGCTGCCAGTCGCGTAGCTGGCGCACCTCGAAGGTTTCAACGCCTAAGCGTTGCAGCACCTGCTCGTGCTCTATAAATGCCCCTTGCAGGGCTAACACAGCAACTTTCATCACTTTCCGCGTTCGGCCATTAAGAGTTCGATCTCATGTTCGTTGATACCTACCATAGCCTCGCCAAGATCCTCAGAGAGTTCGGCCAGCAGCTTGGCATCCTGATAGTTGGTTACGGCCTGTACGATGGCGGCAGCACGCTTGCGGGGGTTGCCGCTCTTAAAGATACCACTACCTACAAACACACCCTCGGCACCAAGTTGCATCATGAGCGCAGCATCGGCAGGGGTAGCCACACCACCAGCAGCAAAGTTAACTACAGGCAGCTTGCCATTATCGTGTACGTAGCGTACCAGCTCGTAAGGGGCCTGCAACTGCTTGGCAGCCTCGTAAAGCTCATCCTCGCTCATAGATACCAATCGGCGGATCTCGCTCTGCATCAGGCGCATGTGACTCACAGCCTGTACTACATCGCCGGTACCTGGTTCGCCCTTGGTACGAATCATGGTAGCACCCTCGGCAATACGGCGCAGGGCCTCGCCAAGGTTCTTGGCACCACACACAAAGGGCACATCAAACTTAGTCTTGTCGATATGATAGATGTTATCGGCTGGGCTGAGCACCTCGCTCTCGTCGATATAATCAATCTCGATGGCCTGCAGGATCTGAGCCTCGGCAATATGACCGATACGGCACTTGGCCATCACGGGAATAGTTACAGCCTCCTGGATGCCACGAATCATCTTAGGGTCGCTCATACGGCTAACACCACCTGCTGCACGGATGTCGGCAGGGATACGTTCGAGGGCCATTACAGCGCAGGCACCAGCCTCTTCGGCTATCTTGGCCTGCTCGGGAGTAGTCACGTCCATTATAACACCACCCTTCAGCATCTGAGCCAACTGGCGGTTAAGCAATGTTCTTTCGTTTGTCATTTTTGTATTTATTGTTTATGTTGAAATTCGGTGGGCGAAACACCTTTGCGCTTTTTGAAGAAGCGCGACAGATGGGCCTGCGACGAGAAGCCCAGACACTGGGCCACGTCCTTAAGTGGCTTGTTGGTTGTGGTTATGAGTTTAGCAATCTCGGCGGTGATACGCTCGTCGATGATGGCCTTGGGCGAACGGCCAGCTATCTGACGGGTTACCTGGGCTAAATAGCGTGCACTAACGTTAAGTTGCTCGGCATAGAAAGCCACATCGGCATAGCGGTTGTAGTAATGCTCAACGGCATCCAGGAACTGATTGTAAAGTTCCTCGCTACGCGTATTACCATCGGCATAAACGGCTGGCAGCTGCTTAAGATAGGTTTGCGCATGCAGCAGGGCATCGCTCACCTTCTCGTCGAGACTGAGATAATAGGCCAAAGCCGAGCCTAACTGGTTGGCATGGCCATGGCGACGAGGACCGATGGGTAGGTCGGATGGCGCCAGAACCACCGTGCACAGCGGTATGAGCAGGCGCTGGATGGCCTCGTAAACACGGGGCAGAACCAGTTGTTCGCCCTTGGTAGATGTGAGCACGGGGGCATAGATAATGTGCTTGGGCTGATAGCGCTTGAGCACATCGGCCAGCATCTCGACCACATCGATACGGCGCACCAGACCAATCTTGATGACTTGCGGCTGGAGGTCGTTGATGATAGCCTCGACCTGTTGACGAACCACTGAGGCAGGCAGATCGTGGAACTCCTGGATACCCAGGGTGTTCTGCACGGTAATCGACGTGATAGCCGATGCTGCTGCACCGCCTAACGCACTGATGAGCTGGATGTCGGCCTGAACACCAGAACCTCCTGTACCGTCGCTACCTGTTATCGTGAGTATCGTATTCATGGGTGCAAAGGAAACAAAAAACACTGAATTAGCCAAAATTTATTCGCACATTGATAAAAAAAACTGCAATTTGGAAAAAATTGCAGTTCTTTATCGGTGTATAATTTCTATATTATCCTACCTTGAGGCACATCATGGTGAGGTCGTCGTTAGGCTCGGCGCCTCTACGGTGCTCCTCTACCTGGCGCTTCAGGCTCTCAACAACCTGCATAGCGCTTGAGAACTTGGTTTCGCGCAGAACCTCAAGCATGTGGTCGTCGCCAAAGCGCTCCAGCTCAGGATTCTCGGCCTCGTTCAAACCATCGGTATAGATGAAGAGAGGCTTACCCTTGATACTATCGATATACTCACCCTCGTACTCAAGGCCCTGCCACAGACCGATAGGTGCATTTGGAATCATCTGCAGGAAGTTACCACCATCAGCATCGCCACCCAGTACTGGGGGATTATGACCGGCATTACAGAAGTCGAGACGACCGCTAGTCAGGTCAACCAAACCAATGAACATGGTGATAAACATACCATTCTCGTTATTCTCTGTCAACTCGTTATTGATACGGGTACAAATCTCGGCAGGCGTATAATGCTGCTTGGCCATCGCACGGAACAAGCGGATAACCTGAGCCATGAACAGCGAAGCGGGCACTCCCTTACCTGATACGTCACCAATAGCAAAGTAAAGGTGATCCTTCTCAAGGAAGTAGTCGTACAGGTCACCTCCTACCTCTTTGGCAGGTGTCATCGAGGCAAACAGATCCAAGCCCTCGCTTTCAAGATTAGCTGCTGGAATCATCGACATCTGGATATCGCGTGCAATACGCAGCTCACTCTCGATACGCTCACGAGCCGATGTTGCCTCCTCAAGCTGGCTGTAGGCATCCTGCAGCAGCTTATAGGCCTTACGCTTATACAGTGTGTAGTATACCAGGAAACCAGAGAACAACAGGAATCCGATACCGAAGCTAATCAAACGCTGACGGTAAATCTCGTGTCCACGCTTCTCAAGCTCATACTGACTCTGAGCCAGTTCCTGCTCCTTCTGGTGAGTCTCGTAGATGGTAGCCATCTCGGCAGTATCATCGCGCTTCGACCATACAAGAGCCGAATCGTAAGCGTTAATAATCTGGTTGGCTACATAAATAGCCGAATCCTTATGACCAGCACCGATATGAGCACGATACTTAGGAACTAAATACAGCGAGATGTTATCAAGATTCATCTTCATACCACGGGTAGCCACCCAGTGATCGAGCGTGCGGAAATTAGCGGCAGCCTCGGCAAAACGATGAGCCTTCATCAGGTAATCGTTAGCGTCAAGCTTACCCTGCTCGGTAGAAGCATATTCTGTTTTCTGGAAAGCGTCGAAGCTGGTCTCGGCCTCGGCACGATGACCTGCCTCGTAAGCAGTGAGTGCCTTGAACAAAAGGATACGGGCACGATAGTGGTCGCAAACATCAGGATCGGCATCGGGACGCAGGCGATATACATACAGAAGCGAGTCGGTACGGTCGTTCCACATCTTACCCAGTTTATAGTTATGAGTATTCAGGCAGGCCACGGTAATATTGTTAACACCGAGAACGGCTGCACGGATACGCGAACCGTTGGTATCTGTCTTAGAAATAGAAATTTTGTAATGCTCGAAAGCTTTCTCGAAACTCTTCTCACCATCCTCGGGAACACCAAGATACATCTGAGCCGAACCAATTACATAATACAGTACAGCCAAGTCGCGCGACTGCGCTTTGGGGTGTCCATCAAGCTTTTCAACGGCAGGTGTTGCTACACGCAGTACTGACTCGTAATCATTCTTAACCGAAAGCATCTGCGAGAGTACACGGGCCGAGCGCATATAATAGAACACATCCTTATCGCCCAAATCTTCTACCTCCAAGGCTTTCTTAAAGTACAACTCGGCATCAGCCTTTTTCTCCAGACTGCGCATGGCTGTACCGCGCAGATAGTTGGCTTTTACAGCGCTGAAGTCGCCTGTTTTCTCCAAGCTATCGGCCAATACATACTTACGTACATAATCTTTTGAACTTTCGGCAGACACAATCATGCTGTCGAGAAGGCTCAATTTGATAGAATCCTTAGCCGACTTGCTGTTACCCTTCCATGATCGCGACTTACTACCGCACGATACAAGGATGGCAGCCGCCAGGATAAAGATAATCCTAAATTGCCATTTTTTCAAATCTCTCATCATAAATATATTAGTCCATTGTTTTTTATTTCACGTATTCAGCAAAGTCAGTCAGTTTCATGTCGCCCTTACGAGCCAGTGTGTCGTGCATGGCAAATGCAGCGGTCAGACAATGGCGTGTCTGTCCCATCTTCGAAATCTTCAGGTAGTCCCACAACAGCTGCTTATAGTCGGGATGTGCACAGTTCTCGATAATACACTCAGCACGCTGTAACGGGCTCTTGCCACGCAAGTCGGCCACACCTTGTTCGGTTACGATGATGTTTACATCGTGCTCCGAAGAGTCCTGGTGACTAACAAATGGTACGATAGAACTGATAACACCGCCCTTAGCGATTGAAGGACAGGTAAAGATAGAGAGATATGCGTTGCGAATAAAGTCGCCGCTACCACCAATACCATTCATCATCTTAACACCGCTGATGTGGGTTGAGTTTACGTTGCCATAAAGGTCGGCCTCGATAGCGGTATTGATAGCAATCACACCCAATCGGCGGATAACCTCGGGCGAGTTACTGATCTCACTCTGGCGCAATGTCAGGTGCTGCTTCATATAGTCCATATTGTCGTAAACCTGCATCAAACAGTCGTTTGAAACGGTGAGCGAGCAGGCCGAAGCATCTATTACACGTCCGTTCAGCATCATCTCGATAACTGAGTTCTGAATAACCTCAGTATAGATGTTGAAGTTGGGCACATGCTTATCTTCGCCCAATGCACCTAAGATAGCATTGGCGGTTGAACCTACACCACTCTGCAGAGGCAGGAACTCCTTGGGGATACGACCTTTGTGCATCTCCTCTACCAGGAACTCGGCAGTAAGGAAACCAATCTTCTCGGTTACAGGGTCGCTATCCTTAAAGGCACGTGCCTCGTCGGGGATGTTACACTCTACTACACCAACAACCTTATCCTTTGGAATGTTGACATAGGGTACACCAATACGATCGCTTACCTTCTCTATCATGATAGGCTTGCGGTAAGGCGGATCGAGTGGCTCATAAACATCGTGGATAAATTTGGCATTGGGATTATGGAACGAGTTAAGCTCCAGTATCACCTTCTTGGCCAAGCGGGCTGCAGTAGGCGCAATACCTCCAGCAGCAGTAAGATACACGTGATAATCGTTACCAACCTCCTCGATATCACACACCTCGAGAATAGCCCAATCAACATCGCCATAGAAACCATAACGCAACTCCTGTGCCATATGACTCAGGTGCAGGTCGTTATAAGGAATCTCGCCAAGGTTTACATGCTTACGGAAATCGGGGTTTGTGGTGTAAGGAGCACGGTACTTAATGGCCTGCGCGTTTGCCAGATCACCATCGGTACTCTGACCGGTTGAAGCACCAGTAAAGATACCTACCTTAAACTCGCGACCGGCTTCATGCTCAGCTACAGCAATTTTAGCCAACTCTTTTGTGGTTGCTTTGGCTACGCCTGCAGGCGTAAAGCCACTCATGGCGATGTTCTCGCCATTCTTAATCAATGCTGCAGCCTCGGCAGCTGTGATACGTGTATATGCCATAAAATAGATTAAATTTGCAAATTCGAGTGCAAAATTACTGTTTTTTAGCGAAACGGCCAAAGAAAACGCCAAACTTTTAACCATTATAAGTACTCCATCAGCACATCCCACACAGCTATGATGTGACAAATGCTACCAGCAAGCACAAAAAAATGGAAAACAGAATGCATATATTTGGTTTTATTCAAAGAATAAAAAACGGCTCCCGTAATGTAACTAACGCCCTCGGCTATAATCCAGACAACAGCCGCCGTTGAGACCGAATCGATCAACGGTTTGAAAGCCACCAGCACACTCAATCCCATACCGACAAAACAAAAGGTTTCGACGTTAGAATGCTCTTTTAAGTGGACAAAACTGATAATAGTACCGGCTATGGCACAGGCCCACACAAAGCAAAACAGGCTCCACCCCCAATAACCCTGTTCGCGCAAGGCCACCAACGTTAACGGCGAGTACGAACCGGCTATATGCCAGTAGATGGCAGCGTGATCCCACTTGCGCAAGCGCTCCTTCCATTTGGAGTGGTGCTTAATGGAGTGATAGATGGTAGAAGCTGCATACGACCCTAACATACCAAACAGGTAAAGAATAACACCAATTCGGGCCCAGTTATTATCGGCCTGGAAGCACCAGACTAAAAAAATAATACCAAACACCACACCCAGCAGAACTCCCCCGCCGTGCGATGCCGCATTCCATATCTCCTCTTTTTTGGTATACCTGATCATAATGAATTTGTGTTACGGCTGCAAAGATAACTATTTTCTTGGAAAAATAACAAATTTTGGAAATAAAAAAGGGAATCCGAAGATTCCCTTGCTTCAGGACTTGGTACCCAGACCCGGGATCGAACCGGGATGGATTGCTCCACTGGTGTTTGAGACCAGCGCGTCTACCGATTCCGCCATCTGGGCTTAACAGTTTCAGCTGCTTCATCTCCTAAAGCGGGTGCAAAGATACTACTTTTATTTGAATTACCAAAAGAAAATAAAAAAAATATCAGTTTTTCTTGTGTATTTCGCTTTTTTTTTGTACGTTTGCAAGTATATATTACACTAAAACCCGCATGATGGAAATAAAAGATAAGAAAAATTACTGCGTGATTCTGGCAGGGGGTCGCGGAAGACGATTGTGGCCTGTAAGCCGAGAGCAACGCCCCAAACAGTTTTTAGACCTTTTTGGCACGGGACGTACTTTACTGCAATCTACTTACGACCGCTTTGCGCGCTTACTACCCAAAGAGAATATATTAATATGTACGTGCGAAGGATACTTTGAGATGGTAAAAGAGCAGCTGCCCGAGGTTGACAAGCGAAACATTATTGTTGAGCCTATTAATCGCAACACAGCACCTAGTGTAGCGTGGGCTGCCATGCGTATACAGCATCAGGCACCCGATGCCAACATCATTGTATCGCCCAGCGATCAGTTGATACTGAACGAGACGGCATTTGAACATAGTCTGGATGTAGGCATCAGCTACGTTACCAAGAACAACGTACTGCTGGCCATGGGCGTAAAGCCCACACGCGCCGAACCTGGCTACGGCTACATACAGTTAGGCGACCTAAGTTGCAAGCCCGACGTGTTTGAGGTGAAATCGTTTACCGAGAAGCCTGAACGCGAGTTTGCACGTATGTTTATGGAGAGCGGCGAGTTTTACTGGAACACCGGTATTTTTATATCAAATGCCTACCACCTACTCGACACGTTTGAGCATGTATTCCCCCCAGTATTGCGCGAGCTGCGTTACGACCACCCAGGCTACACAGAGGAGGAGGAAGCCAAGTTTGTGGCCGAGAACTATCCACGCTACCCCAACCTATCACTCGACTACGCCATTCTGGAACAGAGCGACAACAACGTGTATGTGATGAAGTGCGACTTTGGCTGGGCCGACTTAGGCACCTGGCACTCTATTTACGAGGTGATGCACAAAGTGGACGACGACAACGTGGTGATGGACTCGGAGGTAATACTTGAGGACTGTAAAAACAATATCATCAAGCTGCCCAAGGGTAAGTTGGGGGTATTCAACGGTCTGGAGGGTTACATCGTGGCCGAAGAAGACGGGGTGCTGCTTATCTGCAAGAAAAGCGACAACTCATCGATGGTAAAGAAATATGTAAACGAGGTAAGGATTAAATACGGCGATGAGTTTGTGTAATCACACAAACTCACCACGTATTTTTTCGGCAATAGCCTTGAACTGATCTTCGGTAAGCTTCAGCTTTTCGCGACGGAAGTCAACGTCGGCCTCACTCTGCATAGGAATGAGGTGGATGTGTGCGTGGGGCACTTCGAGGCCCAGCACTACCTGTGCCACCTTTTTGCATGGGAAAGCCTTCTTGATGGCCAAAGCCACACGCTTGGCAAACACCTGATAGCGAGCCAACTCGTCGTCGTCCATATCAAAGATGTAATCTACTTCGCGGCGAGGGATAACCAATGTGTGACCCTCGACCAACGGATTGATATCAAGAAATGCGTAGAACTCCTCGTTCTCGGCGCACTTGTAGCTGGGAATCTCGCCAGCTGCGATTTTGCTAAAAATATCCATGCCTTTCAATTTTCAATTAACCAACAGTGATCTTATCAATGCGGAGCTTGATGGTACCACGAGGAATTTTTACCTCAACCTCATCGCCCACCTTATGATTAAGCAAGCCCTGAGCAATAGGAGTCTGGATAGAAATCTTGCCCTCGCGCAGGTTAGCCTCGCTCTCGCTCACAATGGTGTACGACATCTTGGCCTTGTTGGTAAGGTTAGTCATCTCTACTTTCGAGAGAATCTGTACAGAGTCGGTACTCAAACGGCTGGTATCTATCACCTTTGCCTCTGCGATAGTCATCTTAAGCTGATTAATCTTATCCTCAAGATGAGCCTGTGCCTCTTTGGCGGCATCGTACTCAGAGTTCTCACTCAGGTCGCCCTTTTCGCGGGCCTCAGCAATAGCGGCAGAGGCCTTTGGACGCTCAACACCTTCTAAACGCTGCAGTTCGGCTATCAGTTTATCGTAGCCTTCTTGTGACATGTATGCCATAACTATAAATATTTAAAAATTCCACAATTACTTGGACGGACAAAAAAACAAAAGAATCCCGACTCGCTTAGTGTCGGAATCCCTATATTGTAATATGTCTTATCCTTACTTAATCGGTTGCAAAGATAAACAATATTTTCGAATCAAACAAATTTTTTGGATAAAAAAAACAAAACAGTATAGATGATGATGGCCGAAACCCAACCACCAATCACGTCGATGGCATAGTGAGCCTGAATGTAAACAGTTGCGAAACACATGAGTACATAGAAGGGAAACATGGTGTAAAGCAGTTTACGATTGCGGGCATGCCAAGCCAACAACAGCAGAATGGTGGTAACACCCACATGACTGCTAGGGAACGCGGCTGTTGGGCGTTCGCCTGCATCATGGGCGCTGGTCACACACTGGTAAAAGAAACCGTCCTGCCAACCAGGCGTAGTTAACGCCTCGGAGTGGGTTAAGAAATAATCGCCCACATTGGGGAAGTGCCCCTGTGCTATCTGATCAACACCTGCTGCCAGGTAGTAATACTGCGGACCCGTAACAGGCAACAGCACAAAGATAACATAATAAAGCATGAACGAGCCCAGAATAATGAACTGTACACGCGCAAACTCCTGATAGCGATACAGGAAATAAAAAGCCGACACCAAAGCTATCAGCGGATAATACGAGGCATAGCCCAAGTGCATGAGTTCGCTGAACACCGGATTAGAGATGACCTGCGAGAACACCAGAGCGGGCTGAAAGTGAAACAGCTGTTGCTCGTAGCCAGCAAACAGATGGTCGAGATTGGGGAACACCTGATTGATGTCGTAGGTATCGGGATACCACCACGATAGCAGTATGAGCTGCAAGGCCACACGGAACATCATGGTAAGTCGGCAGGGAATCATACGATAAACCCACCAGAGTGCCACAGTTGAGATGACAACCTGCGCACGCCCCCAAAGCATGGCACCTGGATGTTGCAGTTTGGTGTAGGTAATCATGATAAGCAGCAGCGTGAACAGTAGATATGCCATCACTGCCCACTCAAACGCCATCAGACCCTTACGGGGTTTCTTTTCTATCTCGAATATCTTCTTTATAACCATTTGTTATCCTGATACCATTTAATTGTTTCCTTTACGCCACGCTCCAAGTCGTACTCGGGCTTATACCCCAACTCGTTGATAGCAGGCTGTATGTCGCAACGCCAGTTACGCTGACGCAGAATGTTATATTTATCGTTATTAAGCGCCGTTACCTTACCAGTCAGTCGGCCGATATACTCACCAAAGAAGGTTACTACACGCAGCACCCAGATAGGCGCTTTGATACGAATCCACCAAGGACACCCTAACTCCTGATGAATGAGATTACTGAAGGTCTCGCTCTGATACACCTTACCATCGCTCAGGAAATACTTACGACCATTCTCGCCCTTATCCAGAGCCAGGAAGATGGCCTGCACCACATCCTTAACATAAACAAAGGTGATATCCTGACGCTTATAACCAACAGCAAAGTCGGTGTGCTGCTTGATGCTCTTAGCCATAATAAAGTAGTCTTTCTCACGTGGACCGTAAACACCCGTAGGACGAAGTATTATATAAGGTACGCGCGAGCCCATCTGCTCCAAATACTGCTCGGCAGCCAGTTTGCTATGTCCATAGGCAGTATTAGGCTGGGGCGTATCGGTTTCGGTGATTTCCTGGTAAGGCTGCTGTTCGCGGATAGCGCCAAAGATACTCAAACTGCTCACAAACACAAAGCGCTTAAGCGGCATGCCAACCTCGAGAAGTGCATCAATCAGATTCTGGGTTCCCTGAGTGTTGATACGGAAAAAGTCCTGTTTATCCAAGCACTTGGTTACACCAGCAGCATGCACCACGTAATCAAATGCCTGACCACGTAGCTGCTCTACTAGTTGAGCCTTTGACGAAAGGTTCAGTTCGATAAAGTTGATACGCTCATCCTGCAGATAAGCCTTAGAGCTACTGCCTCGCACCGCAGCCCATGTATCAAAGCCGCGACGGAGTGCCTCCTCAACAATAAACGAGCCGATAAATCCACTCGCACCTGTTACTAATATCTTCATACATCTTAAGAATTTCCGTGCAAAGGTACACAAAAGTTAAGAGTTAAGAGTTAATAATTAAGAAAAAATGAGTTCTGGCAGCAAATTTTCTTAACTCTTAATTCTTAATTCTTAATTTAATTACTATCTTTGCAGTCAGAAAAGAAAAAAAAGAAAACAAGCTATGGGTAAGAAGAAAGGTGGAAAACGTTTAGGAAAGAAGCAGGTAAGCGAACTGCTACAGAACCTGTTTCAGCATAATCCTAACGAAACATTCTCATTTAAACAGATATTTAAGGCGTTGAAACTCGACACGCATCCACTGAAGATGCTGGCCATTGATGTGATGGAGGAAATGGCATGGGACGATTTCCTGCTAAAAGTGAGCGACAACTCCTATAAACTAAACCTGAAGACTCAGGTACAGGAAGGTATCTTCCACAGAAAAGCCAACGGACGTAACTCGTTTGCGCCCGATGATGGCGGTACGCCGGTGTTTGTGGCCGAGCGTAACTCGATGTCGGCAATGGACGGCGACCGTGTAAAGGTATCGCTCATGGCACGCCGCGACAAGCATATCAAAGAGGCAATGGTTATCGAGATAGTGAAGCGTGCGCACGATACCATCGTTGGTAAGCTGCGCGTAGAGAAGGATATTGCCTTCCTGGTAACAGCCGACTCAACCATCGTTCACGATATTATCATCCCTAAGCGCAAACTGAAGGGCGGAAAGACCGACGACAAGGCTGTAGTAAAGATTATACAGTGGCCCGATCAGGACCATAAAAACATCATCGGACAGGTGATTGACATCTTAGGTAAGACCGGTGAGAACAATGCCGAGATGCACGCCATCCTGGCACAGTACAATCTGCCCTACAAGTATCCTAAGAACGTAGAAGAGGCCGCCGAGAAGATTGATGCCACCATCACCCCCGAGGAGATAGCACGCAGAGAGGACTTCCGCGATGTATTCACCTGCACCATCGACCCTAAGGATGCCAAAGACTTTGACGATGCCCTGAGTATCCGTAAGACCGACAAAGGTCTTTGGGAGGTTGGTGTACACATTGCCGATGTATCGCATTACGTAAAAGAGGGTTCTATTATCGACAAGGAAGCATATGCACGTGCCACCAGTATCTATCTGGTAGATCGCACAATTCCTATGCTGCCCGAGCGTTTGTGCAACTTTATCTGTTCGTTGCGCCCTGATGAGGAGAAACTGTGCTACAGTGTCATTTTCAAAATGGACGACGAGGCCAACATCAAGGACTGGCATCTGGCACACACAGTGATTAAGAGCAATCGCCGCTATGCCTACGAAGAGGTACAGCAGATTATAGAGGAAGGAAAGGGCGAGAATGCCGAATTGCTGCTGAAACTGAATGAGTTGGCCAAGAAACTGCGCGAAGCCCGATTCAAGAACGGTAGTGTGAAGTTTGACCGCGAGGAGTTGCACTTTGATATCGATGAGACTGGTAAGCCTATCCGTGCTTACTTCAAGGTGTCGAAAGATGCCAACAAGCTGATTGAGGAATTCATGCTGCTGGCCAATAAAACGGTGGCCGAAAGCATCGGTCGCGTAAAGAAGGGCGTTAAAGCAAAGACGCTGCCATATCGTATTCACGACCAACCCGACCCACAGAAGTTGGAGAATCTGCGCGAGTTTGTGGCTAAGTTCGGTTATAAAGTAAAAACGGCCGGCACTAAGGGAGCTATCACTAAATCGCTCAACGCCCTGATGTCGCAGGCCGAAGGCACACGCGAGCAGAACGCCATCGAAACGGTTGCCCTGCGTGCCATGATGAAAGCCAGGTACAGTGTGCATAACATCGGGCACTATGGCTTGGCATTCGACTACTACACGCATTTCACATCGCCTATCCGTCGTTATCCCGACATGATGGTTCACCGTTTGCTTACCAAATATCAGGATGGTGCCCGTTCGGCAAATAAAGAAAAGTACGAGGAACTTTGTGAGCACTGCAGCGACATGGAGCAGATAGCGATGAATGCCGAGCGCGACTCTATCAAGTATAAGATGGTTGAGTTTATGGCCGACAAGATTGGTAACACCTACGATGCACACATCAGCGGCATACAATCGTACGGTATCTATGCACAGATTGACGAAACCCACTGCGAAGGTATGATACCTATCAGAGACTTAGGTAACGACTACTACGACTTTGACGAGAAGAACTACATGATTGTTGGACGTCGTCATCACACCAAGTACCAGTTGGGCGATCCCATACGCATCCAGGTGGCTCGTGCCAATCTGGAGCGCAAGCAGCTTGACTTTACGTTGGCAGATGATTAAGGAAATAAGGAACTTATATTAATAAAACAGATACACGTGATAAAAATGAGACTTGACAGATACAGGCTTATAGGGGTGTTGGTAACAACACTATGCGGCATAACTATACGCGCAGCAGCATACGTACCACCTACCGACCAGATTACCATCGGCCTGGATGCCAACTATGCCCCACTGCAATCAGTTGACAAAGAGGGACTGCCCCACGGCTACGACATCGACTTTACACGTGAGCTGATGAAACGCATGGGCATAAAATACTATTATGTGCCCAACCTGTGGAACAAGGTGGCAACATCGGTGCTTAACGGCGATACCGATCTGGCCATGATGGTTTACTCGGCGTATCGTAAAGACTCTATCTACTATTCGCGCCCCATCTTCAGATTGTATTATCAGGTGGTTTACCGCAAAAGCGATTATAAGATTTTCGACTTCCGCGACCTGAAGGGTAAAACGTTTGCATTCCTGAATTCACGCCCCATTTCAGCGATGGTGGAGCGCGAAGGTGGCATCAGCGTAAAGGTAAACGATCTAGACCACGCATTCCGCGAACTGGCAAGTGGACGTTACGACGCCATCATCTGCTATCGTTACCAGGCCAAATACTTTATCGATCACTACAACCTTGACGGATTGGCCAGAGAGGAGATCTCGCTACAGCCACGCGAATACTGCTACGTAGGCCACAACAAAGAGTTAATAGATGCCATCAGTCTGGAGATAGCCAAGATGGACAGCGAAGGACTGGTTGACAAAATATATGGCTCGGAAATCAAGGATGGCGCAAAAACCAAGGGGTTACCCACCTGGGTATGGAACGTTATCAACGGCTTAGCCCTGATAGCTGTGCTGCTCATTATTTTTCTGCTTTGCAGATTGCTACGCAAAGAGAAGCGTACAAATGCCATGCTCAAGAACAACAACGATATCCTGGCAATGAGTCATATGGAGTTGGAGCAAACCAACCACCAGCTGATAGAAAAGGTAGAAAAGACCGAAGAGACCTTGAGGGAAAAGGACGAACTGATAAAACAGGTATCAGAAGGCATTAACACGCCATTGAATGTTCTGAGCGGTTATACTCAGATCCTGTCGTCGACGGATATGGAGTTGAGCGACGACGAGAGAGAAAAAATGAAACAAGATATCACAACAAATACCGACCTGATTATCACACTTATCAAGAAGCTTCAGATGCTAGAGTCTTAATGCAATCGTTTGCATCAAGAAACTATCAAATACAAGCCCGTTTGGAAACACCGAACGGGTTATTTTCGTACTTTTGCCAAAAATAACTAAAAGCAAGTTGGTATGAAGATCATTTTCAACCTGGAGTACCAGACCATCTTCGGCGAAGAACTGGCACTGAACATCCTGAAGGATGGCAAAACGGAAGAGCACAAGATGACAACCCTGGATGGGTTTCACTGGATGTGCGAAATGAGTATGGCAGAGAAATCGGCTGCCCACATCGACTATTATTATACCGTGATGCGCGGCGAACACGAGCAGCGTCACGAGTGGCTGGTTATTCCACATCGCTTGGAGTTTGCTGCTATCAAAGGCGCTCGTTACACAGTTTACGACCACTGGATTGACATTCCGGAGGATTCGTATATGTACTCTACAGCTTTTACCGAGTGCGTAGCCGCCCGCTCACAGAATATGAGCAAACCAACAGCCTATAGCAAGACTGTACGCATAAAAGTGCGCGCCCCACAGTTGCGCAACAACGAGCGCTTGGCACTGATTGGCGGCGGCGAGGCATTAGGTAACTGGGAAGCTAAACGTGCCATTGATATGGCAGAACACGAGAACAACGAGTGGGTTATCAGTCTTGACGCCGACAAGCTGCCACGTACCATCGAGTTCAAGTTCGTTGCCCTCGACGAGAAAGTAGATGTTACCCCACTGTGGGAGAACGGCATGAACCGTACTGTAGAGCTGCCCCAGATGGCAGATGGCGAAGTAGTGGTTTACGAGCTGTCGCAAGCCTATTTCCCCGTATATCCTTGGAAGGGTGCTGGTACCGTCATCCCTATCTTCTCACTACGTAGTGAGGGTAGCTTTGGTGTTGGCGACTTTGGCGATCTGAAGCTGATGGTTGACTGGTGCGCCAAGACCAAGCAGCGCGTACTACAGGTGTTGCCCATCAACGATACCAACATCACCCACACCTGGCAGGATTCATACCCCTACAACTCTATCAGCATCTATGCTCTGCATCCACAATACACCGATCTGCGCCAGCTGCCTCAGCTTAAGGACGAGAAGCTGCGCCAGGAATACGAGGTGCTGCGTAAATCGCTGAACGCCCTGCCACAGATTGACTATGAGCGTGTGAACAACGCCAAGATGGAGTATCTGCGCGCCATCTATGCACAGGAGGGTGCCAAGACGATGAAGACGGCAGCCTTTAAGCAGTTCTTCGAGCAGAACAAGGAGTGGCTGGTACCTTATGCCGCTTTCTGTCACTATCGCGATTTGTACGGCACAGCTACCTTCCAGGACTGGCCCGACCATCATGAGTTGCCCGACAGCGAGCGCGAAGCCATGAGCAAGTCAACAACTAAGTTATATAAAGAGGTGGCCTTTTGGTACTATGTACAGTTCAACCTCGATCAGCAGATGCGTGCTGCCCATGCTTATGCCCGCAAGAAGCGCGTGGTACTGAAGGGCGATATCCCCATCGGCATCAGTCGCGATGGTGTAGAGGCATGGGTAGAACCCAAGTACTTCAATCTGAACGGTCAGGCAGGTGCACCACCTGATGCATTCTCGGCTAACGGACAGAACTGGGGATTTCCCACCTACAACTGGGATGCTATGCTCGAAGACGGCTGCTCTTGGTGGGTTCGCCGTTTCCGCAAGATGGCGGAGTACTTCGATGCCTATCGCATCGACCACGTATTAGGCTTCTTCCGTATTTGGGAGATTCCTATCGATGCCGTTCACGGTCTGTTAGGTCAGTTCTCGCCTTCATTGGGTATGACTCGCGAAGAGATTGAGGCCTACGGACTGCACTTCCAGGAGGAGCTCTTTACTAAGCCATTCATTGCTGACTGGACACTGGATCGCATCTTTGGCGAGCGCGCCCAATACGTAAAGGACACATTCCTGGATCATGCACATGATGATATCTGGCAGATGAAGCCCGAATACGACACCCAGCGTAAGGTAGAGGCCGCCTTTAAGAACAAGACCAACGAGGCAGATTTGAACCTGCGTGATGGTTTGTATGCCCTGATTAGCGACGTACTGTTTGTACGCGATCGCAAGAACAAGGACAAGTTCCACCCACGCATCGGTGTGCAGAACGACTTTATCTACGAAGCCCTTTGGGACAACGATAAGTTCGTGTTCAATCGTTTGTACAACGACTACTTCTATCGCCGCAACAACCAGTTCTGGTACACCGAAGCGATGAAGAAGATGCCACGTTTGACACAGGCCACCCGTATGCTGGTATGTGCCGAAGACCTGGGTATGGTACCCGACTGCGTGCCCTGGGTAATGAACGAGCTACGTATCCTGAGTCTCGAAATCCAGTCGATGCCAAAGGATCCAACCACACGTTTCGGAAAACTGTCGCACAACCCCTATCGCTCGGTTGACACCATATCAACCCATGATATGTCGACCTTGCGGCAATGGTGGGACGAGGACGAGGAGCAGACACAAACGTACTACAACACTTCGCTGCGTCGTGGTGGTGCAGCCCCTCACCCACTGCCAGGTTGGTTGGCCAAGGACATTGTGAGCCGTCACCTCACATCGCCTTCAATGCTCTGTCTGCTGTCTTTGCAGGATTGGCTGAGCATCGACGAGGGCCTTCGCCTACCCGACCAGAATGCCGAGCGCATCAACATCCCGGCCAATCCACGCCACTACTGGCGTTACCGCATGCACCTCACTATCGAGCAGTTGCTGCAGGCCGACGACTTCAATAACGAAATCAGCACATTAATTAGTCAAAGCGGAAGAAAATAAATGAAAAAGTTTCTATTATCGCTGGCGTTGCTGCCATTCATGGCCATCGCTGGCAATGTAAAATCGCCTAACGGCAATATCGAGGTAAAATTCACTGTTGACAACACAGGACGCCCTGTTTATGAGATGACCTTTAAGGGGCGTGCAGTTATCAAGCCGTCGCACCTCGGACTGGAACTGGCAAAAGATCGCCACGCATCCAAGTTTAAGAACGAGACCGACCTGATGGACGGTTTTACTATTGCCAAGGAAGAAACATCGACCTTCGATGAAACCTGGCAGCCGGTATGGGGCGAGACCAAGAACATTCGCAACCACTACAACGAGTTGGCAGTAACCTTGGATCAGCCATCGGCTAAGCGCCAGATACTTATCCGTTTCCGTGTGTACAACGATGGTATCGGATTCCGTTATGAGTTTCCACAACAGAAAGAATTGAACTACTTCCTGATTGAGGAGGAGCGTACAGAGTTTGCGATGGCCGGCGATCACACAGCCTGGTGGTTGCCTGGCGATTACGACACCCAGGAGCAGGAAACACAGGAGACGAAACTCTCAGGCATACGTGCCCGCTTTAGAGAAGCCGTGAACTGGGACAACTCGTCGGTAGCCGTATTCTCAGAGACAGGCGTACAGACTTCACTCCAGATGAAGAGCGACGATGGTCTTTACATCAACATTCACGAGGCAGCCTGCCTGGATTACGCCACCATGCACTTAGAGTTGGTTGATGCAGAGACCAAGCATCTCTCGCAGAAGGTTATGGGTTATTCGAATGCCTACACACCCAACCCAGCTCCATCGCGTTTCCCACTGCCAGAGCCATTCACCTTTGTAAGTCATCTCACACCTGATGCAACAGGATTGAAGGGCGCCATGCAGACGCCTTGCAATACACCTTGGCGCACAGTGATGGTAAGCGACGACGCACGCGACATGCTATCTAACAACCTGATTCTGAACCTGAATGAGCCTTGTAAGATTGAGGATACCTCATGGATCCACCCAACTAAATACTGCGGTGTATGGTGGGAAATGATTGTTGGAAAGAGCTCATGGAACTATACCGACGATTACCCCAGCATTAAACTCGACCAGATTGACTGGAACAAGGTTAAACCCAATGGTCGCCATGCCGCTAACAACGAGAAGGTAAAGCGCTATATCGACTTTGCTGCCAAAAACGGCCTCGACGAGGTACTGGTTGAAGGTTGGAACGTAGGTTGGGAGGACTGGGCTAATATGTGGAAGCGTGATGTATTCGACTTTGTAACCCCATACCCCGATTTCGATATCAAGATGCTGAACGAGTATGCTCACTCTAAGGGCGTTAAAATCCTGATGCACCACGAAACATCAAGCTCAACCCAAAACTACGAGCGCCATATCAAAGAGGCTTACGAGTTGATGAACAAATACGGTTACGATGCTGTAAAAACCGGTTATGTAGGCGACATCATTCCTCGTGGCGATCATCACTACTCACAGTCGATGAACAACCACTACCTCTATGTTATCAAAGAGGCAGCCAAACATCATATCATGGTTAACAGTCACGAGGCCACACGTCCTACTGGTCTGTGCCGTACCTGGCCTAACCTGGTTGGTGGCGAGAGTGCACGCGGTACAGAGTACGAAGCCTTCGGTGGTTCGAAACCCGATCACACTTGTATCCTGCCTTTCACCCGCTTGCAGGGCGGTCCAATGGACTACACCCCTGGTATCTTCGAGACCCAGCTCAAGAACTGGAGTAACAACACCTCATGGGCACGTATTACCATCGCAGGTTCGCTGGCACTCTATCTCACCATGTACTCACCACTACAGATGGCTGCCGACCTGCCCGAGAACTACGAGAAGTACGATGATGCCTTCCAGTTTATCCGCGACGTGGCTTGCGATTGGGATGAGAGTATATACCTTGAGGCAGAACCAGCCGATTATATTACAGTAGCTCGCAAGGCCAAGGGAACTAACAATTGGTTTATTGGTGGCAAGTGCGATGAGAACGGACACAAGAGCACTATCAAGCTCAACTTCTTGGATAAAGGTCGTAAATACGACTGTACCATCTACGCCGATGCCAAGGATGCCCATTACGAGCACAATCCAAAGGCTTACGTCATCACCAAGAAAGTGGTAACAGCCAAGGATGTACTCAAGCTCACTGAGGCTCCTGGTGGAGGATTCGCCGTATCACTTATTGCGAAATAAAGCATGAAAAAATTGATATTTGCAGGATTGCTGTCTATGCTACTACCTAAACAGGTGGTAGCACAGACTTTTAAGGAGGTTGACTATACCCCCAAAGAAACTAAGTTCCAACTTTTTGCCCCTAACAATGCCAAGCAGGTAACCGTACGCATCTATAAAGACGGATTGAATGGCAAAACCATTAAGAGCGTAAAGATGCAGAAAGCTGGCAACGAGTGCTGGACTGCCACCGTTAAGGGCGACCTAATGGGCAAGTTCTATACCTTCGATACGGGGAAAGGCGAGTGTCCCGGTGTGTTTGCCAAAGCTGTAGGTGCTAATGGTAAGCGCGGTGCCATCATCAATATGGCCAATACCAATCCAGAGGGTTGGGCTAACGATCAGCATCCTGTATGCAAATCACCTGCCGATCTGGTTATCTACGAGATGCACCATCGTGATTTCTCGATTGCTCGCAAGGATGCCAGATATCCTGGTAAGTTTATGGCACTCACCGAACCTTGGGCCATCAATCACCTAAAGTCGTTAGGTGTTAACGCCATCCATATCCTGCCCAGCTACGATTATGGTTCGGTAGATGAGACGCGATTGAGCGACAACAAGTACAACTGGGGCTACGATCCAGTGAACTACAACGTGCCCGAGGGTGGCTATTCCACCAATCCCTACAAGCCCGAAGTGCGCATCCGCGAGTTCAAGCAGATGGTGCAGGCGCTGCACAAGGCTGGCATCCGTGTGATTCTCGACGTGGTGTATAACCACACCTACGACATCGAGCACTCCAACTTCCAGCGCACCTATCCCGACTATTTCTATCGCAAGACAGCCGATGGTCAGTACAGCAACGGCAGTGGCTGTGGCAACGAGACTGCATCCGAAAAGCCCATGATGCGCCAGTTTATGATAGAGAGCGTGAAATACTGGATTAACGAATACCATATCGATGGATTCCGTTTCGACCTGATGGGCGTTCACGACATCGAGACGATGAACGCCATCCGTAAGGCTGTGGACGACATCGATCCCACCATATTTATTTATGGCGAGGGATGGAGCGCAGGCAGCTGTGCCTATCCGCAGGAAAAGCTCGGCATGAAGGCCAACATCCCACAGATGCCACGCATTGCTGCCTTCAGCGATGAGATTCGCGATGCGCTGCGCGGTCCGTTCAGCGACGATAAGCAGCCCGCATTCTTAGCCGGCTTGGAAGGCCATAAGGAGAGCATCAAGTTCGGCATTGCAGGTGCCATCAGTCATCCGCAGGTGGATATGACCAAGGTGAACTATAGCAAGGAGCCTTGGGCCACAGAGCCCACGCAGATGATTAGCTACGTGAGCTGTCACGACGATATGTGCCTGGTGGATCGCCTGCAGAGCAGCATCCCAGGCATCACGATTGAAGAGTTGATTCGTCTCGACCTGCTGGCACAAACAGCCGTATTCACCTCACAAGGTGTACCCTTTATGCTCAGCGGCGAGGAACTGCTACGCAATAAGAAAGGTGTACACAACAGCTTTGAGTCGCCCGACAGCATCAACCAGCTCAACTGGGATAACCTAAAGCTGTATCCACAGGTTTTCAACTATTATAAGAACCTGATTCAACTGCGTAAGAACCATCCTGCTTTCCGCTTAGGAAATGCTGATCTGGTACGTAAGCACCTGGAGTTTATTGATACCCCAGAGAATGTGGTAGCCTTTCGACTAAAAAACTATGCTAGTCGCGATGATTGGCGTAACATCATTGTAGTACTGAATGCCAGCAAAGAGCCTGCTGAGGTTACCATCCCCGATGGTCAGTACACCATTGTGTGCTGCGATGGCATCATCAACGAAAACGGTCTCGGCACCATTAAAGGCACCAAGACCGTTACTGAACCGCAGTCGGCATTAATCCTTCACGATTAAGCCTCAGCGCAATATCAATTATAGGAGAACCTTCAGGAAATTAACCATTTTCTGAAGGTTTTCTTCTGCATACATACCCATACCGTGTCCACCTTCTGGTACAAAGGTTGCCTCGGTCTTCACACCAGCAGCTTTCAGTACCTCGTAAAACTTCTTTCCCTGACAGCAAGGCACCAAATAGTATTTTCTTCATTTTATGAGAGTTTTAGAATATACGCGTATATCGTTCGTGTTAGTATCTTTGCCTAATAAGAACTTGTCGATAAAGGCCAGCACCTCGGGCCATTGGCACTCGGGCAACTGACAGTGGCCGTGACCACCTACGATGCTCCAACCCATACGATCGGCAATACCAAAGCGATTCCACACTTTCTTGGCGGCCTGCGCCGATACCAGCATAGCATCATCAGCCAACCACTTGTAATCGGGATTTCCCAACAGCAGCAAGGCACGTGGACAAACCAGCGCACAGAGCTCATGCTGATCGTAAGGCAGCTGATACACACTGTCGCCATGGAAGTTCTCACGCTGACTCTCCAAAAACCAGTGATAGTCGGTCTTATCCAGATTCTCCACACTGTCCTGCAAGTGCGAGTAACGCCAGGCAGCAGCACCGCCACCACCAGGCTCCTGAGCGATGGTGAGTGCCACACGCTCATCAAAGGCACCGCAATAGAGTGCCATCTTACCAGCATACGAGCAACCCGTAACGCCGATATGCTTGGTGTCAATCTTGGTCACCTCAGACCCTAACAGTTCCAGTCCGTCTATCAAGCGACTGAAGCCCCAAGCCCACTCACTATAGGCACCGTTATCCTTCAAGTGCGGATAAAGTCTGTCGAAGTTGTGCTCACCACGCTCATGGTGCTTGCCCCACTGTCCGTAGTCGTTCACCTGCTTCTCGTGGAAGTTCATGGTGGCAATGGGACGGTCATCGAACAACTGGCGTGGCAGCGCAATCATGCTCGAGCCAATCATCAGGGGATAAGGCGCCTTGCCCGTTTTGGGATATCTGATTTCAGAGGTCAGAGTGAGTGTCTGTCCATTCACGGTCACATCCACAATGAGGGTGTCGCCACTCATGCGGGCCTTGATATTCTCTTTATTCACGGCAGGCTTCTCACCGATACCGTAATGCTGAATCAGCGCAGCTATCTCACTACGCTTACGCGCCCAATCACTAAAACCATTCACACCCTTTAGTGGATCGGGCAGGTCCTTGATGACCGGCAACTGACTGGCCTCGGGCATAGCAGGCTTAGCAAAAGCAGCACCTGTGTTTTCTACTTGATAACGCAAAGGAAGTTGGCTACCCTGCTGCGCCTGAGCGCAGAGGGTAACGCAACCAAGAATTATAGTTGATAACAGTTTACTCATTTTGCATCATATTAAAACCTCCCATAGCGGGGAATTCCGAATCGGGTTGTTTCTTAATGTCGAGCAATAACTTTACAAGTGCTCTGCGACGCAAGCTCCATGTAGGATAATCGTTGGCGTCCAGCTTATTCATCTTAAAGCCAGGCATCTGCATACCCCCCTGC
This sequence comes from uncultured Prevotellaceae bacterium, assembly GCA_902789415.1. Classification (GTDB taxonomy): domain Bacteria; phylum Bacteroidota; class Bacteroidia; order Bacteroidales; family Bacteroidaceae; genus Prevotella. The sequence continues at coordinate 25,939 of CADAOD010000002.1, forward strand.
TGCTGACTCAGATCCTGAGCGCTCACGGTGATCATACAGGGCTTGGCATTGCCATCGGCAATCAAACGGTCGGTAATGGCATCGGCACCACCTACCTTAAACCAACTTTCTACCGATTCGCCTTCGACAGGAATCAGCTGGATAAAGGCAGGCATCACACCCATACGCATATTGCCAGAGATATAGAAAGCGGTATTACGCTCCAAATCGTAGCTTACACGACCGTGATCCATCTCACCTTGCGAGGCAAAGTTGAATGGCGACTTGGGATTGTCGGCCACACTGTACTTAAAACCGGCATCGGGCGAGATATACATGTTGCTGGGGTCGGTAACCTGCATGCTGTCAACCACAAAGCAATACTTAAAGGTCTCAAACAGATACTCGTTCAGTTTCACACTCCACACGCCATCGCTGTCGCGCTCCATAGCCACATTCTCGGGCAGCATCTCGCACTCCAGCTCCACCTTCTTAGCATCAGGCGCCTTGAAACGGAAGATGATACCATCCTCTGTGTACTCAGGCGAAATGATAGGACGAGGGAAGAGTCGGGCCATCACACCTGGTGTAAACTGCTGTTCTTTTCCTGTCTTAGCAGGAGCCGGCTCACTATTCTGCATGGCCTCCTCCGATGCTTTCTTATTAAAAAGCAATGGCAGGGTCTTTGTCAAGAAGTACTTGGCGTTCATCCAGGTATGTCCGAACTTATCGTTGGTAAACTCCTTCACACTGCGGATACCCTTGGTGTCGAGGAACTCCATATAGTCGCGGGCATTGCCATACAGGAAGTCGTCGGTACCAACACCCAACCAGAACAGGCGTATCTTCTTATTCGTATCCTCAGCATTATCGTAAACACCTGCAATATCGGTTGATGTAAACGAACTGTAGCTGCACAGATACGAGAACTTATCGAGGTTGTTCAAACCATTGAACAAAGCCTGGTTTCCACCACGCGAGAAACCACCGATGGCACGATGATCCTTATTGTTGATGGTACGGTAGTTTTTCTCGATATAAGGCATCAGGTCGTTTATCAGGTCCTTGCTGAACACGTCGCCACCAAAACGGGTTTGTGGGGCACCGTTAGCAGCAGGCGCAGCCAACAGCTTGGTAGGATTACCATAAGGCAGCACGATAATCATCTCCTTGGCAGCCTTCTGTGCCAACAAATTGTCGAGGATATAGTTCACACGCCCCACCTTGTAATAAACCTCTTCAGTATCGGTTGTACCACTAATCAGATAGAATACAGGGTATTTCTTATCACGGCTCATCATGTAGTTGGGTGGCAGATACACGATGGCGGTATTGGTGCCGCCAAGACTCTTAGAGTAATAATGGATATACTCCATGGTGCCATGGGGCACATTCTTGATGTCGTGGGGCAATCCGTCTTTCGATTTGATTTCCAACAGGCTGTTCTTAAAGCCCTCGTTGGGGAAATACTGCGGGTTGTCGGGGTCCATGATGCTCACACCGTCAACCACGAAGCAATAGGGATACATATCGGGGGCAGCCGGACCCAGTGTCACGGTCCATAAGCCTGTCTTAGCATCTTTCTGCATGGCTTTACGCCCTGCAAACTGCACATCTACCAATACCTCTTTGGCCTGGTCGTTCTTGTACTGGAATGTTACCGTACCATCAGCATTGGTGATGGTGCCGGCCTTTGCCTGCATAGCGCAGGCCATGAGTAGAGTTAATAATAGTTTTTTGCTCATAAGTTTAAAGTTTATGTAATTATTCTATAGAATATCCAACTCTGACAAACACTGGGATATAGGCCTTAGTTACTGGCGTTTCAACATACTGTCCGCCATCGTAGTATTTTCCTGTATGATAGTCGGTCCAACCGCCAGGATGCTTGGGCAGATAGGTGCGCCATGTGGTCACACCTGGCTCGGTAACTGGACTGATGAGCAGTGCCGGACCGAACATATATTCATACTTTTGCTTCAGAGCCTCGGCATCATGCGCGAAGTCAAACACCAATGGGCGCATCAGTGTACTACCCTGTTCAGAGACAGCCTTGGCGCAACGCTTGATATAAGGCAGAAGCTGATAGCGCTCTTTCAGACAGTTGGCAATGATTGTCTGCGCCTCCTGACCATAGTTCCAGGGTTCGGTATTACTCATATAACCGTGCACACGCATCAGTGGCAGATAAACAGCGGTCTCTATCCAGCGTAGCATACGCTCGATATAGGCACTGTCGGTATATTGATTCTGCGGACGGAAGAAGCCGCCGGCATCGTAGGTCCACCAGGGGATACCAGCAGCCTGCATGCCAAGACCTGCTGTAATCTGGCGGCGGAAAGTCTCCCAATCGTTACCCACATCACCACTCCACATGGCCGAGCCATAGCGCTGGATACCAGCAAAACCGCAACGGGTGAGTATCATCGGTTCCTTACCAGCTGCCACAAGACCTTCATACACCGTCTTGTTCACCAGTAGCGGATAGACATTACGCACCTGTTCGCCACGCCATCGCCCGTTGTTCACCTTACGGCCCAACAGGTCGTCGTTCTCAGGTTCGGTAGCATCCTGCCACCAGGCATCGATACCCAAAGGCAACAGGCGCTCTTTGAAGTTCTTCCAATAGGCAGCGGCAGCCTCAGGATAAAAAAAGTCAATCCAATCAGTTTCAGGGATATAATAGTTGGCGGCTAGCATCTGCTGACCCACTTCAGAGTTCTTGTCGATCTTCGACCATACACTCAGCATCAGTTTCATACCCATCTGGTGCAGACTGTCGGTCAGCGCCTTGGGATCGGGATAGAACGCCTCATCGAAACGCATCGAGTTCCAACCGTATTTGCCCCAATACTGCCAGTCCTGAACCAGCATACTCACGGGCAGGTTCTCGCTACGGAAGCGGTTGGCAGTCTGCAGAATCTCATCCGACGAGTGGAAACGCTCGCGACAGTGGATATACCCCAAAGCCCACTCTGGCATCTGAGGGCACTCACCGGTCAGCTCGCGATAGGTCGCAATAATCTCATCAGGAGAACCCACAAACACCGTATAGTCAACACCATCGGCTACTGGCGAACGGAACACGGTCTCGTTTTTCACCTTATTATAATATAATATAGGTTGATCGTCCTTGGTCAGTTCGGCAGACAGCTGATGCTTTCCTTTCGAAAGCTGAACAATCGTCGAGGCCGTGGGGGGCAACCAGAGGTTCTGCATCTCAATCACTGGCTTACCATCAATCAGCAGGTTATGGCGGCGCGCCATCTTCTGCCCCACATCGAGCAGCAGCGCATAATCGCCGGTTTCATCGATATCAATCGTGGCCTCGAAGATATGACGTTCGCGTACCTCACGCTTGCCACCTTCGGTAGAGGTAACATCCACCACCTCACGCTCACCGGCTCCTGCACGCTTCGTTAGTTTCACACTGTGGCTGCATGGGTTAAAGTCGGTCAAACCATAGTTGTTCCACAACACGCCATAGCCCTTACTCGAAATCAGCATGGGGATACTGATCTGGGTGTTTACCTGCGTGAGTCGGCGCGACAGTCCACGCACATTGCTGTAGCCATCCTGGAACTGTCCCAGACCGAAGAGATATTCATCCTTAGGCGAGACGAAAGTCAGTGTAGCCTCGCTACCAACCAACTGATGGTCAGTGGCTTTAAATACAGCCTTACCTGTATTATCTTTCACCGTCAAGGTGCGACCATCCACCTCGGCGGTAATATCAGCTTGTTTCAGTTCATCGTGACTCACATACAACCAGTCGGGCAAATCACTCTTCGTAGCCTGATGGGCATATCTCACTCTCACGGCATTCTTAGCCACATAAGTTACCGAAAGGTTCTGCGCAGCGGCAACCATTGCCACCACGCAGAACAGAATAGTTGATATTAGTTTCTTCATTATCGTTATTTATTTTTTAAACTGCCACCAATCCAGACGAACATCACCTGATGCTTTGTCGAAACATATATAAAGATCATGCACACCAGCAGCATTCTTCACTTTGCCACCGAATGAGCGATATTTCTCAACGCCACCGGTCTTACCGATGGTGACGGTACCTACCACGGGACCGTCGGCACTGTCTAATCGCAGACTAATGGTACAACCACCAGTTGCGGCAGCAGTAATATTAAACTGCTTGGCACCCTTACCGAAGTCAACACCACGCAGTTTGATATACTCGCCATCATTGACATCAAAGATATACATATTCTTCTTTCCCGTTGAGGTAGGCATATCTGCTACCACACCGGTATTCTCGATACCCATCTTGGCACTCTTCAGTCCGAAGCCCCAAGCCATGGTCTCAGCCTCTACACGCTGGTAGGGGTTCAGCCAGTGCAACTGTTTCATGGGCTGCTGGTCCAACCAATAAGGAATCTCTTGGATGGTACCGTCGGCATTGTAGGTAATCTCCTGAGCCGACACACTGCGACGCTCATGGTGCACAAAAGTCTCCAGATGCATCAGGTCGTAGTTCTGACCGAACACGTAAGAGTGTCCTTTAAAATCCACGATACCAGGATGGTTACCACGGTCGCGCTGGGTGGGTTTCATAATATAGCCTTTCCATTCCCAAGGTCCGGTGGGACTATCACTCATGGCATACCCTAAAGCCTCAGGACAGCAGGTAGAAGCAAAGCCCAGGTAGTAATGACCATTGCGCTTATAGAACCAAGGTCCCTCCTGATAGTTAGGAATATGTGGCAACTTGGTGACACCACTGGTCAGCGATGTCATATCCTCGCCTAACTTAGCCCAGAAGGTATGTGGGTTTCCCCAGTACATATAAGCCTGACCATCATCGTCGGTATAAACCGATGGATCGATATCATACCAGTTACTCTGATCCCAAACCAATGGTTTGCCGAGTGGGTCTTTGAATGGTCCGTAAGGCGAATCGGCCACCAGCACACCAATGCCATGACCATGCAGAGGGGCATACAGGTAATACTTACCGTTACGCTCTACGGTCTGGATAGCCCAGGCACCATTCTCACGACCGCGCCAGGCGAAGTCCTTCAACGAAGCCACTGCACCATGTTCGGTCCAGTTCACCATATCAGTAGTGCTCCACAACAGCCAGTCGTACATAAAGAAACCAGCTGAACTCTTCTCGTTAACATCGGGGATGTCCTCTGGCGAAGCATCATGCGAGGTATAGAGGAACAGGGTGTCGCCGACTACCAATGGTGAAGGATCGGCCGTGTACTTAGTTTGAAACAAAGGCATGTTCACCTGCTCCAATCCACGCATCTCCCACCAATCAAAGTTAAACAGTTTTGGCCCCTTACGACCTTTAAATACCAAATAAACATCTGCTGTAGCAGGCAGGTTCAAACCCAAAATGGTTCGGGTCGACGCATCGATATCAGTGATGGTTGAATAATCCAAATCGATGGTTATGGTCTGCCATTTCTCCCAACCACCAGTAGCAGGCACATTCAAGGTGCCCAGACATTTGCCACCGATACTGTCGAGATGAATCTCAATTCTGCCACCACGCAAACCACTGGCCACACGGGCTGTGAACGTACGTGGATACTTATTAGCAAAGGCTACGTTCTGCAGTTTGATATAATCACCGTTATGAATGTCACTTACATATACGCCCACTTCGTCGTTCTGCTCGGTTTTAACACCTTTCGAGAAAGCCATGGTCTCGGCCTCTACTCTGCGATAAGGATTAAACACGCTTATGGGCTTCACACCTGCATCGGTAGGCATAATCTTTGGGAAACTGCCATCGGCATTGTACTTAAACTCCTCAACAGCAACACTACGACCAAAGCCACCACCATTTGGCAGTTTACCTGTATGGTAGAAGAAATAGCTATGACCTTTATAATCGGCCACACCACAGTGGTTAGTAAACGAGTTGGTATCACACAACGGCATAATCTCGCCAGCATACTTCCAGGGACCTGTTGGCGATGGTGCCGTACTATACGAGATATGCTCGGGCACACCACCAGCAGCATAGAGCAACTGATAGGCCTTTGAACTATCAACTTTAAACTGTGAACTGTCCACTTTCCTGAGCCATGGCCCCTCTACGTACGAGTCCTTATAGGTTTTGCCCTTCTCACGCTCCTTCATCATCGGACCGCCAAAAGCCTCTTCGGTCATGGGCAGCTTGCCCAGCTCACCCTCATACGATATCATGTCGCGGTTCAGCTTCAGGTAATACACCTGGGGGTTACCCCACATCAGCCAAGCCTGATCGTCATCATCAATAAACACGGTGGGGTCGATATGGTCCCACGAACCATTCTCAAAGAGCGGCTTACCGATAGCATCCTTGAAAGGTCCTGTAGGCGAATCGCTCACAGCCACACCGATGGCCATTCCCCCCGACAGCTTAGAGTGGGCACAGATATACCAGTAGAACTTACCATCACGCTCGATGGTCTGCGAGGCCCAGGCCCTATCGTCGGCCCACGAAAAACTCTCCAAGGCCAAGGGCGAACCATGGTCCTGCCAGTTCACCATATCCTGCGTAGAATAGACACGCCACTCCTGCATCCAGAAGAAATCTGCACCATCTTCGTCATGGCCGGTATAAACATACATTGTTCCGTTATGTACCATCGGTGCTGGATCGCTGGTACACCATGTCTGTACGAAAGGGTTCTGCGCCTTCGTACCTATTGCAAACAGCATCGCTGCTGCTATAGCAGTTGATTTTTTAAACATTCTATCTATGTCGTTTATTAGTTTACCGCTGCAAAGGTAGCGTAAAATAATGACATTCGATTTTCTATATGTATCATTTACTTTGCAAAACGTAACACATATAAAAAGTCCGGACTTTCACAAGCCCGGACCCCTAAAACAATGTAAAGTTCTAAAATTGTCTGCAAAAAGCAGGCAACGGTTTAAAGCCAGGGAGCGAACTAACTCCCTAGCTTTTTTATATTACTTTCCGCTCAGTCCGTCGGCAATACCGGCGTAAACATGTTTGCGGTAGTAGTTCTGATCCCAGATACCAACAGGCTCACCTGCACGCCAGCCACTTCCAGCTGGAGCATCGGTAGGACACCACAAAGTGATACCCCACTGCTGAGCTGCAGGAACTTTAGCCATATAAGTTTCGATAATCCACTTATAGAAGTCGGCCATCTGATGATGCATTTCTTCTGTCATGTCAGCAGTCTTAACAGCATTACCGTCAGCATCAACATAACCCATATCGAGCTCAGAAACACGAACCAGCTTACCAGTAGCGGCCATCATCTCGAACGACTTCTCAATCAGAGCCTTTCTCTTAGCCTGCTCATCAGCATTTCCGTAGCATGAGAGGTGCATCTGAGAACCGATACCATCGATCTTAGTAACACCATCCTCTTCCCACTTCTTGATCCAGCTGATAAGAGATTCGAGCTTAGTATTGCCCTTAGCATCCCAGTCGTACTCAAGGTTATAGTCATTAACGAAGAGTTTCAGGTCGTTGCCACCGTACTGGCGAGCCAGCTTAACGACTGTACGAACGTAGTCGAGATCGCCGAGGTAGTCCTGCCAGAAGAAGTTCTCCTTGTCACCTTCCTGACCATGCTGCAACTGACCATTAGCTCCGATAGGCTCGTTAACAACGTCCCATGCCTTAACAAGCATATTACCATCGTCATCTTTACAAGCATCCATAATACCGTTAATCCACTTATCCATAGCGTAGATCAGTGTATCCTTCTTCTCCTGATCTGTCAAAGGAATAGCGTTAAGCTTCAAAACCTTGCAAACAGTTACTGAATAGAGATCCAATGTTGCATCAGCAGTCTGAGGTTTCAGAATACAATCATAGTTTCCACCAACAATAGCAGGGAATTTCAGTTTGTATGTCTGACGACCAGCCTCAACAGGTACTGCTGCGGTTATGTTCTGAGCATCGCCGCCCCAACCATTCTGCATAGTGAACTGTACGCCACTTGCCTCCTTATCTGCCTGCAGATCGAGATATACAACATAATCACCCTCTGTCAGTGGATTCTCACCACCAGGGAAGCAGAAGAACTGACTCCAATTGCCACTAGGTACAAAGTGGATTGCACCATTAACAACGGGAGGTTCGCAACCCATTGCATAGAATGGGAAAGGACCGTCGGTATATGTCTTCACATTAACCTCCTGCTCAACCTCAACAGCAGGGTTTTCAAGTTTGTAGAACTCAATCTTAGCCACATCGAGAGTTACGTCAGCAGTCTGAGGCTTCAGGATACAATCGTAGTTTCCGCCAACAATAGCGGGATAATTAAGTTCATAAACCTGCTTTCCGGCCTTCACAGGAACACTAACAGTCATGTTCTGGGCATCTCCGCCCCAACCATTCTGAACTGTCAGCTGAACACCATCAGCATCCTTATCGGCAGTCATGTAAAGACGTACCAAGTAATCACCCTCTGCCAGTGTATTCTCACCACCAGGGAAGATAAAGAACTGGTTCCAGCCACCATTTGGTACATAATGCAGAGCACCATTTACGATAGGAGGTTCACAGCCCATTGCATAATGTGGGAAAGGACCATCAGGTGTATTCTCATAACTCTTGGTGTTGATCAGTTTCTCCAGTTTGGCATTAGGATCAACATCAAGTTCCTTATCCTTTAGCAGAGAGTTAAGCCACTTAACAGGCTGCTGAGCATGCCATGCCAAAGTATGTCCGTAAACATTAACACCAGCATTGACAGCCTCATTTACATAACTCTCAACAGTACCGAAGTTCAAGTTACCATTATCGTCTACACACGAAGCCATCTTCATGGCGTTGCCAGCAACAGTTTCGTTAAAGTTTACGTTAGTGATAACGTAGGCTGCACCCTGATTGGCATATTCAGCAGCATCGGTACCAACGCCCAAATGGAAGTTCGGATCAGCCACATATTCCTTCAAGGCCTTGTAGTCGTTAAGATATGCATATTCTGTAGTCTTTGCAGGACGATCTACATTGTAGTTGCGATCGAACTCATCTGCACACGAAGCCATAAACATGGCTCCGAGTGCTAAAATGATATATTGCTTTTTCATTTTCATTACTTTTTAAGCATTACTTTACATATACTGGTGTGAACTCGTCAACGGGCTTAACACCACTACGCTGCCAAACCAGCTTCTCATGCTTTGAGAACTTGTGACCGCCACCGAAGTCAACAGCATAGTTCAACTCCATGCCATCACGATCTCTGTCACCCCAAGCCTTCTTCTCAGAGTCATCACCCCATGAACCATTACCAGTTGCAGTTACGCCATCGGTAAGTGAGGTAATTGTACAGTTCTCGCCATTAAAAGACAACTTCAAATCTACAGTATAGATCTTATCGCCATCCTGGAAAGAAACGGTATACTTACTATCGTTAAGCGACAAAGTCTTAATCTCAACAGTAGAAGCCTTCTCAATGTTCTCTGTAGAGGTAGTACCATTGGTAAGCCACCAGCCAGAGTACTTATTTTGGAACTTCACACAATAGAGCACATAGTCCATTGGCTTGATGTCCCAAGCCGAACTATTGGTGCGAGGACCAGTCTCACCCTCGTTCAGAGTTCCGGTAAGAATTTTGCCGAAGCCTTTCTGACCAGTCATTACGAGAGGAATAACATAGGTACGGGTAACTGCATCAGGATCATTGAAGAAAGCATCGGTGAGCTGAACAGTTGTAGCACCGTTGAAGGTTCCATTGAAGTCGAGTGACGTTGTCGACAATGTGTAATAACTGCTTGGCATAACCTTAACAGGTGTCACACCATCGTCAAAGTACAGATTATTGCAGAGTGTTTCATCAACAGCAACCTGAACACTACCATTTGAACCATTGTATGAACCACCGAAGGTAGCCATAATCTGACACTGATGATTATGATCATTGGTCAGATCAACTGAAGGTTCATCATCTCCCAGTACGATAGTACGAGTGGGGTACTGATATGGAAAATAGACTGTTGTTCCTTCCTCGTAGTCGGGGAATGTTTTGTCACCACTCTCGCAGCTCCAAAGACCGCAAACAAGTCCGATTCCACAGATGAACTTTAAAATATTACGTTTCATAATCTCTTTTTCTTTTTAGTTTTACATTGTTTTTTTACTTCCATCCGTCATTCTGCTGCAGATTACTCCACTTCAGAATCTCAGAATAAGGAATTGGACCATAAATCATATAATCCTTATAATCACGCTCCTCTACATCAATTGTGCTATAGTTGAGGGCGCCATCTTTTCCTGTGGTGATGCTTACACCCTTTGCTGTCTCTGTGAGACTAGCATTCCAACGACGAAGATCCCAGAAGCGGTGGTTCTCGAAACAGAGCTCCAAACGACGCTCATTACGGATGAGTTCACGCATCTTGTCCTGCGACTGCGCGCACTCCTCAAGATATGGATCGTTGTCGCCACCTACGCCAGCACGCTTGCGGAGGGCCTTGATAACATCGTAAGCAGAGAAGTTAGCACCACCTACGTTAGCCTTTGGACCCTGTGCCTCGTTAGCAGCCTCAGCATAGTCAAGGAAGATCTCTGTGTAACGGATACGTGCACCGAAATGCTTAGAACCCTGATTGTTTGTTACGTTGATATCGTCACGGAGCAACTTGTGCAAATAGTAACCAGTCTTGGTTGACTTTCCATTCTCACGGTTGATACCATCCAGACCTTCATTATCTGCAGCGGTGTTGATAACGGTATTGTTAGCACCAATCTTCTCACCATTTACAAGGATATAAGTCTTCAGACGTGGGTCACGATTAGCATATGGATCCTTAGCATCGTAATGCGAATTAGCATTAGCAATAGGATAACCGTTGGCCATTGGGAATGCGTCAACCAGGTTCTGAGAAGGATTTACACGGCCCTTACCATCCAAAGAGGGAGGATAGTTATCCTTTTCTTTGTCCAGATTCTTCTCGTCGGTAACAACACCACGCCAGCAGATTTCTGCAGGATCAGGATCGGTGAAACCAAAGTTCTTGATAAAGTCAACATTTGCATACCAGTGCCAGCCGTCAGGATCCATACCTGCAACACCACCTACATTAGCCAGAGACTTGGCAGCATACTCAGCAGCCTTCTCCCATGTCATAGCACCAGCCGAAGCATAAGCAGGCGAAGCAGCGAAGAGAGCAACCTGAGCCTTGAAGGCAGCAATCATACGACCGTCGATCTTACCACGCTGCAGACTACCGAATGCACGGTTGTACTCAGCAGTACTACCACCAGCATATTTTGCAGGCATGGTCTTTACATCACCATACTCCATTGGCAGATACTTCAGAGCCTCATCGAAGTCAGACAGAATCTGATCTACACACTCCTTAAAGCTGTTACGTGGCTGGTTGAAATCAGCAGAAACATCCTCAGAAGAGAGGTGGATGGGCACACCCTGAATCTCACCGTTCACTTTACCAGCGTGAGCACGCAGCAGGTAGAACATGTGAAGACCACGCAAAGCGTATGCCTGACCCTTATACAAGTCAAGGTGCATCTGGTTCAGAGACTCAGAAGAGTAGTCCCACAGAACCTTGTCACAGTTCTCGAGGAACAGATTACAGTACTGGATAGCGTGATAGCGAACATCCCACTGGTTAACAGGGTTGTTCTGTGATGTCCACGAGCCAGTAGCCATCTTCTTATAGTTGTTATCGTTGTCGTTAGAGACAGCATCATCAGTGGCCACATCCGTAGTTGGGTTCTCGTCGTAAGGCAATACCAGGAAAGCATTGTCTATGAGACCGCGAGCGAAATCAGGCCATGTATACATCTGGGTAATATCCTGGTTATTCTCCAGTGCAGGCTCAAACAGATCGTCGCACGAAGAGAAACCAGCAATCATGCTAACTCCGCAGATGAATTTTAATATATTCTGTTTCATAATTGCTTTCTAATTTTTAGAAGTTTACTTTAGCACCGATGTTATAGAAGCGAGACTGAGGTGCATCGCCTACACTCATCTCCATCAGCTTACGCTCCTTGGCAATTGTCAGCAGACTGTTGCCGCTTACATATACCTGCAAGCCCTTTACGATACCATCACCAATAATGTTCTTGGGGAAGTCGTAAGTGAGCTGTACCTTAGCCAGGTCGAAACGTGAAGTTGAGTACAACCAGAAGTCAGATGTAGTGTTGTTGTTAGCACCACTCTGAGTTGTCAGGCGTGGATAGGTAGCAGTAGCAGCGGTCTCAGCTGTCCAACGATCACGAACGGCAGCAGAGTACTTGTTCTCACCCGAAATCCACCAGTAGCTATTGTTCTTAACACCATGTCCGCCAAAGCCACCTACACCTAACATAAAGAGCGAGAAGTTCTTGTACTTGAAGGTGAGGTTTACACCCAGCGTAGTAGGAGCGCCATACCAGCCACCCTTACCCAGATCAACCTGGTCCTTAGAGTCAATAACGTTATCACCATTCTGATCCTTGTACTTCAGATCACCAGGCTTAACAGTTCCACCGAGCTTCTGCTCTGGAGAGTTAGCGATATCAGCCTCGTCCTGGAAGAAGCCAAGGCACTCATAACCCCAGATGGTATCCAAAGCCTTACCCTCACGATACTGATAAGCATACTCATAGTTACCATCATCGCGCTTTGTAGCCTTTGTGGTATAGTAGGTCAGGTTTGCACCACCCTCGAAACCGAAGTCACCAAAGTTCTTCTTATACTTCACTGCAACTTCGAAACCTGTACGCTTATCCTTATTGTAATTCAGATATGGCAGGAACGAAGACTCAGGATAGTAAACCTTAAAGTAGCTTGGCATCTGGTTCGAAGCGGTGATAATACCACCATCCATCACGCTGCTGAATACAGAAGCATCGATTGACAGGCTGCGCTTAAGCAGTTCTGCATGGATGCTTGCAGAAATCTCGTTACGTGTGATATAAGCCAGGTCTGAATTTTCACCACGCTTAAATGCAAAACCGTTATGACCAGTAGAACCATTCCAATCCCACCAACCGCTCTGTTTGATAGTACCAAGATACATATAGTAGTCGCTGATATCCAAATCAGTCTTCAGGCTGCTTGCGCTTGCGCTGATGGTCAGATTGTCGAAGATACTGCCCTCCATGAAACTCTCCTTAGCGAGATTCCAACCCAGAGTAGCCGATGGAGAGAAGCCTGCACGCTTGCCTTCGGGCAACTTGGCCGACCAAGGAGTAGCAACAGCTAAATCAACATAGTACTTGTGGTCGTAGTTATACGACAGGTTCAAGCCCAAGTTAGCATTGCTTACCTTGTGATACTGACCAGAACGAGTCTGCTGGTAGCCATTAGCAACCAACATAGCACTTACGTTATGCTTGTCAGCAAAGGTGCGGTTGTAATCGAAATGAGCATTGAAAGTAATCATCTGATGGTTAGTAGAACCACCGATGTTCTGCTTACCTGACTTCTTATCTACAGTCTCGTGGTTGTCGAGTGAGAGAATAAGGTCGGGACCATTATAGTTACTCCAAGTAGGCTCGAAAGTAGCATAGCTATTATTATAAGATGTAGAGTAACTAGTCTGATAGTCAACACCAACGAGGGCGTGGAAGCTCAGGCCCTTCAATACAGAAGCGAGATCAACATTCACACCAGCATCAAACTGGAACTGACGGCTTGTCCAAGTGCTCTTACCTGCTGCATAATAGTCAGCGAAGATGTTAGAACGATCAATATCAGTAGCACCAGCAGCAAGGAAGTACTTACCATCAATGATATTAGATGTTGATGACAGAGCCTGCAGTGGCTGTACTGCATTAGGATCCAGATAAGAAATAGGAATCAGGGGATTGAAGCGATTTGGACGCCAGTTAGCAGCAGCCTCCCAGTAGTTACAAATCACATCTTGATTATTTGAATCCTTTACTACTGCACCATTAGCATCAATCTTCTTATGATTCGAGATAGCAGAACGCGAATTGTAATAAGTAGCGTTGGCATTCACATAGGCTGTGATAAAGTTGTTAATGCGAACATCTACGTTACCACGTACATTGAAACGGTCAGTGTAGTTATTCTTAGCCTCACCAAAGTTCAGGAAGTCACCATTGCGATAGTAGCTAACATTTGAATAGAACTTGGCACGGTCGTTACCACCCTCAATCTCGATAGTAGCATCGGTACGATTGTAGGCCTTCTTAATGAAATCAGAAGAATAGAAGTCTACATCTGGATAACGATACAGATTCTCACGACTTGCGTAGTTGTAAATCTGCTCTGGAGTATAAAGAGCTTCCAAACCATCGTTTGCACGAGCCTCGTTATACAGTGTCATATACTCTGCAGAACTCAGGTATTCAGGATAAGCCTTAGCAACGTGCCAACCCGTATTTACACGTGCCTGAACACTCAATCCGTCGTTTACACGACCACGCTTTGTAGTAATCAGAACAACACCCTTAGCTGCACGACTACCATAAAGAACAACAGCCTGTGCGCCCTTAAGGAAAGTAACTTCCTCGATTTCCGAAGGCAATACATTGTTAGCCTCACGAGGCACACCGTCAATCAGAACAAGCTGATCTGTGAAACCCCACATACCACTGCCGTTATAACCGGCTACATAGCCCTGCATATTGTCAAGACTATAGGTATTGTAGTTCTTCTCCATCAGTTCTCTGTAGTTAACGCTTGAGACACCACCCAGAACGTCTTCCTTGGCAACCTTACGGAAAGCCACGCTGACCTGGGTTGAGTCTGCAGCATCAATCTGAGCCTCGGCAGGAGTAGCTACCGACAGAGCCAAGAGAGCTGACAGTATGATAAATTTATTTTGTTTCATAAAACTTTTCACTTTTAACTTTTAATTTTCAACTTAAAAGAATTACCATCCAGGATTCTGTGGATACTCTGAATAGAGATATACATCACTCTCCTTCAACGGCAGCAGATAATGCTTTGTACCGAACTTACGCTCAACAATGACGGTCTGTCCACTAACAGTTGGATCAAAGCCTGTAACCTCAGCATCGCGAGGATCATTTTCAGCAAAGTCATAGTTACCAACTCTCTTGAACTCCTGACGAGTCTTTACGTTATAAGGATACTCAGTGAGAAGCAACCAACGCTGCAGATCCTGCCAACGGAAGCCCTCGAATGCCAACTCACAAGCACGCTCACGACGAACCTCATCGATGAACTTCTTCTGATCGGCAACAAATCTGTCAGCCACATGTCCTGCGCCTACACGATCACGGAGTACGTTGATAGCAGCGGCAGCAGTAAGCGAGCACTTAGCCTTGTAATTAGCACCACCAGCGGCAGCACCAGCCTCAGCATAAAGCAGATAGATATCAGCCAGACGCAAATAAGGCAGATAGGTCTGCAGAGCACCACCCCAGTTGTACATTCCATCGTACTTATTACACTGGTGAGGAACGAGCTTCTGGCAGAAGTAACCTGTACGGCTACCATTGGCCTCACGCTCAGGGTTACCTGTTGGAACCATGTTACCACCTGTGAACATCTCCAAATACTGGAAAGGCTTGTCAGTTTCTTTAGGATCAGCATTCAGGAACTTGAATCCGTCAAACATGATATCGTGATAGAAACGTGGGTCACGATCCTTGAAAGGATGTGAAGGATCGAAGCCAGACTGTGGGTTCAGCGAACCGTCGGCAAGCAGGATAGGCTCACCATTAGCCATACCATATGCATAGTTTACATAGTTAGCAGATGGCATGTGGATAAGTGCATCGTGCTCAACCAGGTTATTAACCTTTGGTCCCCACAGCTTAGCAAAGTTCCAGTTAGAACCATTGATGTCGGGCATTGGACCACGCATGATAGCCTCAACGCTACCAGGCATCTTCCAACCCTGTCCTGTAGTACGGAAGATATCAGAGTAGTTGCTATTAGAGCCATCTCCCTTCTCGTGGTTATAGATGTCCTTATAAATATACTCTGCAAGAGAATAAGGAGTAGCACCACTCTCTACCTGTGCAAGTGCCTCACCCAGAGCGTCAGCAGCCTGACTGGCCAAAGCAGCATCATATGCATAGGTGTCGCCATTCTTTGAAGCGCCAACCTCAGCACCTTTCACATTCAAAGGCGAAGCAGCCCAAAGCAGAACCTTACCCATATAGGCAAGTGCACATACCTTTGTGATACGAAGGTCGTTCTTACCAAGGGTCTTCTTACCAATAGTGGTATTGTCCCAATTGTTAGGCAGCAAGTCAGCAGCTGCACGATAGTCTTCAGCACATCTCTTAGCACACTCCACAAAAGAAAGACGTGGCAATGTCAACTGCTCGTCTGCAGCCAGAACCTTGTCAACATATGGCAGTCCACCATACCACTCAATCAACTGGTGATGCCACCATGCACGGAAGAAGAGCAACTGGCCCTTTACGAAATTCTTCTCTTCCTTAGTAGCATCTGTGAGCTTGTCAAGATTCTCAAGACCAAGGTTGGCCTTACGGATGCAGTACCATGCATGCTCCAGTGAGTGCTGATACTTATCGGTAGAAGTTGGATTGAGGTTATCGGTATGCAAGAAGCTTTGGCTATTGCTATACCAGTTACGATAGTCACCCAGATCAAAGTGGGCGGTAACGTGTCCGTCACCCAAACCAGAATTCATCACCTCGTCTTCACCCCAGTTAAAGGTGGTACACCACATATTCGACTCCTTGTTAGGAATACAGTTGTAGATTTCCTCGACGAATCCCTGGAAATTGATAAAATTCTTAAAGGCAGTCTCCGGATTCACATCAGAATCTGGCTCCTTGTCAAGATATTCGGTGCAAGAAGCAGCTCCAAACATGAGCGACAAGGCGGCTACACCTATTATATATATATTACGAAACTTTTTCATCTTTTCCTTATTTTAAAGATTGAACTTTACACCCAAGTTAACACGCTTGAAGGTTGGGTAAGCACCGTTACTTGCAGTGTGGTTACCACCGAAGTTTGACTCACGGTCATCAGGCATACGAGTCCAAAGCCAGAGGTTGTTACCGCTTACGAATACCTTCAGATTATTAACGCCCATCTTCTTTACCCAAGGCTGTGTAAAGGTATAAGCAATCTCTACGTTCTTCAAACGGATGTATGAACCATCGCAAAGATACTGTGTACCATAGTACATGGCATCATTACCAGTCTTAGCATTGAAACGTGGGGTAACAACTTTTGCACTCTCTCTATCAGTGCTCCACCATGTACCCTGATCGTAAACGTTAGCCAGCATCACGTCAGCAAAGCTTGTCATAGTTACGTCACGAGTAACATTTGTAACACCATAGAACTGAGCGAAGCAGCTGAAGCCCTTCCACTCGAATCCGAGAGTGGTATTATAAGTATTCTGTGGGAAACCAGAGTAGCCATAAGGAACTCTATCATTTACATTGTCTACTACACCATCACCATTGAAGTCAACGATATAGTAGTCACCAGCCAATTTCAGGTCATCATTAGAGTCATGCTTTGGCGAGCCATATACTGCGTCATAGCCACTCATCATACCCTTATCAAGGAATGTACGAACCTGGTCGATGCTATAGCCTGCCTCTTTACGATAGTTTGGCAGCAGAGGAGCATCGTCCTTCACGTCAATCTTATTCTCGGCATGAGTCATGTTCAGGTTAGCCCAGATACGCATCTTGTTATTCAGGACCTTATTGAAGCGGAGTTCAATTTCGTAACCCTTAGTTGTAACCTTACCCATATTGGCTGTTACAGGACTCTGTCCGAAGTAAGAAGGAACAGCACGCTGTGAACCCTGTACCAGAATGTCAGAACGCTTATCCTTAAAGATTTCGATAGAACCTGCAAGCAGACCACCAAACAATCCGTAGTCAATACCGAGGTTGATCTTCTTTACAGTCTCCCAATGTACATTTGGGTTACCTACAGTTTCCTCACGATACCATTTGTATGGGTTGTTGTTGCCACCCTGAGCGGTGTCCAGAGTTGACTGACCACCATAAGCCCACTGTGTCATATAGAGGAAACGACCACCAACGTTGTCATCACCAATTTCACCATAAGATGCACGGATCTTCAACATATCTACGATCTTATTCTCGCGCAGATACTTCATGAAAGGCTCCTCACTTACCATCCAACCGATAGCACCTGAGTTGAAGAATGCAAAGCGGTTGTCCTTAGAGAACTTCTCTGATCCATTGTAGGCGCCATTGTACTCTAAGAAGTACTTGCCTGCGTATGCGTATGTAGCACGGAATACCCAGTCCTCACGATAGTTTGGAATTACAGAACCAGTTGCATACTCCTGACGAGCAAATACACCCATTGCAGAAAGGTCGTGCAAACCAAAGCTACGAGCCCAGTTCAACTGTACCTGATAGTTAAGGTTACGCTGAGTAGCCCAGTCCTGAACCTTACCATTCTGAGTTGACCACTTGTTACCCTGGGTATAGTCGAAGCGGTCATAGCCCTCATAAGCCGACTTGTAAGTAACGGCACCTGTCTGAGGGTCAATCCACTTGTACTGAGGATCGTTATAAAGGTCGTTGATACCACGGTTATCCTCACGGAAGGTGTTATCCCACGAAATCATACCGCGTGCACTCAAACCCTTTGTGATAAAGTCGAGTTTCTGCTCCAGCACGAAGTCGGTAGTGATACGTGTGGTTGTAATATACTGTGTACCGCCAAGAGCGACACTTACAGCCGCATTGCTGACGTTGGTAGAGCCAGGCAGGAAACCCCATGAACCATCGCTGTACTTTGGCATGAAAGCATCAGGCGAGATGTTATAAACACCGGCCCACTGCTGAGACACCTGCCAGTCGTTGTTAACCGAGTTGCTCCAAGGTGTCATCTGACGACCGTTAGATCCTGCGATGTTTACCTTAAATACTGTCGACTTAGTAATATTGAAGTCAAGGTTAGAACGAACGTTTACACGCTTGTAGTCATAACCAGTAGGATACTGACGACCATTACCAAAGTCCTTATAAAGGTCACCTTCGCTCACGAAGTCAACGCTAGCGAAATACTTAACGAAACGAGTACCACCAGAAACGTTCAGGTTAGCGTTATACGACATGGTATAATCCTTAAACAATGCACGCTGCCAGTCAACGTTAGGATAGCGCTCTGAAATAAGGTTACCATACTCATCCTTAGCAGTAGGGTCAGTGTTACGATAGTTCTGAATGAAACTCATCGGACGAACGTAAGCCCAACTAGAAGGATAAATGTTCAACTCATGCTCCACTGCTACATTACGTGCAACGAGAGCATCATAAGAATCATACTTGTCTGGCAACTTTGAAGGAATCTTCACAATGGCATTGGCAGATACACTGATCTGAGCCTTACCCTCAGCACCACGCTTAGTAGTAATAAGGATAACACCATTAGCACCCTTCACACCATAAACGGCAGTAGCAGAAGCATCTTTCAGAACAGAAATGGTAGCAACCGACTGGATGTCAACACTTGACATTGGACGCTCGATACCATCTACCAAAACCAGAGGCTCAGAGTTGTTCCAAGAAGAAGCACCACGGATCTGAATCTTTGGTTCTTCCTCACCAGGCATACCCTGTGAAGCAGTGGTTACAACACCAGGCAGGTTACCAGTCAGGGCTGCACCAATGTCGGTGATACCTGCGGCACGCTCCAGAACCTCACCAGTAGTCTGTGTGATAGCACCTACTACCGAGGCTTTCTTCTGCTGGCCGAAACCAACGACAACCACCTCAGTAAGCTGAGTGTTGTCAGTAAGCACAACTCTGAAAGTGCGCTCGCGACCCACTTTCAACTCCTTAGTGTTCATTCCTACGTAGCTCACTACAATAATTGAGCTTTCAGAAGGAACCTTCAGCTGGAAATTACCGTCAAAGTCCGATATCGTACCTTGACCAGCATTTCCCTTCACAACAACTGATGCGCCAATCAATGGCTCACCTGCATTGTCAACGACCGAACCCTTAATGCTAATACCGTTTCCCTGCGCCTGCGCGAAAGCAGAGCAGAAAAGCAGAAGCAAAGAGGGGACAGCCCGTTTCAAAAGACTTGTTAGCTGTTTCATCTTGATTGATTTTGATACATAATTTGAACTATAGTTAATTGATAAAAATTGTCCGACTTCACATCGTTGTAAGCGACTTCACGCCGTAAAAGCGGGTGCAAAATTATTAATTTTAAGTAAATTCCCGCTAAGAAATTAGAAACACAAACTTTATATATAGTAACAAACAAAAGAGGATGTTACAATTTACAAAGTTCATGATACAAACAGCAAAAAGATCATTTCTTCTTGCTACACACCTTTTAATACTTATTTATAGTTCTGTTGATTATTTACCGTATACAAATTGCTCAGCAGGAAGCTTCAATGCATTGGCCACATCTACGGCGTTAAATGGCATTCTACCTTTCGCCATCTCTGGCGCATTAAATGATTTTAAGATGTCATCATAGACAGTCGGATCTTGTTGTGGCAGACAGAAAGGCTTATGAGCCACACCATATTTATCCACATAACAGAAATAAGGCTTGCCATACAAACCATCATCTCGTTTCGAGGCAAACACAAACCATCGAGAATTACTCGACCAACTGTGATAAGTATCACTCATATCCGAGTTAACGACACTTAACGAGTCGATGGCACCTGTTTTTAAATCCATCATCCACAAATCAGCCTCCTGATGCCATATCGGGAAGGTTCCATAATCTTGAACCGAGAAAAGAAGCCTCTCTCCATCAGGCGAAACTCTTGGATGGCAGACACTACGGGCTGTGAACAGCGTATCAACCTGAGTACCGATAACGCCTTTTGCCTCATCAAAAGGAATCCTAACCAATGCATACTTCAGATCCTTATAATTCTGTGGCAATTCCACACGGGGTGACGTGCAATAGTAAATGTATTTCCCATCGGGGGAGAAAGTCGGGAATGTCTCAAGCCATTCAGGATCAGACAACAAAGGCGAATGAATAATCACATGCTGGTCAAGATCGGCCACATATACATCCGACTCCGTATCATAAACTTCAAGACGTTTTTGCGCCGACGCCTGTACAGCAGGCACAACAACGTTCGATGAGAAAACAATATATCGTCCAGATGTAGAAAACTGGAAATAGGTAGAGGTTGCAACCATCTCCGGAGTCTTGATATCCAGTTTTCTGAGTCTACCGTCCTGATTAAGGATAGCACCTCCGCCCTTGCCTCTTACATACATCATCGACAACTTGGGATTTTGGCTACTAGGCGTATGACAGTTCATACAACGATTCTCCTGAAGGTTATAGTCGCCTAAAGCAAACTCTTCGAAATTCTCCACACAACGCTGTTTGATCTGTAATCTGTTCCAAACAGAGTAGCCAGGTTCTATCAGTCGGTAGGACAGATAGCTGTCGAGGCTGTCGCGTACCACATACCAACAAAAGTGTTTGTATGCCGTCCACTGCCCATCCTTTAAAGCCGTCACCTCAACCTCTAACGTATCGTTCTGCTCCAAAAGTGTATGCCACTCTCCTTCCCCAAACTTAGCAAGGCCGTCACCACTGTTTATCGTCAGGTCGCCAACCTTTACCTCAATAGACTCAGCGCCTCGCACCACGAAATTCAGCGGAGCAATATTCACGGGTATAGTAACATCCTTGTAATCGGGATATATCTCAACTTCCAGATTGCTCTGCTTCACATTATGTGGAGTAGGCGTACAAGCCGAGAGCAGCACTAGAAAAATCAGAGCTATGCAGATATATACGTTTTTTGTATTCATCATATTCATAGTTTTAATGACCACCAAGGTTAAAAACATCAAAGTAGAACCAATAGGTATCGGCAAAACGCGGACTACCCTTTTCGGCCATGTATTCTTTTAATCTATCCTTCACCTGGTCGTCCTTGATATACTTCTGCCACTCCTCCTGGCCGGCATTATTCTTCATGAGCCAGATGCACAACGCTTCCTGATAGAGTTTCTTGATACGCGGATGCTCTGTACAGTACAAATCATAGTCGCGTTTAAAAGAATCGATATCCTTTTTCAACAACTGACTGCACAGTAAATAGTCGAGAGCCACTACATTTTGAGGGTTCGACTTAACCAACTGCGACATGATATCGCACGACTCCTCGCTGGGCGAAATGGTATCCTGCAGATTGATATACTGCGCCTTCTGCCGATAGCGGTCATCATGAGCAGCATTTTCAGCCCAATCACTATATGGAATAGTTTGACATAGCAATCCAATGAACTTATCAGTTGCTTTCTGGTCATCCCTTACCAATGCACATTCTGCCAAGCGCTTTACACAATAGGCATTTCGGTTACTTGGAACAGACACACTCGCCATAAAAGCGCCCCTCTCTGCACGGGCTATATCGCCAATCGCAAAATAGAACTCGTGCAGGTTCATAAACATCAACATAGGGATATTAGTGCCAATCATACTAGTGAAGGTACCCAGGTAGTTGGGATAGAATTCCAGCAGCACATCAGGCAGATTGCCACGTTGGGCCTGTACAAGATTATACATGAACCGCCGTACAGTAGATGACACTTGCGCATCCTGAGACAATCGTACCTGCGGATGGCCGTTCACTCTAAAAGCATCTAACACTTTATCGGAAGTAGCCGTCTTTATCACATCGTCCCAATCACCAACTTCATAACTATGGATCATATGCAGGTCAGTCTCTCTGTTGAAATCTGGCGCATGCAAACTTTCCAAGCCCGGATATTTGTACAAACCTGTCGTAGTCAAGTTGTAGTGACTCCTCACAAGAGGCATCAGACAAGCTAAAGCTATAGCTACAGGAACCGCCACCTTCCATGCCACAAAGGCCGACAGCAACAGAAACGCCCATACACCATAGCCAAACAACCAGTAACCCGACAACGTGCCTGCCAAAACCGCCATTAAAGTCCAAGGCCAACGGAGCGCCATCACTCTACGCAGCACCAAGAACATCAACAGACCGCCAATCAAGGCAAATGTCGACGACAACGTATAAGCATAAGAAAAATGGCACGAAGCCTCACGCATGGTTAAAACCAGGGCCACCAACAGGACTATCCATTTATTTTTCAGCAGACTGTCGAGTGCCTTGTACGCCAACACAAACAAAAGAGTGAGCGATAGCGTCAGGATGGCAGCACCAGCCACATCATACTCATAAAACTGAGTCAGGAATTCTCCCGCCAGACAAGCCATCCAAGCCGGTTTGGCAAACAGCGTGTTCACATACGACCACGACATCAAGAACAGTTGATTCTGGCCCTTGAAAAAGAAATGGTAGGGATACAGGAACTGGAAAAAACAGAAGCACACCACTGCAAATCCAATAATTGTCACGAACGGACACCAGCTCTTAAAATCCCATTTTCTCTCCATCTTGGTATCAAATTTGAGCGCAAAATTACTCATTCTTTTCGTAACAGCCAAATAATGGCGGATAAAAGTGCCTAATTATACTTTTTAGGCGACTCTTTACCAAACAAGAATTGTTTTTGATAACCACCCAAATCTATCACAATCTTTTCGAAAACAATACCAGGATCCTGTGGATGGATAATAAGTTCATGTACATCGACGTTAGAATCAACGGGTACCTCTATAATCTTCTCCACAACTCTGCTGGCAATCGTGGGATAATAAATCGAGTAGATATTCTCAGGCTTTTCGTTCAGTTCCTGGTTAAAATTAACTTTCACTGGAGCCTGTCCATCAATAGCGACATCATAAACCAAGCCGCCCTTATCCAGAAAGTCGAGTGTCGACTTAGTGACGACATGCACCTTCACGGTCTTTACATCAGCAGCCATGAACTGATAAGTCAGTTTGGCCTGATCGGTAGAAGCAGTATAAGGCATCAGCGAGATGCCACTCAACGTACGACCCATATAAGGAATCACAGTCCAAGTAGCATTTTTAGCATCCTCACGACTATAGGTATGCTCAGCCTCTATGCTGATATAACCATCGCTGGGCGAGAATACCGGTCCGCTGACAGGGGTGGGCACCTCAACCAGACGTGGGCAAACATCGGCACGGAAATTATCGTTCCAAGTGCGATAGCTGATATGTTTCTGAATCATCATGCCATCCCATTTACCACCAGCCATCACCTTATTATAATAATTACACAGCAACGAGTCGCGTTTAAACGCCTGACGACAGCGGTTAGCCCACTCATTGGCTTCAGGATCATGCTGTTTTGCCAGTTGCAGGTTCATGGCCTGCGCATAGTACATCTCGTAGATATTACCCATCGCCTGTACAGGGAAGAGTATCAACTGACGATAAGCATCCTGGCACTCAGGCTTCAGTTCAATAAACAAGCGCAGCGCACGAGTCTCAAGGGCTTTGTATTCGTTTACCACACGTTCAAATTCCTCGCAGGTATAGGTACGCGCATCCAACATCTCGGATGTAATACGACCATTATACTTACAAACCAGATTCAGAATCGATGCAGCCTCGTTGGCATGTTCCTCACCAAAACTTTCGGCACAGAAATCACGAGTATGGTCTAAAAGATTGTCAATCTGGTACTTAGCAGGATTCCATGCCATATCCATAAACAGTTGGATAGGATACTCCATCGGCTTCAGATCGCCTACATTCAGTATCCACAGTTTCTGGATACCACCGTTATAGGCCAGCTGCAACTGCTCCCACATATTCTGGATGGGCGTTACATTAATCCATTTCGAATTACGGGGCGCACCCACATAATCCACATGGTAATACAATCCCCAACCACCTTTACGTTTTCTCTCTTCAGCAGAAGGAATACGGCGCACGTTACCCCAGTTATCATCACAAAGCAGAATGGTTACATCATCGGGCACGCGCAAACCGGCATCGTAATAATCCTGCACCTCTTTATACAAGGCCCAGATCTGAGGTGTTTCCTTAGCAGGACGCTTAGTCACCTCCTTAATAATACGGCGCTGGTTGTTAATAATGTCTTCAAGCAAGCGGGTATCAGTACCGTTACCCATCGCCTCATCGCCATCGCCACGCATACCAATGGTCACAATGTCGTCGGTATGCTTCATGCGCTCTATTCCCTCACGGAAAAAGCGGTCCAGATTATCTTTATTCGTAGAATAGTTCCAAGCACCCCACTCTTTACGATGGCGGGCATACTCCTGATGGTTACGCGCCATAGGCTCGTGGTGCGATGTACCCATCATCACACCCATCCGGTCGGCCGTCTTCAGGTTCTCAGGATCATCAGCATAGAAAGCCCATCCCCACATGGCTGGCCACAGGTAGTTACCTTTCAGACGCAGAATCAGCTCAAACACCTTTTCGTAGAACTCATGACCACCATAGTTAGTACCAAAAGTATTCTTCACCCACGTTGTTAAACAAGGCGCCTCGTCATTCAAGAACAAACCACGATAGCGAACAGCTGGCTCACCGTCGGTATACTCACCTTTCTTAATATATATAGTAGCGTGCTGTTCAACTGGCACATCGGCCCAATAATACCATGGCGACACGCCTATCTGTTTCGACAGCTCGTAGATGCCATACACTGTACCACGCTTATCGCTACCGGCAATCACCAGCTGACTACCGATGGTTTTTATAATATACTTCTCTGTCTTACCCTTTAAGCCGGGCAGCACCCCCTGCTTCACCCATTGGTCAATCTGCTGATTACACCCCACTGTACCAACCAGCACTTCAACAGCACCCTCAGAGAGCGTTGCTTTCTGTCCCGTTACTTTCTCAAAATCCACTATCAGATTTTTGGCAGCCAGTTGCACACAACTATGCTCTTTCTCGCTCAAGCCTATAGTCATATTCATCAACTGCCAGGCATCAGCAGCTGGCTGAAACAGCACAAACTGACTAGCAGCTTTTAGCTGGGCAGTAACTGTTACACACACCAAAAATACCAGTGATTTTAACAAATACAGTCGTCTTTTCATCATTACAAATGTTACAAATAATATAATCTGGGTGCAAAGGTAGGGCATTTTAAGGAGTAAAATCACATTATTTGTATCAAAAAGTTTAATTTTTGTAACATTTGTTTGTTACATCACAAAAAACACACTATCTTTGCAACAAATAATAAAAAAGTGAAACGACTAACGCAACCATCTTATTACTAAAAACAATGAAAGTTAAGATTATACTGACACTAGCTACGTTATTCCTCTCGATGAGTGCTTTCGCCCAAAGGGGAAAGTTCTTCTCTACCGATCAGCAACTATCAAGCAGTTTTGTAACGCAAGTATATCTTGATAACGAGGGATTCATTTGGACTACCACCCGTAACGGTATCAACCGCTACGATGGTTATCAGTTCCGCGTATTCAAGAAAGAGAATGAGCACGACAGCTCATTGGCAAGCAACTACGTGAACAGTATGATGCAAGATCGCAAAGGCCTATTTTATTTTGGCATGTATGGCGCCCTACAAACGTGGGACGGCACCAAATTCCATAATGTCACCATGTACGACAAGAACGGCAACGCCGGTCACAGTTACCCCAACTGCTTCCTGGAGCGTGCCAATGGCGACGTACTGGTGGGAACCTCTGGCTTAGGTATCCTGAAGTTCAAGGATCAGAAGACAGCCTATCAGGAGAAAGGTCCATTGGCTGCCATACATACAGTAAACGACATGATTGAGGACCGTACAGGTACCCTATGGATTGCAACAGATCACATGGGACTTATCTCGTACAACGGCAAAAACATCAAACGCCACATGGAAAATCTCCCTAGTGTCGTATTCTCATGTCTCTGCGAAGGAGCCGACGGTATCATATATGCCGGCAGTACCAATTGCGGTGTCTTCCGAATGCAGGGCGACACATTTGTACACATAGCCGAGACAGGCACCAAAGCCGTATCGGCGCTCTATTGCGCACACGATGGCAACATCATCATAGGTTACGATGGTAAGGGTATAGCCCTCTATGATCCTCGCAAGCCCGAACTCATCGACAACCCATTCTTCTCACTCGAGGTCGATCTCCCCATGAGTAAGGTATATTCCATTACCGAGGACAAGAGCGGTAACCTGTGGTTTGGCTTGCTACAGAAGGGAATCTTTATGCAGCCCATTAATTTTAAGGGCTTTAACTACATGGGCCACAAACTTGGTGTTCATAACATATTAGGTACAGCTTGCGTAGTAAGCGTTATTATGGACAGCAAGAAACGTGTATGGGTAGGTACCGACAAGGATGGTCTGTACTGCTATGATTACAATTCCAAAGTATCCAAACACCTCAAAGATCAGTATCCATCGGTGATTGTTTCCTTGGCCGAGGACCAGAAGGGACGTATCTGGTTAGGCACCTATCGCGAAGGAATCGGTTGGGTAGATCCTGTAACATTCCAATATCACAGAGTACCGTTCCCACAGGATCCCAACCTGATAGTCATGGATATAGCTGTTGGCAACGATGGCAGTCTGTGGTTAGCTACCATGCGACATGGCGTTATCAGAATGGACTCTAACGACGGGCATGTGATAGCCATATACAAAATGAAGAATGGCGCAGACAAGAACAGAAAGATGAACTGCATTACCAACGATTATGTGTCGCAAGTGCAGATGTCGCCCGACGGCAAGCGTCTGTATGTATCCACCACGATGGGCTTGTGCTGTCTCGACATCCGCACCAACAACTGGACCAGCACCTTTGGTATGAACTGTCTGAACTACAGCACCCCCGTAAGAATTACTCGCGAGTACGATGGTAATCTCTGGTATGGCACCAACGAGGGATTGTTCCGCTACGACCTACGCACCCACCAAACCAAGCAATATACACGTGCCAATGGCTTGGCCGATAATGGTATCGCCACTATCGAGCGAGACTTGCAAGGACGTCTTTGGATAGGTACCGATCATGGATTAAGTTGTTTCACACCAAAATCAAACATTTGGCAGAACTACTTTGTGGATGACGGTCTGCAGAGTAACGAGTTCAGCGATGGCGCCTCTTTCATTACGCCAGATGGCATCCTGACCATGGGTGGTACAGCTGGTATCTCTTGGTTCGACGCGCGCCATATTGCTCCCAGCAAGTGGGAGGCCGAGGTTGAACTCACAGCTTTCTCTATCAATGGTCAGCAGGTAAGCCGAGCCACCCTTTCGGGCGACTACCAGGTTACCGACACCACCATCATTGCCAGCAACCGCTTCGAACTCAGCTATAGCGACAACACGTTCTCTATCCAGTTCTCAACCCTGACATACGAGAACCCAGAACACATTTCTTATTTATATAGCATCAATGGCGAGCCATTCAACCGCTTGCAGCCTGGCGAGAATATCCTCACCTTGTCACATCTGCCTCAAGGCACCTACCGCTTCAGAGTTAAGGCCGAACGAAATAACGTAGAAACACCCGTAAGAGAGTTCACAGTCATTATCCACAGTCCGTGGTATCGCTCGGCATGGGCTTATTTCTTCTACGCCATGGTTATCGGCATGTTTGCTTGGCAGTACCTGGTTTACCGCCGCCACAAGGAGCAGGACAAGCTGCGCCTTCAGGCTCATATCCATGCCGAAGAGATGGGCGAAGCCAAGTTGCGTTTCTTTATGAACATGAGTCATGAGATTCGCACACCTATGACGCTGATTATCACGCCGTTGCTCTCACTTATCAAGAACGACAACGACCCCAACCGCAAAGCCGTTTACGAAACCATCCGCCGCAATGCCGAGCGTATCCTTAGTCTGATAAACCAGATGATGGACCTGCGAAAGATCGACAAAGGCCAGATGCAGATGCGTATGCGCGAGACTAACCTGGTAAGCTTTGCCAAGGATATCTACGACCTGTTTGATAATCAGGCCAAGACCAAGCAGATTAAGTTTATCTACGAGCATGATAACGACAATATTCCTGTATGGATCGACCGCCAGAACTTCGACAAGGTATTCATGAATGTTCTCTCTAACGCCTTCAAGTACACACCTACTGGCGGCGAGATTGGCATTCGTATCACCCATACTGCCGAATCGGCTTCCATCGCCATCTACGACAATGGTGAAAGTATCCCAGAGGATAAGATAAACAAGATTTTCGACCGTTTCTATCAGACTTCCACCTCGCTTAACGACCGTTACGTGGGTACTGGTATCGGTCTCGACCTCACCCGTTCGCTGGTAGAGTTGCATCATGGAAACATTACCGTGCACAATCTGGATAAGGGTTGCGAGTTTGTGATTACCATCCCATTGGGCAACAGCCACCTGAATGCCGACGAGATGATTACCGACGCCGAAGAGGCCGAGCCTATCACTCCTGAGTTGTTATTGGAGGAGGAGTCCGAAATAGAGGAGACGAATCCAATGACCGAAATGGCAGCAAGCAACCGAAAACTCACGATTGTGATTGCCGAAGACGACGAGGAGATTCGCAACTACTTAGAGAGCGAGTTATCGAATGATTACGATGTACGTACCTGCACCAATGGTCGCGAAGCACTCGGCGAGGTCATCCGTACCAAGCCCGACCTGGTATTGAGCGATATTATGATGCCCGAGATGGATGGTAACACCCTGTGTTCTCGCATAAAAACCAATCCAAACACCAACTCTATCCCAGTGGTAATACTTACTGCTAAGAACCGCGATGAGGATAAGCTTGAGAGTCTGGAGACAGGTGCCGATGCTTATATTGTAAAACCATTCAACATGGATATTCTGCGTCGCACCATCATGAACCTCATCAACAAGCAACGCCTGCTGCGCCTGAAGTACGAGCGCAACGACAACTTGGAAGAGCAGGTTGATGAGATACATCTGAAATCGCCCGACGAGAAGCTGTTGGAGCGCATCATGGAGTGCATTAACAAGAATCTGAACAACTCCGACCTGAGTGTTGATATGATTGCCGATACTGTTGGTATCAGCCGTGTACACCTGCATCGTAAGATGAAGGACCTGACCGGCCAGACGCCTCACGACTTTATCCGCAATATCCGCCTGAAGAAGGCCGCCCAGCTGCTGGCCAACCAAGGCATGAACGTTACCGAGGTGATGTATGCATGTGGATTTGCAAACTCAGCCTCGTTCTCTACCGTATTCAAGAAATTCTACGGCATGTCGCCACGCGACTATATGAAGGAGCACGAAGAGCGCTAAAACAAAAAACAGGAACGATATGAAACGGGTGGCAACCGCTATTCTTGCCTTGTGTTGCAGTCTGGCCATACAGGCACAGGACCGTCAACAGATACTAAAGGTTTATAACTGGGGCGACTACATCGGTGTAGGCGTCGTTGAGAAGTTTGAGAAATGGTACAAGGAGGTTACTGGTCAGCCTATTAAGGTAAGCTACGTAACCTACGACTACCCCGAAGAGTGCTTTGCCATGATTCAGAACCAGCAGGCAGAGATTGATGTGTTCTGCCCGCCCGAATACCTGGCCGAACGCATGATGAAATACAAGATGCTGTTGCCTATCGACACCAGTTTCGTGGCTCAAGGCGTGCCCAACTATATGCATGGCACCTCGCCTTTCATCGATCATCTGCTGCAGAATATCAGCGAGGCGCAAGGCCTTACAGCCAAGGATTATACCGTAGGCTACTTCTGGGGTACCACAGGCGTACTTATCAACACCCAGTACGTAAAACCCGAAGAGGTAAACAGCTGGGGCTTCCTGCTCGACTCTAAATACCGCGGCAAGGTGATTATGAAAGACTCGTTCAGCGATCTCTACAACGTGTTTATCAACTACGCGTTCTACAACGATATCAAGTCGGGTGTAGCCAACCGCAACCTGTTGGCTGCTTATATGACCAACCGCAACATTGCCATTGTCGAAGACCTATTGGAAACAGCCCGTCCACAAATGAAGAGTTTTGATGTAGAGGACGACAAGCGCCTGATGATTGCAGGTAAGGATTGGATGAGTGTTACCTGGAACGGCGATGCCAAATGGGCTATCGACGAGGCAGGCGAAGATGTAAACCTGCAATATGTGGTACCCATCGAGGGTAGCGATTGCTGGGCCGACTGCTGGGTCATCCCTACCACCTGTAAGAACATCAAGGCCGCCAGTCTATGGATGAACTTTCTGTGCCGCCCCGATATAGCCTTGCTATGTATGGAGGAAACGGGCTATAGCTCAGCCATCGGCACGCCCGAGATACTGAAAGCCGTTACCAACGACAGTCTGCCCGCTATCGATCTGAGCTATTTCTTTGGTCCCGAAGCTACCGCCGTACATGTAGATAGCGTGATGTATCCCACCAAGGATGTCATCAGCCGTTGCAGCTTCCTACGCGATAGCGGCGACCGCCAGGAAGTGCTCCGCGAGATATGGGAGAAAATCAAGGAAAGGTCAGTTATTGATTACTGGTTCTACATTGGCGCAGCCTTTGTGGTACTGTTCATGATTCTGGCTACCATATTTGTTCTGCGCAAAAAAAAGACCACCACTAAAAGGTGATGGTCATTTTTCTCAGATCTTTATCCAACGAACTGGTTCCGTAGAGTATCTCATACTTTCCGGGTTTGGTTCGCATGGTGTTTGTTTCCGTATCCCAGAACTCAAACGATTCCTTGGTCAGCTTCAAGTTGGCAGTAGCAGTCTGTCCTGCCTTGATATCCAAACGCTCAAAGCCACGCAAGCTCTTCAGCGGACCATCAGGATCCTGCAGGTTGCGGATATACAGCTGAATGGTTTCGGTACCATTCTTGCTTCCTGTATTGGTTACAGGTATCTGTACGTTATAAAGCTCACCTTCGGTAGCTACCTCAACCTTAGCCTCGCCAACCTCAAAGGTAGTATAGCTTAAGCCATAGCCGAATGGGAACAGGGCATCATCAAAATAGCGATAGGTACGGCCCTTCATCGAGTAGTCCTCGTAATCGGGCAGCTGCTGATCGTTCTTATAGAAGGTAATGGGCAGTTTGCCGCTGGGGTTACAGTCGCCAAACAGCACTTCGGCGATGGCTGTTCCACCCTCCTGGCCGGCATACCATGCCTGCACAATGGCATCGCAGTTCTCCGTCTCGGGTGTCAGGGCGATAGCCGAACCCGAACAGTTCACAAATATCACCTGCTTACCAGCGTCCTTCAAGGCTTTCAGGAAGTCGCGCTGCACTTTAGGCAACTCAATGCTGGTACGGTCGCCACCCTTAAAGCCATCAATCTGTACTGGCATCTCCTCGCCTTCGAGTGCAGCCGAGATACCGCCACAGAAAATCACCTTGTTGATACCCTTCAGCTGGGCAATCATCTGCTGATAGTCGATAGGCAACTCCTTAGCGATATTAATCTTCAGATTTGCATTATAAGTATGAACATGCGCAAAACGCACCTCTATACGATAGCTCTTACCCTTCTCGGCCTGGATAGCCACACGGTTAGGTGTGGTGCGCCAGATGTGGTGCATAAACTTACGCTCGCCATCGATATACAGCTCAAAATGGCCACAGCCATCCACGTTAACCACATACTCGCCAGCCTCTTTAGGTGTAAATACCGTTTCGTACTTAGCGGCAAAATCCTCTAACTGCACGCCTGGGGCAAAGTTATGCATACCTGCGGTGGTTACAGCCAGCGGTGTAGTGTAATACTGGGTAGTAACAGGCTTACCCTTCATCTCACGGTTGTTCCAGAAGGTGCCCTTCATACCTTTTTTGCCCTCAAAGCTACACTGCGATGCCATCAGACAGTCCATCACCTTGTCGTAGGTCAGGTCGCAACCTGCAGCATAATACAGTTTTTTTTGTTTGGCCTTGATACCGTCCAGAATGGTAACCGTGTGGTTTGGCATACCGTTGTAGTTACCCCACATCATCGGGGCGTTATCGGCATTCGGACCTATCACAGCTATCTTCTCGGCATTCTTCTTCAGAGGCAGGATGTTTCCCTTGTTCTGCAACAGTACAATGGTCTGTCGGGCCATATCAAGGGCTGTAGCAGCATGCGCCTTGCACGACATCTTTGAATATGGAATCTTACTCCACTCCACCAAGGCAGGATCGTCCATCTCACCTAGGTCGAAGCGACCTTCCAACAGTCGTACCACATGTTTATCCACCTCAGCTTCGGTTATCAAACCACGCTTCACAGCCTCAGGAATACTACGGTAGGCATAACCATAGCCGCACTCCACATCGGTACCAGCAATGGTAGCCTTGGCCGAAGCATGTACAGCATCGCTCGACGACTTGTGCGACTCGTAGAAATCGCTCACAGCACCACAGTCGCTCACCACCAGATACTTGAACCCCCATTCATCACGCAGGATGGTCTGCAGCAGGCGCTGCGAACCACAGCAAGGGTCGTCATCCAGTCGCTGGTAAGCACACATCACCTCACGCACCTTACTATCCTCAACCAACTTTTTAAAGGCAGGCATATACGTCTCCCAGAAGTCGCGGGGCGACACGTTGGTCAGGTTAGCGCTATGGCGAGTATATTCTGGTCCGCTGTGTACGGCATAGTGCTTGGCACAAGCCCACAGCTTACGATACTTGGCATCCTCAGGTCCCTGCAATCCACGCACCACCTGGTCGCCCATCACAGCAGTCAGATAGGGGTCTTCGCCGTAGGTTTCCTGTCCTCTACCCCATCGTGGGTCGCGGAAGATGTTTACGTTAGGTGTCCACACGCTCAGACTGTGAAACTTCTCGTCCTCACCCGAACCACGCAGCATACGCTCGTTATACTGGGCACGGAACTCGGTAGAAGCCACATCGAACACACGATACAGTAGCGCAGGGTTAAACGATGCCGCCATAGCCACAGGCTCGGGGAACACCGTTACATGGTCCATGTTAGCCGCACCATGCAGCGCCTCGCTCCACCAAAAGAATTTTTTGATACCCAAGCGGGGGATGGCCGGACTCTCATCCAGCATCAGCATGGCTTTCTCTTCCAAAGTCAGTCTGCTACAAAGATCGATTGCTCTCTCTTTAGCCGAGAGATTGGGATTCTGGTAAGGCAATGTTTGTGCCGAGGCTTCCAGCCCCACACAAAATGCCAACAACATGAATAGTTGATGTTTCATTTTTAATGTTTAATCTTTAATGTTTAATGTAATACGTTTTCCCAGGTGCCGTCATGATATCATACTCGTACACCTTACGGACGGGCAGTGTTTTAAAGTCCTTCAGCTCGTCCGACATCAATGGCTCGCGGATAGATGCAGGCGCCAACAATTCGTTGCTACACTCACCCTGGGCAGGTACCAAACCCGCTCCCTGCAGGGGCACATACGAACGCAAGCGCAGCTGTCCGCCAATCTTCGAGTAAATCGTAGCCTCAGTCAACTCGCCCTGATGCCACTTCATGCTAACTGTAAAGGCACCTCTGGCCACCAGTCCACTCACTTCACCATCTTTCCAGCTGTCAGGCAGGGCAGGCAACAGATGTACAGCACCGTCATGACTCTGCAGCAGCATCTCGCACACACCTGCCGAGCAACCAAAGTTACCATCAATCTGGAAAGGTGGATGGGCATCAAACAGGTTAGGATAAGTACGTCCATCGGGATATTCCCTTGCCTTACTGTCGTCGGGCAGCAAGTGTAGCATGTTCTTGATAATCGTAAAGGCATGATTACCATCCAGCATACGTGCCCAGAAGTTAATTTTCCAGCCCAGACTCCAGCCTGTAGCCATATCGCCACGCTGATTCAGGGTGTTGGCTGCAGCCGTAAACAACTCGGGATGACTATAGGGCGATATCTGGTTCGAGGGATACAATCCGTACAGATGCGATATATGGCGATGCTCGTCCTTAGGATCGTCGCCATCTATCAGCCACTCCTGCAGCTGTCCGTAACGTCCTATCTGCATAGGTGGCAGCTTGGCAATGGCATTGCTCAGCATGGTGGTATATACCACATTGTTATAACCTAATATTTGGTGAGCCTTCAGTGTGCTGCTCAGCACATCAAACACAATCTGGTTGTCCATCGTCGATCCGGCAGTTACCGTGGTGCCCTTGCCTACAGGACCATGCTCGGGCGATACCGTTGGTACCGTTACCAGCCAGCCTGCAGCCTGTTTCACCTCGCCATTCTTAGGATATTCCTGCATATACGACAGCAGGAAATCGGCAGCGCCCTTCAGGATGGGATAGCAAGCCTCAAGGAATCGCTTGTCGCCTGTATAAAGGTAGTACTGCCACAGGTGTGTGGTAAGCCAGGCGCCACCTGTGGGGAACATTCCCCATGTGGCACCATCCACAGGTCCTGCAATACGCCACAGGTCGGTGTTGTGATGTGCCACCCAACCAGGACAGTTGTACATGCTACGGGCTGTTTTAGCACCCGTTACGCTCAAGTCGCGAATCATCGAGAACAGAGGCTCCTGTGTCTCTGCCAAGTTACCCACATTGGCGGGCCAGTAGTTCATCTCGGCATTAATGTTGATGGTGTATTTCGAGTCCCATGGGGCATTCATCTTATCGTTCCATACGCCTTGCAGATTGGCAGGCTGACCGCCAGGCTGCGACGATGATATCAGCAGGTATCGTCCGTACTGCATCATCAGCGACACCATATCAAGGTCGGTACCATCAAAGGCAGCCAGTCGCTCATCGGTAGGCAAGGCCGACTGGGCTGTTTTACCTAACGACAGCGACACACGATCGTACTGATCCTGATACTTTTCCAAGTGGCGCTTCAGCAACTGCTTGTAGCTTTTGCTCTGCACACTCTGCATGGTTAGGTTATTCTTGGCAATCGGGTCGCCGTTAATAGTCTGATAGTTCACATAGTTGGTAGCGGCAGTCACAAAAATAGTCGCAGTAGTAGCGTTACGCACCTGCATGTCGCTGCCATGACTGGCCACCGTACCATCGGCCACCACTTTCACACGTACCTCAGCCTTCAGTTTTCCTGGGATACCCTCGTGCTCTACATTATTAATAATATAGGCATGCTCGTTCTTGGCCACAGCGCCACCCTCAACAGCCTGCTGGTTACGCTGATAAGCAACCCCAAAGTTCAGGGCTTTCTTTTTGCTGGCTGTTATCTGTATGATAATCACGTTATCGCCCTGCGAGGCAAAAGCTGTGCGAATATATTTCACACCATCCACCTCGAAACTGGTAGTGCACAGCGCATCACCTAAATTCAGTTCGCGACGATAATTGGTTGGTTCGGCCTTGGTTGTGTAATCAAAAGAAAGCATCAGGTCGCCCAATGGCAGATACTTTTGTCCATGCGGACCTTTAAAGAAGGCCTTGTCAATCAAGCCAGCAGCCTCTTTCTCTTTGCCTTCAAAAATCAGGCGTCGCACATCCTTGATACAGGTCTTGGCATCAGGGTTGTTGTTATGGTGCGGCGAGCCACTCCAGAATGTTTCTTCATTCAGCTGAATCTGCTCAGTGTTGGTTCCGCCATACACCATGGCTCCTAAGTGCGAATTGCCTATAGGCAGGGCTTCCAGCCACTGGGTGGCGGGCTTACTATACCACAGTTTGTGTTGCTGGGCATTAACCACAAGTGCAATACTTGCACAGATAAGGATAGTCATTAATCGTTTCATACAATATGCTATTGGTTTTAAATTCGCTGCAAAGTTACAAATTATTTTTGAATTAAAAAAATAACCCTGGGACAAGAAACGCCTTTCTTTGGTCCCAGGGAAGGAAAAACTACTAACTACTAATATAACTAAAACAATTTTAACCGATCTGTTATTTTATCTGGGTGCAAAGTTAGTGCATTTTTTCAAAAGTGGCTTACTCTAATGTTACATTTACTTTTTTATTTGTTTCACCCACTAAAAAAACGCACTTTTTTAGCACTTTTCCTTACTTAAAGAGACTCTGAGCCATCTTTTCAAGACAACGGCGCCATGTAAGGAACTCGTGAGCAGTGCCCTCCGAAACCAGACCCTCGGCCTTAAATCCAGCAGCCTTCAGTGCCTCAACGCTCTTGTTAATGCCTTCTGGGTTCTCCTTGTCGCCACAGCCTTCGAAGATGTACTTCACAGCCTTAGGATCCTTAATCTCCTCGGGCATATAGGTACCACCACTCAGCAGGCCCCAGTAACCGAATACCTCAGGACGGCGCAGGGTAATGAGTTTTGTTTCCATACCACCCATCGACAATCCGGCCATTGCACGGTTCCACTTGTCGGCCTTGGTCAGGAAGTTCTTATCGATAGTAGGAATCAGCTCATCTACGAGCACCTTCTCAAACTCCTCGGCAGTAAACTTACCAATCGAACCGAACTTAAAGTCGTTAGTCAGTCCGTAGGCCATTACTACGATAAATGGCTTAATCTTACCATCGGCAATCAGGTTGTCCATAATCAATCCTGCCTTACCCTGTACAGGCCAGCTGGTTTCGTTCTCACCCCAACCGTGCTGCAGGTACAGTACAGGATAGCGCTCCTGCTTACCCTTTACCACCTTGCCGTAACCGTAAGGCAGATAAACATTAGCAGTCTGCATCTTACCAGTGCTCTCGCTCCAGAAGGTTACCTGCTGGATGTTACCATGCTTGATATCCTTGCGATAAGCATAGAAGTCCTGATCCTTGGCAGGAATCTCTATACCACTCTCCCAACGGCATGAGCCAAAGTAGTTGTGTGTACCAGGATCGTTAAACACGCCACCATCGATAGTAAGGTGATAGTAGTGGAAACCAGGATCCATAGGGCCCTCGGTAGTGCCAGTCCAAACACCATTCTTATCCTTGCGCAGTACGGTACCGCCACGGCCACCAAGACCCAGGCTTACAATTACCGACTTGGCATCGGGAGCCACTACACGGAAACGGGCATAACCCTCAGAGTTAACCTGTGGATACTCCTGACCAGGCTGGTTACATGGATTGGGCACAAAGTCCTCAATAGGCTGTCGGTTGTCCATAGCGGCATCAAAGTCACGGATAATCTGCAGCGAGCGCTTTGCCTTGAAGTTCTCGTCGAAAGGCAGTGGGTGGTTGTTTACACCCAGCCAAGAGTCCTTATCGCTCAGGTTCCAGAAGGTTACGTTCTTAATTACATCCTTATGCTTGCGGAATATCTTGAACAAGCGGGCATACTGGTCCTCCTGCAGTGTCTGCATATAAGAGGGCTGTGGCTTAGCCTCGCCACGCGAGAACATCAGCTGACCACCACTCTCGGTATTGGTACGCAAATCCAACTCTGTAATATGGATAGTGTTTACAATCTCGCTGAAACGGTTGATAGCCTTCTCCAGCTTCTCCTCATCAGGGAAGTAGATGTTGTAGTGGCCCTGCATGCCGATACCATCGATGGGCACACCAGCCTCCTTCATCTTCTTCACCATATTATATATACGCTCGCGCTTACCCTCGTCAACACAGCTGTAGTCGTTGTAAATCAGCACACCTGTTGGGTCGGCCTCACGTGCAAACTCAAATGCCTTAGCAATAAACTCATCGCCACAAAGCTTGAAATGACGGCTCTGACGATAAGGACTGGCAGGAACCATCTTACCATCAACAAACTCGAATGGACGACCATCGTCGGCCATAGCCTCGTTTACTACGTCCCAAGCATAAACCACGTCCTTATAGCGGTTAACCACGGTGTGGATATGCTCGCGCAAACGCTGGTAGAATACCTCTTTCTTTACTGGCTTGCCCTTCTTATCGGTAAACATCCAGTCGGCAAACTGTGAGTGCCAGCACAAACAGTGACCACGCATCTTGATACCGTTTTCGCGGCAGAAGTTGGCAATGCTGTCGGCCAAGCCAAAGTTCCACACACCCTCTTTTGGATGAATCTCGCCTGGCTTCCAAGCATTCTCGGCAGTAACGCTGTTAAACTGCTTTTTAACGATTGCAGTCTGAGCAGGATCAGAGATGTTGAACTTGTTTACAGCCACACCTACAGTAAAATAATCCTTGTAAGCATCCTTAAGTCCTGGACCTGCAGCATAATCTACAGGACGCCCCCACTGTGCCGATGCTGTCAGGCTACCGGCGATAAGCGATAACGCTACTAATAGTTTCTTCATATTTGCTAATTTGATTTCTGTTTATTAATCTATTTCGGCTGCAAAGTTACAACAAATCCCCCTAACCCTCTATTCCGTGAGTATCATAAACTTTATTATTTGTACCATCAAGGCTACAAAATCAAAAAAGCGATAGCCTATAGGCGAATATAGGCTATCGCTTTTTCGGAATTTATTGTAAATTTGCAGAAAATTCCGAATAAAAACTTGTAAGTATCCGGAATTCATTGTAAATTTGCAGAAAATTCCGAATAAGATGGCACAATACTTACAAAGAGAGACCTATCTTCCGTGGACAAATAGGCTATCGCTAATTTAACTGGTTTTCGTCCAAATGTGGGGTAAACTATTAAAAAATAGCCATAATATTTGGAGATATGAAGTTTTTTTTGTTACTTTGCAGCAGAAATATAAATGACAATTTATATAAATCCAGATTTATATTATGAAGTTTATTCTCCAGCTGATAGCGGGAGGTATGACCAGACGTTCGGATATAGACGGCGCAATGCAAAAGGATATGGGTACTTTCATCCAGAATCTTGAAAACAACTATAACATCATCTCACGCCTAAAACCCCTACTGGCCAAACCTAACAGCAAAACCAGTGCTTACGAGATTTCCGACCAGTTCCTACGTTTCTGGTTCCGCTTTGTGTGGCCATATCAGGCACTTGTGGAACGCCAGCAACTTTCCTTGTTGCGACAGAATATGGGGAAAGGTTATGAACAGTTTACAGGGCGTACACTTGAACAGTTCTTTCAACAACAAGCTATGGAATCGGGGCAATATACTATAGTGGGGAATTGGTGGAATCGTAAAGGTGAGAATGAGATAGATATGATTGCCCTCAATGAATTTGAGCACACTGGTATTGCTGCCGAAATTAAAAGGAACCCTAAAAAACTTAGTCTTTCAGAGTTAGAAACAAAAGTGGCATCTTTGCCAGCATCTGATTTTGGATCATACCATCTCAATTTAATAACGTTATCTCTCGAAGATATTTAGCGATAGCCTATCATCGTCTGTAGATATTATGCCACGGGACATATGCCACGGTAAGAGGTCCCTGACAGATTTTGAGAAATATCTACCACTCTACCACCACTTATCCGATAGATCTTTATTTATGCGGGTTTGCAGGGTGGTGGCAGATGGGTGGTAGGTGGTGGATAATTGCAAAAAAGTGCTTTAAGCCGATAAAAAAGAAGGCAAAATGCTTGGTTTTCTGCTTAAAATTCTGTATCTTTGTGGGCGAATTAATAACAAACTTAAGTATTACAACTTAAAAAATGGAAATCAAGAAAGAAATTAAACCTATCGGAACCGAATTCGACTTTACGAAGGTCCCCTCATGGTATGTACTCTGCAACAACAACGACTGTCCACTAAAGGTCAACTGTCTGCGATACATGGCTGGTAAGCATGCCCCCAGCAACCTGGAGACAGCCACTTGCGTGATGCCCAAAACACTGCGCGACGGCCAATGCCGATGGCACGACAAACCAACCGTAAAGGTTTGGGCTGCAGGATTCAGCACTCTTTTCGACAAGGTGATGAAGAAGGACTACACGGCGATGCGTAAGGATATCACCAAGTTTCTGCATGGCGCAAAAATCTACTACGAGTATAAACGTGGCGATCGAGCCCTATCGCCCGAACAGCAGCAATGGATTCGTAACTACGTAAAAAGCAGGGGCTACGAGTGGGAAGTAGAGTTCGACAGCTATTTTGAAGATTACGTTTACCATCATCTGGCTGTACTATAACAAACAGAACACGCGATATTCATCGTTTTCTACGGCAGAAAACAGTGTTTTCTAAGGCAGAAAATAACTTTCTCCTAAAAAGAAAACAAAATATTCGCTGGCAGAAAACATCGTTTTCGGCCAGAGAAGACAAGAAAAAAAAACCAGTAAGCATATGAAACTAACATTTGTACTACGCAACAAAAAGAACGCCTTGAAGCTATCCACCAAAACCATCGAAAGCTTTATGGAACGTATCAAGACTGATACCAAAGATGGTGCCGTGGCACGTCGCCGACAGCAACTGGCCTTCGACGACTATATCGACAGCTACGATCGACAGTATCCCTCGCACCTGATTTACCCATCGGCCGAATTCGAGAAAGATGCCAACGACAACCTGCGCCTTAAGGCGTTTAATGGTGTGGTGGCACTAACTATCGACAATCTGTCCACACCCGATGATATCGAGGCCGTAAAGCAAGCCGCCCGCATACTGCACTACACGCTGGCAGCCTTTGTCGGACCATCGGGCCACGAGGTAATCATACTTGTAAAGATTACCAAAGCTGATGGCAGCATGCCTGTAGATGAGGAGGACGCCACCAACCTGTGCCATCAGGGGCATCAGCTGGCCACAACCGTTTATCAGGGATTGCTACCCAAGCCTATCCGTCAGGAGGTAGTTACGGTACGTAGCACATTCCGCATGCCGCTTGATGCCGCACCCTATTACAACCCCAAGGCTCTGGCACTGCCCATTAGCGAAAAGCCCATGCCCCAGCAACCCGGCCCAACCGAACAGATAGTCACAGAGCCAGACAACGACAAGAACTCGCAGGCCATCACACAGGCCACAGCCCGATTGATGGATTATCTGAACACGCATTACCAGTTCCGTTACAACACCATCATGGGCTATACCGAGTATAAAGACCAGAGCTACAAGTATATGGACTGGACACCTGTTGACGACCGCGTATTGAAAGGCATGACGATGAAAGTACGACTGGGCGGCATTGATGCCAGGGATAACGATGTGCGACGCTATGTACAGTCGGATATGATTCGCCCCTTTAACCCCATTGGCGATTACCTGTGGGAGCAGTACGACAAATGGGATGGCAAGGACCACATACGCCAGCTGGCCCGCACTGTGCCCACCAACAACCCGCATTGGGCCGACTGGTTCTACACCTGGTTCCTGGGCATGGTTCGCCAGTGGCAGGTAACCAACATGGCCATGTATGGCAATCAGGCCGTACCCCTGTTGATATCGGCACAGGGCTGGAACAAAACTACCTTCTGCGAACAGCTGTTGCCACCCGAGTTGCGCTGGGGATACACGGGCAATCTGCAGATGGACGACAAGCGCCAGGTACTTAACCAGATGGCACAGATGCTGTTGATAAATTTGGATGAGTTCAACCAGATATCGCCTCGCATCCAGCAGGGATTCCTAAAGAACATCATCACCCTGTCGAGTGTAAAAATCAAGCGCCCCTATGGTCGCCATGTCGAGGATTTTCCACGTCGAGCCTCGTTCATCGCCACCACCAACCAGGCCGATGTGCTGGCCGATCCATCAGGCAGTCGCCGATTCTTGGGAGTGGAGCTTACAGGTCCCATCGACGTGAGCACACCACCCAACTACGAGCAGCTGTATGCCCAGGCCATGCGTGCCCTGTATCAGCATCAGCCCTACTACTTCAGTCAGCAGGAAACCAAGGTGATAGCTGAGTCGAATCGTAAGTTCAGTGTAAAGAGTGCTGCCGATCAGTTCTTTTTTGATTATTTCGAGCCTGCCACCAGCACCACAGATGGCGAATGGGTGAGTGCCTCGGCCATTTTTGGCTATCTAAAGCAGAAAGTTGGTGTAAGTTTACTAAAACCAGCCAGCATTTCGGGCTTCGGACGTATGCTTTCAAACATGCCAGAGCTACAAAAACGCTTCACAAAGTACGGTTCGGAGTACCTTGTAAAGCGCAAAAAGCCCTAAACGCCCCATTATCTACCACCCACCACCCATCTACCACCACCCCGCAAACCTGCATAAACACAGGAATCCCAGCAGGTTGGTGGTAGAGTGATAGATAATTCTTAAAAAGCAATCCAAAATTCAAGTACTGGTAGAACATACATAAGGCTACACCGAATTAGCCCCTATCAGGTATAAAATAGATAAATAACGTTAATTTTATACCCTTTCGGAGCTATTTTCTTGCTTATTACAAGAAATATGCCTAAATTGCGCCCGATAAGGTATAATTAGGTATGACAGAGACATTAATTTCTACCACCATCAAGCAGCTACGCAAGGAATATCATCTTACGCAACAAGATCTCGCTTATAAATCGGGCGTAGGCTTACGCTTTGTTCGAGAACTGGAGCAAGGTAAGCCTACCGTACGTATGGACAAGGTAAACCAAGTGCTCGAACTTTTTAACCTGCAGTTAGGGCCAGTACCCATTGAAAGGAGGACAGAATAATGAGAAAAGGACAAGTACTATGTAATGGTATCGCAGCTGGCATCATCACTGAAGATGAGCATGGCTATACCTTTGTTTACAACAAGGCTTATCTCAGTATGCCTGATGCCCAGCCTGTAAGTTTAACGCTCCCATTGCGACAGGAGCCATATACTAACAATGTTATGTTCTCGTTTTTCGACGGTCTGATACCAGAGGGATGGATGCTAAACATTGCTGAGCGGAACTGGAAAATTAATCGTCGCGACAGAATGGCATTATTACTTACATGCTGCAGAGACTGCATAGGGAATATCAGTATAATACCAATAGAAACAAAGGAGGAGCGTGTAT
Source organism: uncultured Prevotellaceae bacterium (assembly GCA_902789415.1). Classification (GTDB taxonomy): domain Bacteria; phylum Bacteroidota; class Bacteroidia; order Bacteroidales; family Bacteroidaceae; genus Prevotella. The sequence continues at coordinate 69,359 of CADAOD010000002.1, forward strand.
GAAGAGATGTTTATGCTGCTATCAACCCCTAAATAAGGACGAGAAGGATTACCACCCAAGATGCTCCAAACGTATATTCGGTCAGGCATCAGCCCCTGTATTGCCATACACCAGAAAGGATATTAACCAACTGGCACAAGTGGTAGTAGAAAGCAGAACCACTGTAACTGGCGTACAGGCTAAATTATCGATGGACTTGGAACACGATAACAACGGACGAGCCCAAAGGCTGACTATTGTTGGTGTGATGGGCCGATACATTCTGAAACCACAGACAGAACAATTTGAACACCTGCCTGAGATGGAAGACCTAACGATGCATCTGGCCGAAATAGCCCATATTACAACGGTGCCGCACGCCCTGATTCGCTTTCAAGATGGCGAACTAAACTACATCACCCGACGTATTGACCGCACTGATGATGGACGAAAACTCCCAATGGAAGATATGTGTCAGCTTGGTGGCCGACTAACAGAACAGAAATATCAAGGTAGCTACGAGATGATAGCCAAGTTAATTAGCAAGTATTCGGGTGTGGCAAAACTAGATCTTGTAAACTTCTGGGAACAGGTGGTATTCTCATGGATTGTGGGTAATGCCGACATGCACCTTAAGAACTTCTCGCTAATCAGCGAAAAGCAAGGAACATATGTCCTCACCCCAACCTACGACCAGGTATCTACAGCCATTGTAATGCCTGAAGATACCGACGAACTGGCATTGCCTCTTAATGGATTCCAAAAGAAGCTACTATCAATGGATTTTGTGCAAGCGATGGAAAATACAGGGCTTACTACCCAGATGGCAAACCGCATTCTAAACCGTTTTGCGCCACTACAAGAAAAATGGAATGCATGTATTGACAGTTCCTTTATCTCAGAAAATCAGAAAACCCAATTAAAAGCACTTATCAACGAGCGTATCACAAGAATAAAGAATACGTTTTAGCAAAACACCCATCTACCACCACCCTGCAAACCTGCATAAACACATCTTTATGCTTGACGGAGGAGCCACATGGCAAAGAATTTATCGTAAACCTCGTAAACACCAAGCGAAGTTGTCACAAAACTCTTTTCGAGCAGCCCCTTTATAGCAGACTGAACACTACTTGTTGACGGAAGATGCCAGCGACGAACAAAATCGGCCGACGTTAAGGCAGAAGCCTTACCTGCTTTACAGATAGCCACTAACAGCATCTTTTGTTTTGGTGGCAGTTGAAACAGCAATGATTGATAATTGAATTCGTTAGCTCGCAGAATATTATCTATAGCCACATCTATCATCTCCACCGTACAGGCAGATCCTGCAGACGTTAAAGAAAAAAGTTCGTTCATCACACGCTGTACATACCAGGTTATACCTTCAAAGCGCTCGTAAACCATCTGGAACACATCGGCAGGAAGCGATTTGCCTGCCTTCGAAAAATGCCCCTGAGCAAACTGGCAATACTTATCCATTGAAATACAGCCAAGATTCATCATCGAAGCACTTTGGTAAAACGGACGTACCGGACTATTAAATATCTCGGCCATCATGGTACGTTGCGACCCGGCAAAGATAAAATTTGCATTGCGACAATGTTGAATATGTGTTCGTAGAAGTGCCTCTGCATGACCATCAGGATAATTTGCAACCGACTGAAATTCATCAATTGCAACAATACATGGTTTATCAGCCGATTCAATATAGTGGAAGATCTCCTCTAAAGTTGTTCTTGGCATCCTGATATCTCCAATCTCCACATTCCACGACGGATTTCCAGCAGGATCAAAAGAGATACCGCTACGCAAAGAAGACAAGAAGCCTGTAAACTTCTGCATAATCTGAGCACCTTTAGGCCGTAACGATGCAAGCATTGCGCTACCCATCGCCATAACCATATCCTCCATATTCTTAGTTGCATAGATATCAATCAGAAACGTATAATAATTCTCCTGCACCTCCTTTAGATGGTATAAATTCTCTATCAGCCCCGTCTTACCTATTCGACGTGGAGCTATTAATGCAACATTATTTCCATTCTCTATTAATCGGAGCAGATGCTTCGTCTCGTCTTGACGATCACAGAAATACTCCTCCGACTCATATCCATACAGAATAAAAGGATTGTTTACCATACCATGCTTTTTTGTTGCAAATATAATTATTATCTTTCAATTATCATACTATAATAATCATCTTATAATAATATTTAACGTAATAGTATAAAAAGGCATGCTTTACTTCTTAAACAGATGTGGGATAAACTCGTGGAGACCGCGGCGCCAGGTAAGGAACTCGTGACCTGTGCCTGCCGACTCGCTTGAATCTACCTTAACACCCAGCTCACGCAGCTGCTTAACAATATCGGCGCTCTTAATAAAGTCGTCGGAGCCCCAGTTCATATACATATAATGTATCTTCTTATTAAACTCGTCGGCATTGGCAAACACACCATTATAGGCGGTCTTTACGTCGAGACCGAAGATAGCACCACTAAAGGTACCCATCCAAGCAAACTTATCGAGGTTGTTCAGCACGATATCAAACGTTTGATGTCCACCCCACGACAAACCTGCCATGGCACGGTTCTCACGATCGCTCTTGGTGCGGAAGTTCTGATCGATATAAGGAATAAGATCGTTGATCAGTACGGGATAGAACGATGCGCCATACTGCGAACGGCCCTGCTCGTTGCTGCCACCACCGGCAAAGTTGAATGGCGCCTTGATATCGCCGCTCTCCATTACAACAATCATAGGCACAGCCTCGCCCTTGGCAATGGCGTTGTCCATAATGTGCTGCATCTTACCCTGGAGCGCCCAGCTGGTCTCGCCCTCGCCCATGCCGTGCTGCAGATAGAGCACAGGATAGCGCTTCTTGGAATTCTTTGCATTCTCGTACTCGGCTGGGGTGTAAACCATGGCGTGGCGCCACTTATTCTGCTCGTTGCTAAAGTAGTAGATGCTACGAACACAGCCTGCAGGCACGCCTTGCTGTGGACGATAGTAATCGCCCTCGGGACCCTCAGGAATCTCGATACCACCTGCCTCGCGATTGCAACCAAAGAAGGTCTCAGAAGCTGGATCGATGAAGTTTACGCCATCGATATTCATAAAATAATAGTGGAAACCTACTGGCAGCGGATCGGTAACGGCCATAAATCCGCCCTTACCATCGGGCAGCATGTCGTACTTCTTGCTGCACACATCTACTACCACCTTACGGGCCTGTGGGGCATTGATATAGAAGTAAGCACGATTCTGCTTATCAACCTTGGGGAACTGATTGCCCTCGATAGTGGTCTCGGCTATGAAAGCATCGGCAGGAACCTCGATACGCTTAGGCATCTCGATATAAGGACGCTTGGGCTCGAAACCCAGATGGCGGGCCACAGCCTCGCCATAACGGCAACCTAACTCACGATAGCCAGCGGCGTCGAAGTGCAGACGGTCGGGACCGTTGGTACAATCGTCCGACGAGATAACCTGCGAGGTGTGCAGCGTTTGTGGCAGCTCATCAATCTGCTTTTTACAACCAAAGCACACACCCTTACCACCAGCCTGAACAATGTTACCAGCATAGAGGTTTACCTCCTCGGGCTTCAGGTTCAGGTCGCCACACAGGTTGTCGTAAACCTGCTTAACCATACCAGCCCACTTGGGGTCGCCGGTATTGGTCTCGCCCTGGTGCATCAGAATACCCTTGATAACGCCATCTTTCTGGGCCTTCTTGGCCAGTGTTACCAGGCGCTCGTAAGGGTTGTTATCGTAAGCGGCAAGCATACCCTTCATCCAGTTAGGAGCCACCTTTAGGTAGTTCTGGATGCTATCGGGCAGGAAGCCCTTGATATCGATGCCACCGATAGCCACGTGGATGACACCTATCTTAATATTCTCGGGCAACGAAGCCACGAGGGTACGACCGAACCAGTCGGCAGGGGTCAATCCTGTGTTGGGACGGCAGAGAGGAGCCGAAGCCTCGCACCACTCACCCATCTTACGACCCTTTTCAGGGAAATCAACAGCGGGCATCAGCAGGAAACGTGGTCCTGGACTTGCCAAGTCCTGCGCCTCAGGACGTGCGGCACCTTCCATGTTCGACTGTCCGAAGCATAGGAAGATGTAGAAATTTGGATCGGGTTTAGCCACCTGCTCAGCAGCGGTCTTTTTAGGAGCGGCCTTACGTTTCTGGGCCGACATGCTTGCTGGCAGCACGATTAATGCCAAAGCCAGCAAGATGGTTTTAAATTTTGATTGATACATCATGATTTTTGAGAATAGATAGTTATTATTTAAGTTTCTTTTGTCCACCTACGATATAGATGCCACGAGGCAGCGTGTCCCACTGGTCGCGAGTAGCAATCTTGGTACCCTGAAGGGTGTAAACGGCATCGTTGTCGATGGTACGCTGAACGCTACGGATGCCAGATGTGCCGCCTGCCTTCAGGAAATCGAAATAGGCAGGGCTATCGTATTTGGCTGGGGCAGCATCTTTCAGATACTTGCCTGTACCCATATTCTTAAGTGTAAAGCCCTTACCATCTACGTATTTGATTTCCCATACAGCGCCATCCTGAATATCCTGACCATACTGACTGCCCTCCAAACCAAGTACGAAACTGCACCAGCCGCTAACAGCCTGCGAATTAAGGTAACCTGGCTTATTGGTCCACATGATATACTCATTACCATTGAGCAGCATCAGCTTCAGCAGATAACAATCGGTACGTCCTGAAATGGGCTCGGCCTTGAACATATAGCCGTTAATAGCCTTGTCGTTAATCACCTTCAAAGCTGCATCATAACCTAAGTTCTGGGCATCAGAACCATAGAGCACCTTCTGTGTTTCCTTATTCAGCAGCATAAAGGTCTGACCAGAAACCTCTGAGAGACTGTTCAGAGCGGTAAAATCGGCCAAATCAAGACCTGTAACCTTAACAGCGAACGACTGCTTCCATTCGGTGCCCTTTACATCGGTATAAGTTACGTTAAGCTGTGTTTCGCCACTGGCCAGCGCACAGAGCACGCCGCTCTTTACCACGGCTACCGCAGGGTTATCTACCGTACAGGTTGCCACACCAGAGATATCCTTGGTATGTCCGTCGGCATAAAGCAACTGCAGCGAAATCGGCGTCTTGTCGCCAATCATCAAGTCGAACGACTCTTGTTCAGCCTTCAGCGCCTGAACGGTATAAAAGTCGCCTGTCTCTTCCTCGTCGTCGGCATGAGGCCAGTTCACCTTATAATATTCGGCATACCAGTCGAAACAAGCCTTACCGCAAGCCTCAGGATTACCGTTGAATGCAGGCACTACCACGTTCTGACCATAGAGCGCATCGAGATCCATGAAATCGTGCGGATGGGTGAGTGTCATCGAGATATTGCCGAAACGGTCGAGCACAGCCTTGAATGCCTTACCCCATTTTGAGGTTGAGCCAGTAGCCCAAGTACCCAAGTTCTTATACACAATATCGCCAAACTCGTTACGTTTTACGGTACCATCACCATTTGTATCAGGCTCTTTTGGCTCCTTGATAGGACTCCAGTCAACCTCACTGATAAAAATAGGATTGGTATCAACCACAGGCACAGCATTGTGGAAATTGGTAATCTTATTTTCGGGATCGGGATTATTATCGCTACTGCTATACCAACCGGGATAGTCGTGTACGGCATAGCCGATGTTATCGCCCTCGATAGGATATTCGGCATAACTGCGATAGTTCGACTGATAACCAGTACCTGGCACCCAGATGATACCCGTAAAACCATTCTCACGGATTTTATCTACCACTGGCTGGAAATAGTCGTGCAGCGCCTTTGTATCGTCCTGATTGTTGGCATTCTTGATGTTCACAGGCTCGTTAGCCAGCTCGATACTAATCTGGCCGGCATGATCTTTCACATATTTCTGCTTCGAAACAATATCCCAAACAGTTATCAGGTACTTCTGATAGTAGTCGCCTACCTTCAGGTCGCGTGGACATACACCAGGAGGACGCATCACCACAAACAATCCATGGTTCATAGCCTTATCGGCCAACTTAAGATATAATGAAGACAGGAATGATTCCAATCGGGCAGGATTAAACTTCTTGATATCGGCCTCGCCCGAAGCACTGGCATCCTGACCTGTAGAGCCAGAATAAACATAGCTGTCGGAAGGATCGTTAGTCCAAGCGGGATCCAAGTGTAAGCGGAAAATATTGCATTTAGCTTTTTCCATGCCAGCAAACAGGGTCTCGAAGAAAGCCAGGCATTTGGTGGCACCAGCAGCATTGTAATTAGTGCCATCGGTCCAGGGCGAACCCCAGCGCCAACCATTAAAGTACATGTTCGGCGTGTCCATCACACCGTGCAGCACCACTTGGTTACCATGTTTGTCAACCAGCCATCTTCCTTCTGTGTGGAGCGAGGGCAATGGCTTAACTCCCTGGGCTCCTGCGCCAAGTGCGCATACAATTGCAATTAGAGTAAATATACGTCTCATTTATGTTTCAGTTTATTCTTGGGTGCAAAGGTACGTACTTTTCAGAAATTACCTTTTTCAATGAGTTACATTTACTTTTGCAGACGTATCATCCTAACGTTACAAACACTTTTTTGCCTTGTTTTTGAGTTTATTTAAAATTCTTTTGTATCTTTGCATCCAGAAACATCAATTACTTGTGACCAAATATGAGACAGACAAGAATTTGGATATTACTGATGGTAATGGCAGGCGCGCTGATGGCGGCTTGTAACAGCGAGGAACAGAACGGACAGATGAGTGCAGCCGACAAGTTGATTGAGTCGACCCAGAAGGCCCGTAACTACACCGAACTGATAAAGGTTGTAGACAGTTTGGAAAACCTAGGCAGTATCACCCCCACCAAAGCATACTACTGGCGAGGCTATGCCTGGGACAAGATGAAGCGACAGCGCCTGGCCGAGTTTTACTGGAAAGCATCGCTTGATGCTGCCGAAAACACCACCAACAGCGACGATATGGCTTACTACGCCAAGTCGGCCAGTAGATTGGCAAACATGCTGTCAGTAAGAGGCGACTACCAAGAGGGATTGGACCTCACCGTACCTGTAGCCAACAAACTGGAGGAACTGCATTGCGACAGTACCAGCGACTATCTGAATATACTTATATATATAGGTTGCTGTCAGGAAGGCTTGGGCACAGCCGATGGTAATAGCGACGGCTTTAACAAGGCCTACCAGCGCCACAAGGAGAACATAGAGACCTACCACAACGATGTGGTTTATAAAGATGGTATCACTGGTATCATTAATATTACCTATAATTATATATATGCCAAGAAATGGCAGGAGGCCCTGACATGGACCACCCGTTTTGGACAGATATTGAGCGAATACGAGCAGCGCCTTGATGCCGACGCCAGTTTTATCGACCGTCAGCTGGCCCGCTATCATATCTACCAAGCCATTGCCCAGCAAGGCTTAGGCAATACCGACGAAGCCATGAAGGCCTTCGAAAAGTTCCAGACTACCAATTATAGCAAAACGCCAAAAGGACGTATCGACGCCAACGATTACCTGACAACAGCCAACCGTTGGGACGAGGCCGCCGAGCACTACCGCAGTTTGGACGCCATGATGGGCGAGACACCCGAGAACTACTCGCTGGACAACATAGTAAGTCTGGTGCTGAAGAAATACCGCACCAACCTGCAGGCTGGTCGACGCGACTCGGCCATCCAGGTAGCACTGAATATCAGCAACTCATTAGGACAGGCCATCGCCAAGTCGAAGAAGATCGAGAAGGAAGAAGAGGCTGTGATTGTAAAGACCGTTGAGAAGATGACGGAGCAGGAAGCCCGCAAAAACCGCAAATACCAGTTTATGATTGCATTCGCCATTGCCATCGTCATCATCTGTCTGATAGCCTATGCACTCCTCCGTCGTCGTATCGCCCATCAGACGCAGGCTGCCTATGAGGACCTGAAGTACGACTACGACCGTTTGGAGGCCGATACAGCCGTAAAAGAGCGCGAAGCTTCTGAAATACGCATCGCCCAGAACATACAGCATGTGATTGCCCCCAGACTGGTGCCCAAATATAAATCGTTCGACATGTGGAGCGCCGTTAAGAAAGGTCAGATGGAAGGCGGTGGCGTGATGGACTACTGCGTACGCGACGGCAAACTGTTCTTCTGTATCGGCGAATCGGCTGTAGAGGGTGTAAAAGCCTCGCTGTTCACCACTGTTATCAAAGCACAGTTCCGTACAGCAACCACCTTCGAGTCGCAACCCGACAAAATCATGATGGCCATCAACAATGCCTTGGCCCAAAAGGATAATCAGAGCATTAACGTACGCTTGTTTATTGGTGCGCTCGACATCTACAACGGCCAGCTGCGTTTCTGCAATGCCGGCCATACGGCACCTCTGTTGGTAAGCAACGAGCTGCACCACCTGCCCGTAGAGCAGAATGTAGCCATCGGCGAAGAACTTAACTACGCCTACGAGATACAGGAGATAACCATGCTGCCTGGCACCATGATATTCCTGAATACCGAAGGACTTATTAAGGTAAAGAACGCCGAACACCGCGTGTTTAACGAGAAACGTATGTTAGGCTCGGCCCTGCAGGCCATGAAACTCGATCCTCGTCCCAAACCATTTATCGAGAACATGCTGGACGCCGTACAGCGCTTTGCAGGCGACTTAGAGCAGCGCGACGATATGGCCCTGCTGGCTATCCGATTCAAGGGCGCCACCAAACTGGAGCAGAAAGCCGACGAAGAGTCTGATATTGAGCCCGAGGTTGAAGAGCCCGCTGCCCCACAGCAGCCTGAGCCTACTATCGCTACCGAGCCCACACCAGAGCCACAGGTACAGATACTTGAAGAGCCACAGGTGTACGACGAGCCTGAGTTCTTTGATGAGCCCGATGTGATCATTGAGGATGCCGAGGCAACCGAGATCGAGTAGCTTATCAGTTAACAATATCAAAACAAGCAGGTGCTGCGCCAACACGGTGCAGCACCTGCTTGTTTTTTAAAAAGTAACCGGAACTTTGCCAAATGTTACATTGCTGGACAATTTTACCATTTTACAAACTCTACGTTACATAAAATAAACTAATTAAGTTAAATTTATAATACATTTGCAACGAAAATCGAAATTTTTGCAACGAAATCTAAAAGCTGGAATTCAGCCAAATAATATATTTCAATTATCTAACTAATTAAACTAATTATGTGGAATTTTAAATCTTTGCAAAAGCCGCTAATGGCACTGTTCCTGCTCTGTTTGTTCCCACTGGGAGCGCTGGCTCAGAGCTTGATTAAGGGAACGGTGAAAGATGTATCTGGCGACCCGATCATTGGTGCTAGTGTAAAAGTACAAGGATCAAAGACGGGTGTCATTACAGACTTCGATGGTAACTTCAGTGTCCAGGCCAACAACAACGCCACACTGGTTATCAGTTACATTGGTTACACTACCGAAACTGTAAAGGTAGCTGGCCGCAACAACATCTCTGTTATTCTTAAAGAAGACACACAGACTCTGAACGACGTTGTTGTAATTGGTTATGGTGTGCAGAAGAAATCAGACTTGACCGGTGCTGTTGCATCAGTAAAGGCCGATGACCTGAAACACCGTTCAACCACCGACGCTGCCGCTGCTCTGCAGGGTAAGGCAGCTGGTGTACAGATTCTGAACAGTTCAGGTAAGCCAGGTGCAGGCGCCAACATCCGCGTACGTGGTTACTCTTCTAACTCAAGCAACATCGGTCCTCTGCTGATCGTCGATGGTCTGCAGGTATCAAGCATCCAGTACCTCGATCCTTCAATGATTGAGTCAATGGAAGTGCTGAAGGACGCTGCTTCGGCTGCCATCTACGGTGCTGAGGCTGGTAACGGTGTTGTACTGATCACCACCAAGAGCGGTGCAAAGAGCAAGGGTCATGGAACTATCACTTACGAGGCTAAGTTCACAAACCAGAACCTCGGTCATGTGGGTAAGCTCCTGAACGCTGGTCAGTTCAAGGACTGGATGGACATGCAGTTAGGTGAAGTTGAGAAAGATGGTCAGAAGTTCCGTCAGCTCGATTTGGACATGCAAGATGCCATAAAAAAATATGGTTGGAATCCCAACACCAACACTGATTGGATGAAGGAATATTTCGAGGACACATGGGCACAGCAGCACACACTGTCTTTCCAGGGTGGTAACGACCGTGGTTCTTACTTCCTGAGCACCAGCTATGTAAATCAGGATGGTATCGTAAAGGGAAACAAGGATAAGTATGAGCGTTTGACAGCTCAGATCAATGCCGACTATAAGATTAAGGATTGGTTGCAGATTGGTACAAACACTGCTCTTGAGAAGTGGTCTTCACGTGGCGTATCAGAGAATGGTTATGGTTCTTCATTCGAAATGCTGCTTTTGATCGACCCACTGACTCCACTGTATTGGACTTCTCGTGACCAGATGCTGGGTGAGTATCAGGGCTACTACGACAATATCCAGGCTGGCAACTCTAAGTACACTCTGTTTGGTGATGAGAACGGTTACTATGCCACTTCTTACTTCAACCAGCGTTTGGCTGGTGCCAACCCATTCTCACAGCGCGACCGTGCCGAGGGCAAAAACGAGGGTGTGAATGTGAATGGTACTGTATTCATGAACATCACTCCTATCAAGCAGGTTACCTTCACCTCTCGCCTGGGTTATCGTTTGTCATTCAGCAATAGCTCTGACTGGCAGTATCCTTATTACCTGAATGGTCAGACCAAGGGTGATAACTACTCTATTTCAGGAACAAGTAACAACTCTACCTGGTATCAGTGGGAAAACTTCATCAACTACAACCAGAACTTCGGTAAGCACAATGTAGGTGCCATGGTTGGTATGTCGTTCCGCCAGTACAACTCTAACGGTGTAACCGGTAGCGCTTCTGGTCCAGACATCCTGAAATCATACGAGCCCAACTTCCGTTATCTGAACTGTGTAAACGGTAACAAAGAAACCGTAAAGAAAATCGATGGCGTACCTAATATGACACGCGCTATGTCATACTTCGGCCGTGTTCTCTATAGCTACGACAACCGTTATAGCTTGCAGGGTAACTTCCGTGCTGATGCTTTCGACTCTTCAAAGCTGTCAAAGGACAACCGTTGGGGTTACTTCTTCTCTGGATCAGCTGGTTGGACATTCTCTAACGAGAAATTCTTCAAGGAAAACATCGATTCAAGCATCATCTCGTTCGGTAAGCTCCGTGCATCTTGGGGTACCAATGGTAACGTAAACGTATTGGGCAACTACTCATACACCGCTGGTATCGCTACCAATAGCCAGTTCTACAACTATGGCCCAACAAGTGCTGTTACATACGGTTCAATGCCTAACGGTATTGCCAACCCAGATTTAACATGGGAAAAGTCTGAGCAGTTCGACCTCGGTCTCGATCTCCGTTTCCTGAACGACCGCCTGTCTGTAGGTATCGACTGGTATACAAAGACAACTAAAGATCTGCTGGTTCCTGCTCCAGTAATGCCAGAGTCTGGTTATTCAACCATGACCATCAATGCCGGTAAGGTTCAGAACAAGGGTCTTGAGCTTGAGCTCACATGGAAGGACAACATCGGCGACTTCAGATACAGCATTTCTGGTAACATCGCCACCCTGAAGAACGAGGCTACTTACCTTGATCCTTCAATCGAGCGTATCGAAGGTGCCACCGTTGAGGGTGCAAGCCCTGGTGCAATCCGCTGCTATTTCGAGCAGGGTCAGCCTGTATGGTACATGCGTGGTTACAAATATGCAGGTAGAGATGCGAACGGCGGCCCACTTTATTATACTAAGGATGGTGGAACAACTAACGACCCTGGTGATGGAGATATGACCAATATCGGTTCTGGTTTGCCCGATCTGACTTACGGTATCACTCTGAATGCTGAGTATAAGGGCTTCGACCTGACCGTATTCGGTGCAGGTGAGGCTGGTAACGATATCTACTACGGTCTGTATCGTACAGGTTACAACAACATCGCTAAGGGTGTTTATGATGACTTCAAGTCAGGCAAGTTCCCCAATGCCAAGAGCGTTTACGGTGTTGCTAAGTTCTACCAGTCATCAGCTATGGTATATAACGGTTCATTCTTCAAGCTCAAGCAGATTCAGCTGGGTTACACCCTGCCTACCAACCTGACCAAGAAGGTTTATATGCAGAACGTACGTGCTTACGTATCTCTTGACGACTTCTTCACATTCACCAAGTATCCTGGTCTCGATCCAGAAACTTGCACACAGGAATTCAACTGCCCAGGTCTCGACAAGGGTAACTATCCTAACATGCGCAAGCTGGTTCTTGGTTTAAGTGTTACATTCTAATCCAATAAAAAATTAAATACCGAATATAAATATGAAAAAGATATTATTTTCAGTTGCTTTGCTTTCTGCAGGTATGATGTGTACATCATGCAGTCAGGATCTGCTCGAAATTGAGCAGAAAGCGACCAGCAGCACAGGTAACTTCTACAAAACAGATGCCGATGCCGAATCTGCCGTAACAGCTATGTATGCCACATACAATGGTGAGATTGGTGGTACTGAGGGTATCTGGAATGCCTATATCACATGTATTAACTACGCATCTGACGACGTATTCGCTGCAGGTGGTGACATGGCTGACCACACTGGTTTCCGTGAGTGCAATGAGTTCCGTTACGACACAAGCTTCGGCCCATTTAAAACTCTTTACAACCACATCTACAAGTCTATCTATTCAGCCAACTTGGTTATCAACTATTTCGGAGGCGACTTAGCTGATACACCTGCCAAGAAAAAAGCTGTTGCCGAGGCTAAGGTAATGCGTGCTTGGGCTCATATGCTGGCTGCACAGGTTTACTATCAGCCACCAATCATCGACCACCTGATCACAACAGAGAAGCCAACTAACGCAGAGTCACAGAAAGCTATATTCGACTTCTGCATCAAGGATTGTGAGGAGGCTATGGCTAACCTGCCCGAGCGTAACGGTCAGAGCGATAAGGAAGGTGCTTGGCGCGTAACAAAGGGCTTTGCTCAGTTCGTAGCTGGTAAGTGCGCTTTGTTCGAGGGCGACTATTCTAAGGCTGCAAGCATACTAAAACCATTGGTAGAGTCTCCTAACTATGCACTGGTTCCTGGTGAGCGTTTTCGCGACCTGTTCCATGTAGAAGGCGATGGTTGTGAGGAGAAGATTTTCGAGTTCAACTATATCACTAATACTGCAGCTGCTGGTGGTGCAGACGCTTGGAGAGGCGGTAACAACCGCGGTCGCTGGATGGTTGCTAATGTACTGAACTGGCGTGGTGATGATATCGTAGGTGGTGGTAAGAGCCCTCTGATTTGCTCAACTGGTGGTTGGGGCGGTGGCGCCATCAACCAGGACTTCGCTCACAAGATGCTTGCGAACGATGGTGACAGCTATCGTCGTAAGGCTACATTCCTCACCTCTGATGAGTTCTTCTATGATGAGACCCTCTGCGGTTGGAAGAGCGACGCTAAATGCAAGACACGTGCCGAAAAAGAGTTCGACAACGAACGTGGTATCAACAAGAGTGCAGGTTCATTCTCTCGTAGCGATGTAATGGAGGTTAAGATGATGATGCATCCCAATGATGCAGACCTGTCTGTAGGTGACAACTGTAACAATACTAACCTGTGTCTGGCTCGACTGGGTGAGGCTTACCTGATGTATGCCGAAGCTTGCTTGCAGTCTGGAAACAGCTCTGAGGCTCTGAAGTATGTGAACTTAATTCAGAAGCGTGCAGGTTCAAAGACCATCTCTACATCTGTTGATCTGCAGACCATTCAGGACGAGAAGCAGTATGAGCTTTGGTTCGAGGGTTGCCGTTGGTTCGACATCGTACGTTGGGGTATTGCTAAGCAGTGCTACGACAAGGTTCTCGACAACATTCCTCTGCAGTGGGATGAGTACTGGAATCCTTCAGATGGTTCGGGTGTAGTAGGTAAGCATCCTCACAAGCTCTATTATAAGATTCATCACCCATTTGCCGATGCTGGTATCCATCTCCAGTTCGTAGAGGGTAAGAATGAGTACTGGCCAATTCCACAGACCGTTATCGAGGTTAACGACCAGATGCATCAGGTACGTGGTTGGGCTAAACAATAAAATCGAATGTTTAATAATAAAATATAGTAGTTAGTATTAGACACATTGTTTTGGTATTTTTGAAGGTGCTGCGTCGCGATGATGCGGCACCTTTTTGTAACAATGAGTTTTGCATTTGTAACATTTGCAAAGAAAAAGAAGATACAGAATTAAACGTTTTACTACTAAAATACTCAAATAACTGAACCGCCTAACGAATTCAACTGAACATTATACAATACATTATCTATAATAAATAACAAACCATTGCCAATGAAGAAAATTTGTGTTTCTTTACTGCTGTCAGTGCCCTTAGTTTCGCTGGCGCAGAATCCGGTAATACGCGACCAGTTTTCGGCCGATCCGACGGCTCGCGTTTTCAACAACAAAGTGTATCTCTATCCATCGCACGACATCATGCCACCCGCAGGTCAGCGACAGGACTGGTTCTGCATGGAAGACTACCACGTGTTCTCATCAGAGAATCTGACCGACTGGACCGACCACGGTGTGATTGTTACCCAGAACAAAGTGCCCTGGGTGCGTCCTAACTCGTATGCCATGTGGGCTCCCGACTGTGTTTATCGTAACGGTAAGTACTATTTCTATTTCCCATCAGCACCTGCCGAGGGTAAGGGATTTGGATTTGGTATCGGCGTAGCCATTGCCGACAACCCCGAGGGTCCATTCGTTCCAGAGCCAGAGCCAATCAAAGGCATCAACGGTATCGATCCCTGTGTGCTCCAGGCATCGGATGGCAACGCCTACATCTTCTGGGGTGCAGGTAGATGCGCCAAGCTGAAACCCAACATGAAAGAGCTTGCCGACGACACTCCTACCGAAAAGGTAAAGTTTGGCGAGCGCGAGTTTGAGATGAAAGGCGTGAACTGTCTGAAAGGTCTGCCCAGTCGCCAGGCCGAAGGTCCATTCGCCTTCGAATATAACGGCAACTATTACCTCACCTACCCTTACGTAAGAGAGAATACCGAGGTATTAGGCTATGCCATGAGTAAGAACCCCATGGGTCCCTACGAGTACAAGGGCTTGATAATGGCCGAGCATGCCAACGGTTGCTGGACCAACCATCACAGCATTATCAACTACAAGGGTCAGTGGTATCTGTTCTATCACCACAACGACTTCTCGCCACGCGACGATAAGCGCCGCTCAGTATGTATCGAGAAACTGTACTTTAACCCCGATGGTACCATCCAGGAGGTTAAGCCAACCATGCGTGGTGTAGGTATCAACCAGGCTACCGAGAAGATTGAGATCGACCGCTACAGCGAGGCCAGCAGCGATGTTACCACAGCGCTCATCGACACCGTAAACACCTTCCGCGGCTATCAGGCCACTCTCCCTGTAAAAGGCAGCTGGATTAAGTATAACGATATAAACTTCGACTGTCTGACCGAAGGTTATCTGATTGTGAATGCCAAGGCAGCCGACAACACCATACTCTATGTACGCGAGAAGAGCGCTAACGGCAAGATTCTGGCTAAGATTGATATGACCGTAAAGCCTGAGACACCTGCTGGCATGCCAGCCATGTTCCGTCGCGACTTCAGTAACCAGTGGCTCACACTCACAGCTCCATTGGAGTACACACCAAAGGGCGTTAGCAACCTGGTGATTACCTGTGAGGGCAACGCAGGTGTAAGTGTCGACTGGATTCTGTTTAAGAACCGTCCTAAGTACTTCTCGGCTGTTACCACACCTACTGCCAAGCCCGACAACGAGGGATTCATCCGTCGCTGGTTGCTCCTGGAGCCTATCGACAAGCCCAATAGCGGTAACACCGTGTTTACCGACTCATATCTGCGCAAGCACTTTAACACCCAGTATTTCAAGGGCCAGCAGACCATCGTTCCAAAGAACGGACAGAAGGTGAAGGCCGAATACAAGAAGGTAGAAGTAGCTCCTGGTTTCGGTCGCAGCTTCGGCCAGCAGGAGCCAGCCGAGCCAAAGGTTACAACCGTTAAGCAGACACTGACCTGGCACGCCCTCGACAGCGAGAACATGAACGTGAAACTGTTCCGTTTTGCAGAGAAGTGGGGCCAGCAGGTTTACGGTGTACTCTTCTGGGCAGTAACCATCATCGACTGCGACGAGGATATCGAGAACGTACGTCTGGCTGTAGGTTCTAACTCAGCCTCAATGTGGTGGCTCAATGGCGAGGAAGCCCTGCTGCTCTCTGGCGACCGCCGTATGGTAAAGGACGACGCCATGTCGCCACGTCTCACCCTGAAGAAGGGACGCAACATTCTGCGTGGTGCCATTATCAATGGCCCAGGTATGAGCGACTTCTGTGTTCGCTTTGTCGACGAGAAAGGTAACCCTATAACAAACTATACAATCAAAGCACAATAAAAAATGAAAAGACTACATACACTCCTGGCGGCACTTGCTGTAACAGCAGCCGCTAATGCGCAGATTGGCGCTCCTTATATCCACGACCCCTCGACACTTGCTGAGTGCGATGGCAAATACTACACCTTTGGCACTGGTGGCGGCGGATTGATTTCTGACGACGGCTGGAGCTGGCATAGCGGTGCCGACCGTCCTGGTGGCGGCGCAGCCCCCGACGTTCTGAAGATTGGCGATCGTTACCTCTGCATCTATGGTGCTACAGGTGGTGGCTTAGGCGGCGGACACGCTGGTCGTATCCTCACCATGTGGAACAAGACCCTCGATCCCAAGTCGCCCGACTTTAAGTGGAGCGAGGCAGTAGAGGTTTGCGCCTCCGACGGTATGGAGGATCAGGACGCCATCGACCCAGGCTTGCTTCTCGATCCCACTACAGGTCGCCTGTGGGTAAGCTACGGCACCTATTTCGGCACCATCCGTCTGATTGAGCTCGACCCCAAGACAGGTTTCCGCAAAAAGGGCAATAAGGAGAAGGATATCGCTATCGACTGTGAGGCCAGCGACCTGATGTATCGCGATGGCTGGTACTATCTGTTGGGTACCCACGGCACTTGCTGCGATGGAGTTAACTCTACCTATAATATTGTAGTAGGTCGTTCTCGCAGCGTCGAAGGTCCTTATCTCGACAATGTAGGTCGTGATATGTACCATGGCGGTGGTAAGATGGTGATTGCTGCCGAAGACCGTGCCTGCGGTGCTGGACACTTCGGACGTTATATCATCGACGAGGGTGTTGAGGTGATGTCGTTCCACTGGGAGGCCGATTTCGAGCTGAGCGGTCGTTCGGTATTGGCCGTACGTCCTATCGTTTGGAAGAATGGTTGGCCTATTGCCGGCGACAACTTCAAGGGTGGTAACTTCTGGATTGAGTCGGAACGCCGTGGTTATGCCCTCGAGCTTACTGTCGACTTTGTACGTATGCAGCAGGAGCGCCAGGGCTGGTTCAACCGCAACCAGATGGAGCAGCCTGTAAAGCCTATTGCCAACCAGACACTTGCTGAGGTGATTGATACCTGGCCTAAGGGCGATATTCCCGCTCGTATCAGCGACTATATGAACCGTCCCCACCAGCGTTGGACCATCACACCTGTTAACGAAGCAGGCGGCTACCTGAGCAATCCTTATTTCAAGATTACCATCCAAGGAACCGACCGTGCCCTGGCTGCTACTGGCAACAAGGAGGTAACAACCGTTGCCGCTTATACTGGTGCCGACGAGCAGCTCTGGCGTATCGAACAGCTCACAGATGGTACTTACCGCATTATGCCTAAGGCCATCCCTGGCATGGAGGGTGTAAACAAGGAGTACTGCCTCTACTCTGCAGGCGACTCAACACCTACACTCGCTAAATACGATTTCAATACAGACAACTGTAAGTGGAATTTCAAAAAGCGCTAAACACAAAAATCCCCTCCTTCGCTTCGAGGGAGGGGATTTGCTATTCTAGAATTCAAGAATCAGCGACTGACGCGACTTTAGCTCCACATTTTTTGAGATATCGTAATAACGATTAGTCAGAATATCCTTAGCCTTTGCTGTTTTTCCTATTACTTCGGCATAACGCTTTACATCGAGTGTGGCAGGCTGCGATGTACCATTCAGGATGGTAAGCGCTGTTTTGCCCTGATACTGGCGGGCAATCACATAGACGCCATTAAACGGTGTGAACTGGATTTGCTTACCCTTGATAATCACATCGTTACCCTGGCGCCAGTGCAACAGACGAGAGAGCCAGGTAAACATGGCCTGTTCGCTCTGTGTGCGACCTTCCTTGGTAAAGCAGTTATGTGTATCGCCAGGGAATCCACCAGGGAAGTCCTTACGTACGTTACCATCTGTTTTCTCCTTAGTACCATTCATCAACACCTCGGTACCATAATACAGCTGAGGAATACGATTAACGGTAAGCAACAATGCCAATGCCTGCTTCAGAGCGAGGGTATCTTTGCCATTACCCAAGTAGCGATCGGTATCGTGGTTCTCGATAAAGGCCATCACACTCGATGGGTTGGGATACAGATAATCGTAAACAAACGAGTTATACAAGCGGTTAAATCCCTTCCACCAGCCATCGGTCTCCTCGGTTCTGGCCTGAGTGAGCTTGTCGAAGAACGAGAAGTCCATCACTGTCTTCAGATAACTATTCGTTTCCGAGAGCTTCGAATCCTTCTGCCAGGCAGCGGTATAGGCAGGTTCGGTTACCCATGTTTCGCCAACGGTATTAAAGTTGGGGTACTCCTCATCAAGTTCCTTCAGCCACTGTGCCATGGCATCGGCATAGGCATAAGGATAGGTATCCATGCGAATGCCGTCGATACCCACGGTCTCAATCCACCAGATAGAGTTCTGTATCAGATAACGCATCAGGTGGGGGTTATGCTGGTTCAAATCAGGCATAGAGGGTACGAACCAACCTTCTACAGTCTCCTTCAAATCTATCTCCGAAGCGTAAGGATCAACCACAGGTGTAAGCTTATAGCTTGTCTGCAGATAAGCGCTCTTGGCTGGCTCTGAGCCATCGGCATTAGCGGTAAAGCCTGTCATTGGGTCGCGACCGCTCTGCTCCTCGTTCAACCACTCTGGTGTGTTCAACCAGTCTTTGGTTGGCATATCCTTAGTCCAGGGATGCTCAAAGCCACTGTGGTTAAAAATCATATCCATCACAATCTTCAAGCCTTTCTGGTGAGCCTCATCGCAAAGGCGCTTGTAATCCTCGTTCGAACCGAAACGGGGGTCCACCTTATAATAATTGGTGGTAGCATAGCCGTGATAGGTTGCGAAATCATTCTCGCTATCAGGCGAATCGTTCTCGAGTACGGGGGTGAACCAAAGAGCTGTTACACCTAACTCCTTAAAATAGTCGAGGTGTTCGCGGATACCATTCAAGTCGCCACCATGACGCAGACTGGGTTTTGTGCGATCCTCAACATAATTGCGCATGCCCTTAATCTTTTTAGGATGGTTGGCACCCTGTGCAAAACGGTCGGGCATCAGCATGTAGAGCACATCGGCATTGGTAAAGCCCATGCGCTTATCGCCACTCATCTCGCGCTGCTTAAGCTGGTACTGTACCTTGGTCTTATCAAAGTTAAGCACCATGGTGCCTGGCTTTGCATCGCGCAGGTTCATATATACCAACAGGTAGTTGGGCGAATCAAGACGCACAATACTATCGATGACCGCACCAGGATAATCGGTGGTAACATTAGCCACATCGCGGATACCTTTTCCATATACCATCAACTGCACCTGAGGATTCTTTAAGCCTACATACCAGTCGGTGGGTTCGATACGGTTAATTACTGATTTCTTTGCTGCACTCATCGTTAATACGTTTGCCATCAAGATGGCGGTTACTAATAAAATCCGTTTCATTTTTGTTCTTAGTTTATTCTCATACTGCAAAGATAGAGATTTTTCTGATACGTTGTTCGCATCAGAAAAGAAATCCCATCACATAGTTGTGGCAAACGATTGCACAACCCCTACCCCTTATACTCGGTAGGCGTTACGCCAAACTGCTTTTTGAATACCACCGAGAAGTGACTCTGGGTACTGAATCCCGTCATATCAGCAATTTCGGCTACCGTATGCTTACCACCCTTCAACAGTTCGGCAGCACGGTTCAACTTGTAGGTACGGAAGAAACTGCTGGGCGTCTCACCAGTCAGACCCTTGATCTTATAATATAGTTTGGTACGCGAGATATAGAGCATCTTGGTGATACGTGTCACATCGAGTTCCGAGTTCGACAGTTCTTCCTCCATCAGCTTATAGAGCTCGTCCATAAAGCGCTTATCCTGCTCCGACAGGGCGTTATCCACGCCTTCATCCTCGGTAGTAGTGGCTTTGGTAAGCAATTTGCGCACACGGTCGCAGTTTTTCAGCTGCGACTGGATGAGTGCCGAGAGCACAGCGGGCTCGAAAGGTTTGGTGACATAGGCATCGGCACCTACATTCAAGCCCTCAACCTGATTTTCGGCTGTTACCTTGGCTGTAACCAGGATAACAGGGATATGACTGAGCTGAATATCCTGCTTGATTTCCTGACAGAGCTGGTAGCCATCCTTACCCGGCATAGCCACATCGCTCAGCACGATATTCGGCTCGGCAGCACGCATCTCTTCGAGTGCCGTATCGGCATCAAGACAGGTAATCAGCTGATAGTCGTGCGAGAACAGCATCCGCATGTAGTTGATAATCTCGGTATCATCATCCACAACCAGAATGGTTGGGCGGTCATCACCAAGTTGAGAGTTTACAGTTGATAGTTGATAATTTTCCGTAGGGAGCTGGGCGCCTACTGCCAACGACTTATCGCCATCCAATGGGCGGCGCTCGGCATCGGTATAAGCCTCTTGGTTCATCGGATAAACCAAGGTAAACACAGCTCCCTCGCCGTCAGTACGGTTTCCGGCTGTCAGGGTGCCATGATGCAACTCGGCTAATCGGCGCGAATAATATAGTCCGATGCCTGTGCCATAGTTCACGATAGCCTTGGTTTGGTTATCCAACTGATAGAAGCGCTTAAAGATGTTTTCCTTGTGCTCCTCGGGGATGCCCTTGCCTGTATCAGCAATGGTCACCTTCACCTGGTCATCCACCACATCCAGGTGCACATCTATCCTACCGCCACGAGGTGTAAACTTCAAAGCATTCGACAGCAGATTGCTGACAATCTTCTCCAGTTTATCGCCGTCGGTCCAGGCCATCAGCTCGTCTTCCATACCAAAACGGTTCAGAGCCAGACCTTTTTCCTTGGCATTAAACTCAAAGGTATCACAGATGTCGTTCAGCAGTTTCACAACATCTATCTGCTCTACATTCAGGCGTAAGGTATCATTCTCCAGCTTATTAAAGTCCATCAGCTGGTTCACCAACTTAAACATGCGTTGGATACTACGCTGGGCAATGTTCAGCAGGTTACGCTGCTCACCACCCATGCTCTCGCTCTTAGCCAACTGTGCCACAGGACCCGCAATCATTGTTAACGGCGTACGGAACTCATGGGCGATATTGGCAAAGAAACTCATGTTCATCTGGTTGGTACGCAGCTCCTGCTCTTTCTCCATCTCAGCCTTTCGGGCAGCCCTGCGGGCAGCCACCACACGACGGGCATTGCGGTAGAGGTACCAGGCAAGCAGTACGCCTAATGCCAGATAAATCAACCATGCCCACCACGAGAACATCGGTGCAGGCTCTACTATCACACTAATCTGACGCTCATCGCTGCTGGCCTCATCATTAGCACAGTCGGTAGTGCGCACACGGAAAGTATAGTGCCCCGAAGGCAGATTGGCGTAACCGGCAGCATGCCTGCTACCCGCATCAATCCAATCGTCGTCGTACCCCTCCAGCTTATAATAATAATGTACGCGCTCATATTCACCAAAGTCGAGGGCTGTGTACGAGATGCTGAAGCTATTCTCACTGTGCTTCAAGCGTATCTCCTTACAGTTATCGAGCATCGACTCGATGGGAGCGCCCTTAGTGGGACGTATCATCTGGTTGTGAATCTTAAGATGACAGAACTTCAGAGGCATATTCCTGAGTGTATCGATGTCGGCAGGATTAAACATAGTGATACCATCGGTACTACCGAATACCAGACTACCATTTGGCAACTGGCACGAGGCACGATCAGCAAACTCATCACCAGCCAATCCGTCGGCCTTATAAAGTGCAGTCATTACCCCAGTTTTGGCATCCAGACGGTTCAGACCCTTCATAGTACTTATCCAGAGGTTACCTTGCCGGTCTTCCTCGATACTAGCTACGTCAGAACACGAGAGGCCAGCAATTCGGCGCACCTCGTTGGTCTGCGTATGATAGCACAGCAGTCCATTACTCACAGTACCTATCCAGATATTCCCTTTCGCATCCTGAAGCATATCTGTAGGGATATACACACTGCGACGGATGCAACGCTGCATACTGGGAATATCCATCGCACTCAGCTTCCCCGTTTGAGGATTCATTTTCATGATGGGCTGATAGAAAGCTGATATCAGCATCGAGCCATCCTTTAATTTCAACAGCGATGGGATAAACGTAAAGTCAACATTGAACGCCTGCTTAGCCTCAGGCTCAGAGCTACCAGGCTTAAAGGCAAAGATATAAGTGGTGCTGGTAGCTGCCCATACGGTGCCGTCGTCGGTTTGCTCGAAGCTCATTGTCGGCGGCAATTGCCACTGATTCAGGATATTAAGTTTACTACCATCATACTGGCATTTCATGACACTATTTGTGGTTGATAGCCAGAGTTGTCCGTCGCGATCGCAGAAAATATTTGTGATGGCATTCTTTCGTTCACCTGCTGGCAAACCAGCAATCTCTATATGTTCTGCTTTCTGCGTGGTAGTATGATATACAAAGACTCCTTTCAACAGGGTAGATATCCACAAGTCTGCCTGTTTGTCGATAGCCACAGCCAATACCGACGAGTTATCGATAACACGATTCAGGTAGTTATCGCTACCGCCAAACTTCTCTTTGTAATAATAGTCGGCAAAAAGACCTTTGTCGTAGGTTCCTAACCAGATATTCTTTCGGGAGTCCTGGAATATCTTGGTAACATAGGCATCGGGAACAGGTACTGTAAAGTTCACATCGTTCTGTCCCTTCAGTGTATGTGCCAGCAGGTTCAGTTCAAACAGTCCGTTACGCGATGTACTGAGCAGGATGGTGTTGTTATCCAGCAAGCAGGCAGCCTGCAGCACACTGTTATGGGCTGTTAGCCGTTGCTGCATCTCGGCACTCAGCGGAATGGGTTGCTGCGATTTGGTATCGTACAGCAATAAGGTGCCGTTACCCGAACACAACAGCAAACCGTTGGGCAGCAGTTCGAAGAAATAGAATCCCAACTGCTGACCGGCCTTCACCTCGGCTTTCTGTTTAAACGTCTCGCCACTGATAACCAGCAGGTTATCGGCGCTCACCATCAGGATATTATCGGCGCCATCAATAAAGCAGTCGCCCCACGACTGATTGGTGGCCGTTCTGTTAAACTTCGACAGGAAGATATGATGCTGCTCGTCGTACATCAGCAGTTCCATACCATTATACACAAAAATGCGGCCCTTACTGTCCATCAATAGTTTACGGGCATTGCGGTTGCCCGTTTGCATGGGGATTGATTCAAAGTTATCCTGTCGGGTATAGCGGCACACGCCATTAACAGTAGCCACCCAGAGCCGGCCTTGCTTGTCGCAGAGCAGACTCTGTATCTGGTTATCGGGCAGTCCCAACGAGTCGAATGTACAGAAATACTGGTGATATTCGTGACCATCGTAACGGTTCAAACCTCTGAAGGTACCTATCCACAGATAGCCATCGGCATCTTCGGCAATGCACTGTACACGACTGTTCGACAGTTCGTTGGCCACCACCAGGTCGTGTTCCTCGTCCTTGTCGAGCGTCGTACCAACAGCGCCTTGACGCTGGCAACCCAGCATCATCATTGCAAGCATCACGCAAACGAGAGTTGCGAAAACAGGTTTTCTTTTAGTCATCTTTATGTTGTTATTTTGCTTGCAAAGATAACAAAAACTCCAGATAATTCAGCGCTTATAGCCAATAATTGAACCTACGCAACAACTTTTGAACAAATAGAACAACCCGCACGGGCTTTATTCGAAGGTGAAAGGCACCTTCACTACCTCTGGTCCGTAGATGGTTTTAAAGTCGTCGCGCATAGAAATCACATGGTAGCCGCTATCGCGCCACTTCTGTGCCAGCGAGAGTGCTTTTTCACGGTTGGCATGGTCGCGAGCCTCATCATCAGCCACCAGCATAAAGGCGGCAGTACGGTGTTTGCTATTGCTCAGACAGTAGTTATGCATGGCGCTGTCGCCACCGCTGTTGCCAAACGACAGTACGGGCACCTTACCTATCTCCTGTGATATCTGCAGCACCTTATTGGTCTTCAGATTCTTGATTATCAACTCATCGGTACGCACCAAATCCTCTTCCTTACCCATGGTATAGTTCACACCTGCCACGTTGCCCTGACTGCTCGACACCAGTCTTACATCCATACCTATCACTCTATTGGGCGCAATGCCAATCGACTCAACCAGTGCACGACAGATAAAGCGATCGGAACCCGACACTACATAATAGGTAAAACCATGATCCTTCAGATACTCGAACACCTCGAGCATGGGACGATAAAAACTCTGTCCGTAGGTCATCCCTGTAAAACCATTAGCCTGCTTAGCGGCGTAGGCTTTTACGTAGGCATCAAACTCAGCCAGCGACATACCAGCATAGGCTTTGGCTGCGGCCTGGGCATGAATCATATCAAAATGGTCGGGCAGCGCCACACCCTTACGCACAAAGTCGCGAATGTTCTGGGCGGCAGTACGCACATCCTCAGGAGCCTTGTCACGGTAGTCAGCATCGTCGAGCGCACGATACTCCAGCAGATTATATTCAAAATAAGTAGGATAAAGCTCGCCCACAAAGGTGCCGTCCATATCAAAGGTGGCAATACGGTCTTCCTCGCTGATATAGTTTGGCGATTTGGGGTTGGTAACATCCTCAACATACGCCTGCAAGGCTGTCAGCGCCTCGCATTTATTCCACGACTCGAAATACGTTTTTTGTACAACTACCTCAGTATCATCATTACTGCACGAGGCAAACACACTTACGCCGCCGAACGACAAAATGGCGGCCATCATCAAAAGGGTTAATTTTTTCATTCTTAACATAATACGATTAGTTTGTCGGTGCAAAAATACAAAACAATTTTAACACTCCAAAGGAAAAATACGGAAAAAGTGAACAAAACGAATAACTTTTAAACAAAACGAACAACACCCATATAGATTTGAACAAGCGCGAAAAACGAAAAACAGAATAAAAAAACATTATTTAATAATTAACTATACCTTTGCAGCCGAGAATTTCAAAACCAAATATTCCTAACAATTAACTCAAAACAATTAAAGCTCAATGAAGAAGAGTAGTATTATGTTGATGTTGATGGCACTGATGATGTCAGTAACATCTTTCGCCCAAGGACTGAAGGGCCATGTAATCGACGAGAACGGCGAACCCGTTATCGGAGCAACCGTAGCCGAGAAGAACAATCCCAAGAATGCCACCATCACCGATTTTGATGGTAATTTCGTGGTAAACATTCAAGCAGGTCATACCCTCACGGTGACCTACATCGGCTATCAGACTTTTGAAGGTGCCGCTAAGAACGGCATGACTATCAACCTGAAACCCGACAACAAGGTACTCGACGAAGTCGTTGTTGTTGGTTATGGTGTACAAAAGAAGAGTAGCGTAACAGGTGCCATCTCTCAGGTAAAACCCGAGGATATGGAAAACCGCACCATCGCCAACGCTCAACAAGCCCTGCAGGGTAAGACCTCGGGTGTACAGATTATCCAGTCGAGCGCTGCTCCTGGTTCATCACCAACCATTCGCGTACGCGGTTATTCCTCTAATTCAAGCTCAGAGCCCCTGTTCGTTGTTGATGGTGTGCGCCTGAGTGATATCAGTGGTATCGACCCCAGCACCATCGCCTCGATGGAAATCCTGAAGGATGCAGCCTCGGCCGCTATCTACGGTGCCGAAGCTGGCAACGGTGTGGTACTCATCACCACTAAGAAAGGAAAGCCCGGACAAGGAAAAATCTCTTACGACTTCATGTTCACCGACGAGAGTTTGGCCCGCATTCCCAAAATGCTGAACGCCGAGCAGTATATCCAGTTTATGGACGAGGGTAACATTTTTACGAAGGACTATATGCTGAAGAACTGGGACGGTGTGACCAACACAGCCTGGACCGATGTGGCTTTCAACCATGGTCACATGCAGAAGCACGCCCTCTCGTTTACTGGTGGTAACGACCGCGGCAACTATTTCCTCTCGCTCGCGTACCTTAATAATAATGGTATCGTGAAAGGCGACGCTGATGTTTACAAACGACTCACTGCCACCATCAACGCCGAATATAAGATTAAAGACTGGTTGAAGGTGGGTACTACCAACCAGATTGAGAAATACGATGTACGCTCGGTATCTACCAACAGTGAGTACGGCTCGCTGCTGACATCCATCCTGATGCTCGACCCACTGACTCCCGACACCTACACCGCCGAGAACCTGCCTTACCAGATGGTGAATGCTCAGGCCAACGGCAAGCATCTACTGCAGGACGAGAACGGTAACTACTATGCCGTATCTAAGTTCTATGCCGGCGAGCAGTATCATCCCATGATTATGCGCGACAACGGTCTGTCGAAGAATCAGGGATTCAATATCAACGGTTCTATCTATGGTGATTTCACACCATTAAAAGGCCTCACCGTTACCTCTCGTTTCGGTTATCGCCTGGCTGGTACACGTAGCAGCAGCACCAGTCTGCCATTCTATGGTAACGGTGTACAGAGTCGCGACTATCTCGACTTCAGCGCAGGCTCTTCTACCTCTATCTACTATCAGTGGGAGAACTTTGCCAACTATATGAAACAGTTTGGTGGTCATACCGTTACAGCCATGGTAGGTATGTCGTTCCAGAAGTCATCAAGCGACAATGTGAACGGTTCGCTGACAGCCAATGGCGAAGATGCCTTGAAGAAGAACGACCCATTGTTCTACTATCTGAACTATGCCAACGCATCGGCCACCAAGGGTGTGAGCGGCGAAACCAACGAGAGTACCAAGTACTCCTACTTCGGTCGCCTGTCTTACGATTTCATGGGACGTTATCTGCTGCAGGCTTCGCTGCGCGCAGATGCTGCCGACCTATCGAAGCTCTCAAAGAAAACCCGTTGGGGCTACTTCCCTGCCGTATCAGTAGGCTGGACCATCAGCGAGGAGAAGTTCTTTGCACCACTGAAAAAAGCTTTCGATAGTTTGAAGTTCCGTGCCAGCTGGGGTCAGAACGGTAGTCTCTCGGCATTGGGCGGCTACAGCTACAGCACCGATATGGCACTGGGCGGACTCTATCCATTCTCTTCAGGTATCAACTACACCCAGGCCGCAGCCCCATCAACCATGGGTAACGACGACCTGAAGTGGGAAACATCAGAGCAGTTGAACTTTGGTTTCGACGGTATCCTGATGGGCGGTCGCATGACCTTCGGCATCGACTACTTTATCAAGAAGACTAAGGACCTGCTGGTATGGGGTACCACACCATCGCTCATCATCGGTGGCAGCACCTCGCCTATGAATGCCGGTAACGTAGAAAACAAGGGCTTTGAGTTTGAGCTGGGCTGGCGTGACCATATCGGCGACTTCAACTACAGCATCCGTGCCAACCTCTCCACCCTGAGTAATAAGGTGACCTATATCGATCCCTCTATTACCCGCCTGAGCGGTAGCAACTTCCACACTTACACCATCACCTATTTCGAGAAGGGCTATCCCGTTTACTACTTCCGCGGCTATAAGTTTGCTGGCATCGACAAGGAAACAGGTAATCCTTTGTTCGAGGATCTGGATGGCGACGGAAAAGTATCTGATGGCGACCTGACCTACATCGGCGATGCAATTCCCGACTTCACCTATGGTCTCACCCTCACAGCGGCCTATAAGGGCATCGACCTGACCGTATTCGGAACCGGATCGCACGGCAACAAGATCTTCAACTGTATCAACCGTCCCGACTACGCTGCTTCGAACCGTTTGAAGGAAGTGTTCTACGACAACCGTTGGACTACCGAGAACAAAAACGGTACTGTACCTCGTGCAGGCGCTAACGACATGGATAAGTATGCCACATCGAGTGCGCTGGTTTACGATGGCAGTTTCTTCAAGATCAAGCAGATTCAGTTGGGTTACACCCTGCCTAAGAACCTCATTAATAAAGTAGCCTTGAGCCATGCCCGTATCTACGCTTCGCTCGACGACTTCTTCACCTTCTCTAAGTATCCAGGCTTCGATCCTGAGGCTGCTACCAACTCTACCTCGGGTATGGGTATCGACAAGGGTGGCTACCCCACTTCAAAGAAAGTGGTACTGGGACTGAACATTGAATTCTAACTATCTAACAAATTATAACAATGAAAAAGAATCTATTATATATCGCCCTATTGGCCGTTGCGTCGCTCGGATTCAGCAGCTGCGACAGCGAGCTCGACATTGCCAAGCACGGCAACTTAGGAAGTATGGAAGACTTCTACACCAACGACGAGAACACCATGCAGGCCACCTCTTCGCTCTATCTGCAGATGCGTAGCCTACATTACAATTGGTTTATGACCAAGAACTGTCTGTCTGACGATGTCTGGACTGGTGGCGGTTCGCGTGGCGACAACGCCGAAATGGAGAAACTCAACGAATACACCTTCGGCACCGATCACGGTATGGTTCAGAGCCTCTATTCAGGACTCTATGGCGTCATCTATAAAGCTAACCTGATTATCGACAAGACACAGGGAGAAACCTCTATTATGAAACGCGCCATCAACGAGGCTAAGGTGTTTCGTGCATGGGCTTCGTTCGAACTGGTAACCCTGTTTGGCACAGCCCCTGTTGTGGATCATCTGTTGACTCCCGGCGAGTATCGCTTAGGCAACAGCGATCCTGCAGAGATGTGGGCACTCATCGAGAACGACCTGAACGAGGCCATCAACAGCGGTACCCTGCCCTCTAAGAGCGACGTGAACGATGCCGAGGGAGGCATCCGCATCACCAAGGAGACGGCTCAGGCTTTCTTAGGCAAGGCTTATCTCTTCGAAGGTAAGAACAGCGAGGCTGCCGCCATGCTCGACAATGTGATCAACTCGGGCAAATACGCTCTCTATCAGGGCGAATATGATGCGCAGTTCCATGCAGCTGCCAACAACAACTGCGAGTCGGTATTCGAACTGCAGAAGCGTAACGATACCGAGCAGATGTGGAACCAGTTCGACATGGGTCTGCTGATGCAGGGCTGGCGTACCGACAAGATGAACTACAGCGGACAGGCAGCTGCCGTGATTGCTCAGGGCACCTATGGATTCATGAACCCACGCAAGTCGCTCTACGATGCCTTCGTGGCTTGGGAAGGTGCCAACGGCTACCGTCTGAACAAGACCATGATGACCTACGAGCAGCTGAAGAACTTTGGCGTTAGCATCCAGACGGGCGCCTTGGTATATGGTTGCGAGGGTTACTTCATGTGGAAGAACCAGTCGCTGAAGGAGGACTGTGTTGTGGATCAGTCGTTCTTCCAGGGTGTTCAGTTCACCAATCTGAAGATTATGCGCTATGCCGAGGTTCTGCTGTTGGCCGCCGAGGCTCATCTGCAGGCAGGCAACAGCAGTAAGGCGCTCGACTACATCAATCAGATTCGTATCCGCGCCAAGGAGACACCGCTGACCAGCGTAACGCTGAACGACATCAAGACCGAGAAGCGCCTGGAACTCTGCAACGAGAGCGTACGTTTCCAGGATCTGGTTCGCTGGGGCGACGCAGAGTCGGCACTGGGTCAGCAGGGTAAGGAAATACCAGCCTTCGGTACCGAGGGTGTACAGTGGCTCTTCAAGAACGACAAGTATGGTTTCCAGGAGAAGCACAAGCTGCTACCTATCCCTCTGAAGGAAATCGAACTCAACCCCAATATGACTCAAAACACAGGTTGGTAATTCTACAATGTAAAAATGTAAGAATGAGAAAATGTAAAAATTAAAAATTATGAAAAAGTTTAGATATATCATCATGTTGCTGGCGGTGATTGGGTTTACGGCTTGCAGCAACGACTCCATCGAAGACTTGAACGGTGAATTCAGCAACATCACCTTCTGCACCTTCAATAACGGCAGCGTCCAGCCTACCACCAAGTTGAGTAAGGGCATTAAGGCGCTGAACACCCAGTTTACCGATGCTGCAGGCAACAGCCTCAGCCTTAGTTTTGGCAGTAAGGAGTGGATTCTTAGCGAGGGTACCTATCAGCCTGTAGCCACCCTCACTACAGGTGGTACCTACGCTGGTAGCATCAACGGTGCTGCCATCAGCGAGGGTAGCATCGACGTGAGCGCCGTCAACGGTTGCTACTTTATCAGCGGACTGGTGAAGACCAGCGACGGCAAGCAGTACAAGCCTTACTTCAAGGGTGAGCTGACCTTCATCGTTGGCGAGGATGATCCTGAGCCCAGCGGCTATACCATGACCATCGCAACGAGCGAGGTAGCCATCATGGACTGGACCACCTTCCAGAACACCGTTTATCCCGACGTTACCAAATATACCATTACCGTCAAAGATCCTAATGGTCAGCAGGTAGCCCTGTTCGATGCCATCAATGGCAACAGCAAGCAGGCAGCCGACCTGGCTGGTACCTATACCATCGTTGGCGATGCGCATGATGCCATGCAGATAAGCGCCGGCTTCTCAATACCCGATTACGGTATGGCAGGCGGCACCAGTTATCTGGATAATGGCGGCACGATGCAGTATCTGACCGGTGGAAGCGTGGAGATAACCACCGCTAAGAGCGCCGAAGGCGAAACGCTGTTCTCGTTCAAAGGCACAGGTCTTGAAACCATCGATGCCGCCGGCGCAACCGGTAGCGGTTCATTCAATTTTATGTTCATTTCACTTGTAAAGTAAGAAAAAAATCGTATATTTGCAGCGTGAATAGCTAAATTAAATAATAATAATGAAGAAACTAATGCTTATGGCTGCCCTCTGCCTGATGGGCATGGCAGCCCAAGCTCAGCAGAATCTGAGCTGGGGCCAGGGCCCACAGGTGGCCTCGCCCGATGTACATGCCGACAACAGTGTGACATTCAACCTCATCGCCCCCGAGGCACAGAAGGTGCAGATTACCGGCGATTTCCTAGCCCCGAAAAAGGTAGAGTTTGGCGGTAACACCTACGACGCTCCCAACGTGGTAGATTTGGTGAAGAACGAGAAAGGTGTTTGGAGTTTCACGACCGAACCCCTGAAGCCCGAACTTTACACCTATAATATGATTGTGGATGGTGTAAAGATTATCGACCCGCTGAATGTGTATAACATCCGCGACATCAACAACCTGTTCAGCGTACTGCTCATCGGTGGCAACCAGCGTGCCGATTTGTACAAGGTTAACAAGGTGGCTCATGGCACCGTTAGTAAGGTGTGGTACGAGAGTCCTACAGCCGGTCTCACCCGCCGCCTCACCGTTTACACCCCTGCCGGCTACGAAACCAGCGGTAAGAAGGAGTATCCTGTACTCTACCTGCTGCATGGTATCGGTGGCGACGAGAATGCCTGGAGCGAGCTGGGTCGTGCAACCCAGATTCTCGACAACCTGATTGCTCAGGGCAAGGCCGAGCCTATGCTGGTGGTGATGACCAACGGTAACATCTCGCAGGAGGCTTGTCCTGGCGAGACCAGCGAGGGCTTCAAGGTGCCTACCATGATGCTGCCTAAGACCATGGAGGGCAGTTTCGAGACAGCCTTCCCCGATGTAGTAAAGTTTGTAGAGAAGACCTACCGTGTGAAGAAGGATAAGGCCCACCGCGCCATTGCCGGTCTGTCGATGGGTGGTTTCCACAGCCTGTTTATCTCTATCAACAATCCTGATATGTTCGGTTACGTAGGTCTGTTCTCTGCCGCTGTCGATCAGCAGCAGAACGGTCAGGGTGGCGTGCCCAGCGTTTATGCCGACCGCAATGCTAAGATCGACCAGCTCTTCGCCAAGAACCCTAAGCTGTTCTGGATAGGTATCGGCAAGACCGACTTCCTCATCAAAAACAACAACGACCTGCGCGCTTATCTCGACTCTAAGCACCACAAGTACACCTATCTCGAGACCGAGGGTGGTCACATCTGGCGCAACTGGCGAATCTATCTCTCAGAATTCACTCCGTTATTATTCAAGTAAAAAATAAACACAGAGATACGGAGATACAGAGATAAAATTAAACCTCTGTCACTCTGTATCTCTGTGTTGATAATTTAAAATCTATGAAGAAATCTGTATTATTTTTAGCAGCAGCTGCATTAGTAGCTGGCTGCGCCACAGCCGATAAGCAGGGACCCAAGAACACCATCAACCAGGAAGAGGTGATGAGCAAGATGACTCTTGAAGACAAGGCTCACTTTGTGATTGGTACTGGTATGGCTGGCTTCTCGGGCAACGATGCCGTCATCGGCGCTACCCGCAACCTGGTGCCTGGTGCCGCTGGTACCACCTACCCTCTCGATTCGTTAGGTATTCCCGCTATTGTATTGGCCGACGGTCCTGCCGGACTGCGTATCGATGCCAAGCGTGACAATGATTCAGCCACCTACTACTGCACCCACTTCCCCATCGGAACCCTGTTGGCCTCAACCTGGAACACCGAGCTTATCCAGCAGGTAGGTCAGGCCATTGGCGAAGAGGTGAAGGAATATGGTGCCGATGTACTGCTGGCCCCTGCCCTCAACATCATGCGTAACCCTCTGTGTGGTCGTAACTTCGAGTACTACTCTGAGGACCCCGTTGTTGCTGGTAAAACAGCTGCCGCCTATATCACTGGTGTGCAGAAGAACGATGTGGGCACCAGCATCAAGCACTTTGCGGCCAACAATCAGGAGACCAACCGCATGAACAACGATGCGCATATCTCTCAGCGTGCCCTGCGCGAAATCTACCTGAAGGGCTTCGAGATTGCCATCAAGGAGAGTAAGCCTTGGACGGTGATGACCTCTTATAACTATATCAATGGCGTTTACACCTCTGAGAGCAAGGATCTGGTAACCACTATTCTGCGTGATGAGTGGGGCTACGAGGGTACGGTAATGACCGACTGGTTTGGCGGCAAGGATGGCGCCAAGCAGATGTGGGCCGGCAACGATATGCTGCAGCCTGGTAAGGCCGAGCAGTTCGACAGCATCGTAGCTGGTGTGAAAAGCGGTAAGCTGAGCGAGGCCGACCTCGACCGCAGCGTACAGCGCATTCTGAACCTGGTTGAAAAGAGTCCTCGTTTCCAGGGTTATAAGTATAGCAACAAGCCCGACCTGAAGGCTCACGCTGCCGTTACCCGTCAGAGTGCTGCCGAGGGTATGGTGCTCATGAAGAACAGCGGTGCTCTGCCATTTGCCAAGAACATCAAGAACGTGGCTCTGTATGGTAACACCTCTTATGATTTCATAGCTGGTGGTACTGGTTCGGGTAATGTAAACCACGCTTATGTGGTTTCGCTGCTCGACGGTTTGAAAAATGGTGGTTACACCGTTTCGGATGAGTTGAAGAACGCCTATGCAGCCTACGCTGCCGAGTGCAAGGCAAAGGTAGAGGCAGAGATTGCAGCTGCTGCCAAGAAAGATCCCAAGAACGCCATGCTGCTGCGCTTCATGCCCCGTCCACTGCCTGCCGAGAAGCAGTTCAGTGCCGACGAGTTGACTAAGCAGGCTGCTGCTTCGGATATCGCCGTTATCACCTTGGGCCGTATCTCTGGTGAGTTTATGGACCGCAAGGCTGCCGACTTTAATCTGAGCGCCTCAGAGCGCCAGCTCATCAATCAGGTATGCGATGTGTATCACAAGGCCGGCAAGCAGGTTGTGGTACTGCTCAATATCGGTGGTGTTATCGAGACTGCCAGTTGGAACACCCTGCCCGATGCCATTCTGTGTGCTTGGCAGGCTGGTCAGGAAGGCGGTAACAGCGTAGTTGATGTACTCAGCGGCAAGCAGTCGCCAAGTGGTAAGTTCACCATGACTTGGCCTGTTAAGTTCACCGATGCCTACAGTTCAAAGAACTTCCCCATCGATCAGGACCCACGTATCGACATGATGAATCAGGGTGCCAAGAGTGCCAACGTTAAGAATGTGGATTATACCGATTACGAAGAGGACATCTACGTGGGCTACCGTTATTTCGACTCGTTCAATGTGCCCGTTAGCTACCCATTCGGTTATGGCCTCAGCTACACCACCTTTGCGTATAGCGATGCCCAGATTACCGAGAAGGGCGATGCCTACGAGGTAAGCGTAACCGTTAAGAACACAGGTAAGCACGAGGGAAAGGAAGTGGTTGAGCTCTATACCTCAGCCCCCAACAACAAGGCTGCCAACAAACCCGTTAAGGAGCTTAAGGCCTTTGCCAAGACCAAGCAGTTGGCTCCAGGCGAGAGCGAGACAGTTACCATGACTGTTCAGGCTGCCGACTTGGCTTCGTTCGACGAAGCCGCTTCAGCCTGGGTAGTAGCCGCCGGCGAATACCAGTTCCTGGTAGGTGCCTCGTCGGCCGACATCAAGGCCACCCTCAAAGCCAACGTCAAGGCCCAGCAAACCAAGGTGCACAACGTGATGAAGCCCCAGGGCACGATGAATCTCCTGAAGAGATAATACCTAATCAAATTTCTAACTATTCCCGCCGCCGATGAGCATCTCCCCAGATCTCACCGGCGGCTTTATAATTAAAGTCTGGGGACAGGTACTTGGGTATGACGGCTGCTATACCCCAGGTGCCTGTCCCCACGGCTATC
Source organism: uncultured Prevotellaceae bacterium (assembly GCA_902789415.1). GTDB lineage: Bacteria > Bacteroidota > Bacteroidia > Bacteroidales > Bacteroidaceae > Prevotella. The sequence continues at coordinate 104,294 of CADAOD010000002.1, forward strand.
ATCATTTCTTTTAGAGTTATTCTGACTGTCGAATGAAACGTGTTTTCCGCTCCTCTATAACACGCTTGTAAGTGCGTTTCATCTTGTCATTCAAGAAGGAGTGGTCGATGAGTGC
>CADAOD010000003.1 GCA_902789415.1 uncultured Prevotellaceae bacterium
TGCCTGTGGCGAGTGGCTTGACGTTGACCGTCAAGCAATTGAAGAATTTAAAAATGTAAAAATTAAGATAGAAGAGAATCTGGAGCAGTTCAAGTTCCGCGATGCTCAGTTCGAGGCTATGAACCTGGCTCGTATTGGTAACCGCTATATCACAGAGTGCGAGCCTTGGAAGGTTTGGAAAACTGATCCAAAGCGTTGCGAGACTATCCTGAATATCTGCTTGCAGTTGACTGCTAATCTGGCTATCGCCTTCGAGCCTTTCCTGCCATTCAGCAGTAAGAAGCTTCGCGAGATGCTGAACATCAGCAACTTTGAGTGGGAGCAGCTGGGTTCTACCGATCTCCTGGAGGCTGGTCATCAGCTGGGCGAGCCTGCTCTGCTGTTCGAGAAAATTGAGGATGAGGTAATCCAGAAGCAGCTGGATAAGCTTGAGGCAACCAAGAAAGCCAACGAGGCAGCTAACTATAAGGCTGCTCCCGTCAAGGATACCGTTAGCTTCGAGGAGTTTGAGAAGCTCGACATCCGTGTAGGTCTGGTTAAGGACTGTCAGAAGGTTAAGAAGAGTAAGAAGCTGCTGCAGTTCACCATCGACGATGGTTCTGGCGTGGATCGTACCATCTGCTCGGGTATTGCTGCCTTCTACGAGAAGCCAGAGGAGCTGATTGGTAAGCGTATCCTGTTTGTGGCTAACTTTGCTCCTCGTAACATGATGGGTATCGAGAGTCAGGGTATGATTCTGAGCGCTGTAGATTCTGACGAGAGCCTCAGCGTAGTTACAACCACTAAGGATGTAAAACCTGGCAGTCAGGTAGGATAATAGGTAAGTACAAGTTTGCAGCTTAAAAATGTATTGATATGAATTACGGATTGATTATAGCAGGAGGCTCAGGCAACAGGATGGGACAGGATATCCCCAAACAGTTTATGCATGTAGATAATTGTCCCATTATTATTCATACAATGAAAGCTTTCCAAGCTCATCCTGACATTCACGGCATAGCTGTGGTATGTTTGGCTGGGTGGGAAACGGTGCTGCAATCTTATGCCAATCAGTTTTCTATCGACAAGCTGAAATGGATTTTTCCAGGAGGTGCCAATGGTCAGGAGTCCATTCATAATGGTATTTATGGATTAAAAGAAGCTGGTTGCAATGACGATGACTTGGTATTGATACACGATGCTGTACGCCCCTTGTTATCGCAAGAAATCATTTCGTCGAATATTGCAATCTGCCAAAAATATGGTTATGCAATTACTGGTATTAAATGTAGAGAAGCCATCTTGGAAAGCGAAGATGGTTTCTCTACAACAACCAGTATTCCTCGCGATAAACTGATTAGAACGCAAACCCCGCAGACTTTCCGCTTAAAGAACATCATTGCCGCCCATGAATTGGCAAAAGAACGTGGTATCACAAATTCGGTAGCATCGTGTACTTTGATGGCCGAACTTGGAGATATTGAAATGCATATTGTTCCTGGTTCGGAGAAGAATATCAAGATTACGACTATCGAGGATTTGGAAATACTGAAAGCATTAATGAATATCAAGGCCGAAACATGGTTGAAATGAGTGTGTACATAAACGATATTCAGAAAAGTCTGAAAAGCTTAGATTTATCATCTTTAGAAGGTAGTAATATTCTGATAACAGGTGCAACAGGACTTATTGGTAGCTGTCTTGTTGATGTGTTGATGAATATTGGCTGTACAGTTTATGCTCATGGCAGAAATGAGGAGCGTGCTAAAAAGCGATTTAGTAACTATTGGAACACCAACAGATTCTTTTTTATCAAAGGCGATATTACTAAACCACTTGATAGTGATGTAAACTTTGATTATATCATCCATGCGGCCAGCAATGCAAGTCCAAATTTCTTCAAGGAAAAGCCTGTAGAGGTTATCACTTCGAATATCATTGGAACTCAACATTTGATAGAGTATGGTTTGACTCATGGACTGAAGCGCATGCTATTTGTTTCGTCGGGCGAGGTTTACGGCGAAGGTACGGGTAAGGCTTTTGTTGAGACAGATAGTGGATATATTGATTGTGCCACAACCAGAGCTTGCTACCCATCGTCGAAACGTGCTGCTGAAACACTCTGTGTGTCGTATGCCGACGAATATGGGGCTGATATAGTTATAGCCCGTCCTTGTCATACCTATGGACCTTTCTTTACCGAAAGCGACAATCGTGTGTATGCCCAGTTTATCAGGAATGTATTGAATGGTGAGAATATTGTATTGAAGAGTAAAGGCGAGCAATACCGTTCTTGGATATATGTTGTGGATTGCGTGAGTGCCTTACTTACAATCCTTTGTAAGGGCGAAAAAGGTAATGCCTATAATGTGGCCGACGAATTCTCGAATATAAGTATCAAGGATTTAGCCGAGCTCGTAGCTAAGCACTCGGGTAAAGAGGTATGTTTTGATATACCCTCGACACCAAATCAGGGTAATACCACACCTATCTCTGCTGCTGTTTTTTCAACAGAAAAACTATATTCTTTGGGATGGCATCCCATATTTAGTATTGCTGAAGGGATAAGCCATACTATCGATACACTATCTGCCCACAATCTTTAAAACTTCGCTGTCGGGCAGTCGTTCTTCCATATTAAAGTAGGCTTTCAGATGGTGGCTAATGCGCTTTTCTTCGGGCGGCAATTGCATATAGTCGCCATAATACTGTCTGAGGTAATTATCATAGCCACTGGGCAAGTTAACTTCCATTCCCTCGTATTTGAAGGTAACAACACCATCTAACCAGCTCTTTGGAAATACCTCCTTAGGGCCGTACGAACCGCAATATACTGCTACAATCTTAGAATCATCGTAATTGTATCGATAGCAAATGCTGTTCATTTTACTAAGTAGATATTTTCTGTAGAAATTACGGAAAAAGAATCCAAATGTTTTGCCAACAAATCTTCCCCATTCTTTAGGCTGTTTTAATAGGGCTATGTACTCGCCAAATGTGTTATGGGTAGATATAGCCTCCAACCTGTTCTTGGTCTTGCGGAATTTGCTTTCCATCGCACGAGCCAGTTCAACATCATCAGGAGCACCATCAATCGGAAAGATATCAATATACAGTCCGTATATGCATGGTGTATCACTTTCTTCCATCAGCGTGGTACGGCGATTGCATAGTTTGGCAAAGTATAATGGGTAATCGTGATATGTATATGGTGTAACAAGCTCGTAATCGGCAGACAGACTTCTGCTTGCAATTTCGATAAAACGATCATAGTCGGGACGTGGCATAAAAACATCTACATCATCATCCCAAGGTATCATTCCCTGATGGCGGATAGCACCAATGGCTGTTCCTCCACAACAAAAGTATGTAAGGTTATTATCCTTGCAGATTTTTATATACTCACGAAGTACATCGTGTATAATATCATTCCAACGGGGTTTTAATTCAGGAGATATTTCTATCATGACTATGTATTTATAATACGCTTGTTGTCTTATTCTGTGTGCAAAATTAATTAATTTGTTTGGAACATCAAACAAAAAGTAGTATTTTTGCACGCAGATATGGAGAATTTAAAAGATAAGACAGCAAAAGGACTCATGTGGGGTGCTATTAACAATGGTACCATGCAGGTGTTGAACCTATTGATAGGTATCATTATTTTGCGTCAGATTACTCCAGAGGATACAGGTTTGGTTGGTTTGCTGGCCATCTTTACTGCTATTGCCGGTAATCTGCAGTCGAGTGGTTTTTCTACGGCGCTGATAAACGAAAAGCAGCCAACGGCACAACAGTATAACAGCGTGTTCTGGTTTAATATTCTGATGGGTGGTTTGCTGTATGTTATCTTGTTCTGCTCAGCACCATTGATAGCCTGGTTTTTCCATCAGCCCCGATTGATTAATCTTTCACGATTCATATTTCTCTCGTTCTTTATTTCGTCGTTCGGCATATCTACTAATGCCTATATGGTGAAGAACATGATGAATCGCGAGATAACGATTGTGAACCTTACGGCTTTGGTGATATCAGGCTCGGTAGCTATTCTGATGGCTATCAACGATATGGCTTATTGGAGTCTGGCTTGGCAACAGGTGGTTAACTCTACGGTATTGATAATAGGCCGATTCTATTATGTAAAATGGAAGCCATCTATCAATTTTACATTCGATTATATCCGCCAGACATTCTCGTTTTCGATGAAGATTCTGGTTACCATGATAGTAAATACAGTAAACCAGAATATGCTTACCGTTATTTTTGGTAGATTGTTTCGCGATGCCAGAGTGGTGGGTAATTTCTTCCAGGCTTACAAATGGGACTCGATGGCCTTCCAGACTGTTGGCGGTATGGTAGGGCAGGTGGCACAGCCTGTATTGGTGAGTGTGCGCGATGAGAAGGACCGTGAACAGCAGGTATTCCGTAAAATGCTTCGCTTTACATCCTTTCTTTCTTTTCCTGCGCTTTTTGGACTGGCATTGGTAGCTCGCGAGTTTATACTCTGCACCATAGGCTGGAAGTGGATAGAGTGTGTACCGCTTTTGCAGATACTCTGTATCAGCGGTGCTTTTATGCCTGTATATACCCTTTATCAGAATCTGATAATCAGTCATGGACGCAGCGATATCAACATGTGGCTCAATATCGGTCAGATAGCGCTCCAGTTGGGTGTTATTCTTGCGTTCTATCAGCAAGGCATCACCACGATGGTAATGGCCTATACCACGTTTAATATCCTATGGTTATTGATGTGGATGATTTTTGCCAAACGTATCATCGGATTGCGTATTCTTGATACAGCTAAGGATATGCTGCCGTTTGTGCTATGTGGAGGTGTTGTGATGCTGATAACCTACTACTCTACCAGGATGATAGCGAATATCTATCTGCTGTTAACAGTCAGGGTTGTGATGGCTGCAGCGCTCTATTATGGCGTTATGCGTTTGCTTAACGTTGTTATCCTGCGCGAATGCTTGCAATATATCTTCAAGAAAAAGTAATGCTCTATGGATATTTCTATCATCATACCAGTATATAACAAGGCGGCTTATATCGACCATTGTTTTGAGAGTATCTTTGCTCAGCACTTTGATTCGTTCGAGGTGGTAGTAGTTGAGGATGGCAGTACTGATGGTTCGGATAAGGTTTGCGACATGTGGGCTGAGAAAGAGTCGCGTTTGCATGTGTACCATGTTGAAAACGGTGGCGTAACAGCCGCTCGTAGATATGGTGTAGAGCATTCTGAAGGCCGATATATCATGTTTGCTGATGCCGATGATATGTTGTTGCCCGATGCTTTGGAAACGATGTATAAGGCTATCACTACCAGCGATGCCGACGAGGTGATAGGAACTTATAAGGATCAGTATGGTAATTGTTACGATTCTGGTTGGCGTGGTTTTATGCCTTGCGAGCCTTTGGTGCGTAATCTGCTGTCAATCAAAAACTCTTTCTGTGTGCTTTGGGGAGTTATCTTTCGCAGAGAGTTGCTTGAGGGATGTCTTGATGCCCCAAGGGAGATTATAGAACGCGAAGACTCGCTGATGCAGATAAAATGCCTGATGAAGAATCCTAAGGTGCTGTTTATTGCCGATCCTGTTTATCTGTACTTTGTAGATGTACCTACCCAGCGGGTGGAGAAGCTTGATTGGATTCGCCTTTACGATAACGAGCTCCGTAAAACGCTGCAGCCCCACTGGGAGCTGTACAAATCGGCCTTTGTAGGCCATCAGATAAAGGTGTACGAGAAGTTTATCGATAAGCAGCAGTACAGCGTATTCAACAGCTATTATCGACCTCTGCGTAAGCAGCTATCTGCTGATATACCGCTGATGGACCGTATTGCTATCATGTTGCCTCCACGTGTGGCTTATTATCCCATACATTATTATAAGGCGCTATTGAAGCTGAAGCAATCAATAGCTCGCAAATAAGTAACCGTTCCAAGCCAACAGGAATACTGCCAATAAGGTTGCGATGACTCTCAGTGGGAGAAGCCATTTGGTATTGGCGTGCTTAAAGATGTAGGCGATAGCGATGGGGATAACAAAGAGCCAATGTGGGCCCATGATGTAAACCTCGTTAATGCCAAAGCCTAAGCCCAGATGCAGCACCATATCGAAGGCAAAGCACGATAAAACCATCCATAGGAATCGATACTTGCGCCCCATCCAGATGCCTATCACAAATAGACCTACAATCAGCGCCTCAACCACATAGTTAAGCACATAGCGATATTCTACCACCACAGGACGTTTCTTCAGCGTATCATCTAACAGATAATCCTGATGCAGCTGGATGGTCTCGCCAAACAGATTGTGTACAACAGTCTCAAAGCGATCAGTCGAAACATCTGTCCACTTCATAAATCCCTCTTTGGCGATAGGTGTGCCAGTATGGGCATTCCAAGGGTCCTTCATATTACGATTATGAACCTCCCAGATATGCTTTTTATATAAGTCGCGACCACCTTGGGCTATCAGCGCAGAGTCGGTTTCGCCAGTCTGCTGGGCATATAGTTTGGCAAATTTCTCCATATCGTTACGTCGCTGAGCGGCTTTCTTGGCTTTTACAGCCTTCTCGTTAGGCAATACGTATTCGCGATATTCCCAGCGGGCAAATATCCACATGAGGGCTGCTGGCAGAACCACAGCTAAAAGCAGATAGGTAGGACGGAAGAATCGCCACTTGTTGGTGAACAGGGCCGATAGATAAATCTTTACGCCATTGCTAAGGGTAACGCCTGCTGTAAGCACAAACAGAATAACGGTCTTTAGGATGCTGAGTCGCTTGCCATTGTTGATGTTCATGCCGCAGATATAGAATGTGAGCAACAGCAACATCTGCGACATCACAAAATGGTCGGGCACCACAAGTGCTACCATCGTATAGGCAAAGCCAAAGAACATGGCATTCAGTATCATGCCGTCTTTCTCCTTTACGCCTATCACCTCAACCAATATACGGCGCATGAAGATATACGAATAGAATCCGCAGAACACCAGGATGATGCCAACAACATACTGCACCAGATTCAGTCCAGTAAGGTTCATGAACCAAGCATTCAGCACGTTAGGAATCCACATCATAAAGGCCAGCAAAGGATGGCGATATACGTTGTAGCCCTGATACCAGTTGGTAACAGTAGAGTAGGTGATAGGATCGAAACCCGATACCTTGAACTGGCGGATAAACTCCTTATATTGCTCAGGCATGATGTTAACAAAATCGGGATACTTACTGATAAGCATCAGATTGAGTGCAATCAGCAGTACCAACACTACGATGGCCTGTACTTTTTCTATGGGTTTAATCTTAAATATCTTCATTGTTCTTATACTTATCTAAACGGTTTAAAATGCGATTCATCGGCAAATGCCAATAGCTCCTTATCGCCTTTGCTGTCGCCAAAGGCTGTGAGGTGATAATCCTGGCGATTGGAGTAGAGGGCGAGAATGCGATTCACCTTCTCCTGGCCATAGCAGTTCCTGGTAAGAAAGCGCCCTGTTAGCTTGCCATCCATCACCTCAATCTGTGTACCCAGTACTTTTACATCATCAAAGAAAGGCTGTACCCAGTTATCGATAGATGCACTTACTATCAGCACCTCCGAGCCCTCGTTCTGGGCTTGTTGTATGGCCGCAATGCCTGCTGGGCGAAGCAGATGCTTGGATGAGGCTGCAAACGCCTTACAGAGGGCGTTAAAATCCTTGAGCGACATATCCTTAAAGAAGTAAGCAAACACCTTTTGCTTGGCTTTGTAATTAGGATAGAGCCCCAGTTTCATCAGCACCAGCAGGTGGGCATAGTGCGCAAAGCCCCATGCAAAGGCCATTGTGCCCTTAGCAAAACGGATAAACTCCAGCAAAGTATCTTTGGTGGTAAGCGTTCCGTCGAAATCAAAGGCGTATATCTTCTTCATACTTTTACGATGAGTTTCAGTATCTTTTGTAGTACCCATGCCAGGGGGATGGTAATTACGATGGTGAGTAGGGCTGTAAGCCAGTAGCCAAGATGATAGGGCGTGATATAGGCCATCACAAAGTGGTCGTGTATCAGATAGGCCTCAAGGCTCAGCGCCCCAAAGAAGGCACAGAAACGATTAAACCACTTGGGTGTGCGACGAAACACGCGATTAAGCATCAGGATGAGCGTGATGGTAAACGGTATGTATATCATGCGCTCTACAAACAAGGGAAATCGTCCGTGAGTAACCTGTTCCAGATACACACACGAGCTGAATGTGGCCAGAAATAGGATGAGTATCATCCATATGCCTGCGCCATCAATTTTGGTCTCCCGTCGTACCAGTTCGCCACAGTTAATGCCGATAAAGAAGATGGGCACGCGACTCCAGAAAATCTCGATATGCCCCACGGCCTGATGCAAAGGCACTATCCATTGTACCCAGATGCACCACAGAATCATCACCGCTGGCAACCAGCGATAAATGGGATGCCGCTGAATTAACCGCATATAGGGTGGCGCCCAAAGGTATAGCATCATAATGGCTGGGATATACCAAAAGGTTAACTCATCGTGCAACCAGAAGTCCCAGTTGATGGCAATATCGCCAATCAGGTCGATATAATCGCCACTTTGCCAATCAAATCTGGGCAGATAATACAGCGATGCCATCACCAGCCAGGCAGGATAGATGCGCAGCAAACGGCGCTTGTAGAACCGCCATACATCGGGATTCTTTACCCACGAGAACCAAAGGCCGATACCACTCAGGAATAAGAACATATCAACTCCCACATTGCCACATCGCCTCAGACCGAAGAACTCGCTGTTGCGAGCCAGCGGCACATGGAATAGGATGATGAACAGCATAGCTGCTCCCATCTGTTCGGCGCGATAACGGCTAATGTTGGCCAGTTCTATATTCTTTATCTTCACAGTTTGGGCGTTGGCAGTTGGTCAATCAGCTTCTTCGTTAACCATGAGAGTAACAGCACAGCTACTACGTAGAGCAGCAAGCCTGCGTACAGATCGTCGTAAAGATAAGGGCGTACAAATATTTTGCGAACCAATGGATGGGCCACAAAGATGGCCGACGAAATGCCACCCAGCCATACGCTGTATGTTAGCATCCACTCGGGCATTATCTTTACCAGCGCAATGGTGCCAACAACAATCAATGCAGGCACCCAAAGCCAACCTTGGAAGTTTGAACTCAATGCTACGATGAGGGCAACAGCAAGTAATAAGATAATAATTTGTTCCCAACGTGGGCGCTCATTTATCGCTGTTCTGGCTGCCAACAAGCCTAAGCCAAAGGGCAGCACGCCACCAATCATATTATAACGTAATCGCTCCAGCAATACAACATCGTCCTGATAGGAGAGCTGCCACAACAAGCAAAATGCTATCATGCCAACAACTACACCCCAATGGCGCCAGCGATAGAATACCAGGCGATAGAAGATGTAAAGCTGCAAGGTAATGCTGAAGTACCAGTAAGGACCAGGCCATACTACATGCGAGGGATCGTCGAGCAGGTTGGCAAACATGCCCAGCATAGCTACCACCTCAGTCCACGCATAGCGGTGCATGCCTGGGGTAAAGGCATCGAGCATGGTAAAAGCCACAAAGCCTACGATAAAGATGCGAAACAACTTAAGATAGTTGTAGCGTACAAATCGCCACAAACCTACTTCGGGCAGCTTGCCCTGTTCGTACTTCTTAACCAGTCCGTAGCCGCTCAGAAAGAGGAACACGGGCACACCATAGTGTCCAAAGAACGATACCAGATGCATGGGTAACTGTTCGTCGGGATTAAGAATGAGGTGCCACAACTCATCAAACTTAAATTGCTGCCAGGTGTATTCGTTCTCTCTCACAATGCCCCTGAGCCAGTGGCAATAGTTGTGTAGCATGATGGCCAGAATGGCAACACCACGCATGGCCGAACACTCTTTTCTTGATAACAGTTCTTTCATTGCTTCTTTAACTGGTTATAATCTGTTACGCCTTTCAGGATACGAGGGCGTTTGGTGTTGTAAGCCGGACTAACGATGTTGTATTCCTCGTGATAGAGTGGCGAGTAAATACCACCAAAATACATCAGCAGGTGCGATATCACATCTGTCATCATAGGACGGTTCTTGGCCTGCTGGATAGCTGCCCAACCGTATGGGTGATTCTCGCGATACTTGGGCGAGCCCCAAATCCAGAATGGTATCTCCATCTCGTTGCGAGCCAAGCGGTAATCGATGTTGGCGCTATGCATACGTCCGTACATATAGGGTTCGCCATCAAAAATCTCTTCGGCATGATCGGGCATGTAGATAACCACAGCATCCTTATCTACAAAGCGCTGGGTAACGGCCCATACAATCGAGTCGTTATAACGTACAGAGTTGTCGTAATCGGCCAGAATCATACGCTGTTTCTTGGTAAGCTCTGGACGATCGTACATATTGTCTTGCAGGAACTTGCGCGTCTTCTGTGGATAGCGTGCCTTGTACATCAGGTGCGATCCCATCAAGTGCAGAATAATCAGATTATGCTCCTTATCTTCTTTCTTCAGATTATCGTACTCCTGAAGTACACCTGCATCGAAGGGGTGCAGACGATTGTTGCGGGTATCAAACAGCTTGTTACTCAGCTCTGGGTTATTCAGGAAGAAACCGCCGCTGAAGTCGTAAACAGCCTCGTTGGCCTTCGACTGGAACTGGTTGGTGATAAACGTAACGTGATAACCTGCCTTGCGGAACACCTCTGGGAAGAGAGGATAGTCGCACCACTCGGCACTATCGCCAACGGCCTGTAGCGAGAGGATGTTTTTAAACACATAACTCGTCAGGTTCCAAGGTGCCACCACATCAGTAAAAGGTACCAGACTGCCCTCCTTGGCCATCGCCACTTGTCGAGGGGTAGTTGGCATGTTGTAGCCATACAGCTGCGAGTGGTGTTTGTTATAGCTCTCGCCAATTACCAACACAATATTAGGTACACGATAGCTACAGCTATCTATCTGTACCTTCTGGCTCGAAGCCTCGAGTTGTACTATCTGATGATCAGCCAGATTGTTAGCATAAACGCTGAACATCAGTCGGTATATGGGGAGATAGAGCTCGGCTCTGTCTTTGCGTGTAAGCTCATGCTCAACCTGTCCGATGGTGCTGTGCGAAAAGAGTCGCTTCATAGCCTCTTTGTTGTCCCAACATTGGTTGTAAGCATCAACCAACAGCCAGGCCACCACAATGCCCAATACGGCTTTGCAAGCCATCGGAATAATATCGTTAACCTTGGGCAGGATGATTCTGTTACTCATCTTGCCTAACTGCTTACGCAGGAAAATCCATACGATATGAGTCAAAATCAGCAACAGTATCCAACCTACATACGAGGTGATGACCTCCCAATTAAGATATGAGGCGAGGAACTCTTCCGACTCCTGTTTGGTGGTTTCATTAAACAGCATCAGCATGGTTGGTGTCAGGGTCGACTCGAACTTTACGTAGCAGAACATATCTATCAGCGCCACGCTGTAAAGAACCACATAGAGTAGTGCTCGTACCCAATAGCGCACCTTGCGAGGTATCAGCGCCAGTACTACGCAGGCGGCATAGATATCCAGAAAAAGTTCTGGTGCAGAGAGTTCGTAAGGTTTGGCTCCTTTCAGGTGGAGTGTTATCTCTAATTGTGTACACATCCACCCTAATGCGTACATAAAGACGAAGAATGCGCTATTCTTCTGTATTGGGGCAAACAGATAGCCCAACCATTCAAGTGGATTTATCCTGAAATGCTTAAACATATAGTTTGTGTTTAGTTATAAAGTCAGCCACAGCCTTTGGCACCAGATGACTGATGCGTTTGCCTGCCTTGATACGCTCACGGATATCGGTGCTCGAAATATCGATAAGGTCGAGACCTTCAATTCCGCCTTCGCTACCGCGACGGGGGTAAACGATAATCTTAAACTCGTTGCGGATATCATCGGCGCGATACCATTTGTCAAACAGCGCCCAGTTGTCGCCACCTATCATCAGTACAAACTCGCGGTCGGGGTAATCACGTTTCAGGGCCTCGAGTGTGTTCCAGGTGTACGATGGTTTGGGCAGATGCATCTCGTAGTCGCTGGCTACGATGTCTGTTTCGCCTTCAACAGCCAGTCGGGCCATCTCCATGCGTATCTGGTCGTCCAGCAAATCGGCTTGGGCTTTCAGAGGATTCTGTGGCGAAACCATCAGCCACACTTCGTCGAGCCCAGCTTTTTCACGAAGCTGTCGAGCCAACGAAATGTGACCGTTATGAATGGGATTGAACGATCCGCCAAAAATCCCCGTTCTTATCATTCGATATCTAAAAAATCCTTGATGATTTCCAAAGCATCAGCTTCGGCATATTCCAACTTGTCGTTGATAACAATCTTATCAAACTTGTCGGCAAACGAGAGTTCGAACTCGGCACGGGCAATACGCTGATCGATAACCTCGGGGGCATCAGTTGCACGACCTTCCAATCGTTTGCGCAGTTCGTTGATTGATGGGGGCTGGATAAACAGGCTAAGGGCCTTGTCGCCATAGAATTTCTTGATGTTTACGCCACCTTTCACGTCAACGTCGAACACCACGTTCTGTCCAGCTTCCAACTGGTTCTCAACCTGCGATTTCAGCGTGCCGTAAAAGCGGTCGGTATATACCTCTTCGTACTCCAGGAACTCATCGTCCTCAATACGCTGGCGGAATTCCTCTGGTGTCAGGAAGAAATAGTCTACCCCGTTCTGCTCTGTGCCGCGAGGAGCTCGCGATGTGCACGAGATAGAGTAGGCCAGATTCAATTCCTTGTGCTCTCTCATCAGCCACGAGATAATTGTACTCTTACCTGTGCCCGATGGTGCTGATATAATAATTAACTTACCTCTTGCCATCGTTTAAAGTGCGTTAAGAACCTGTTCCTTAATCTGCTCCAGCTCGTCCTTCATCTTAACCACGATGTTCTGCATCTCGGCCTGATTACTCTTAGAGCCAGTGGTGTTAATCTCGCGACCCATCTCCTGAGCGATGAAGCCCAGCTTCTTACCCTGTCCGGCAGGCTCGTTCATAGTATCGCGGAAATACTTCAGGTGGTTGGCCAGTCGCTGCTTCTCCTCGCTGATGTCCAGCTTCTCGATATAGTATATCAGCTCCTGTTCCAAACGGTTCTTATCATATTCTGCTGATTTCTCTGCAAATTTCTTCTGAAGAGCAGCACCCTCCTGAGTACGGAAGTCAACCAGGTTCTTAAGCGCCTCAGCTACACCGCCTTTCACTACGGCCCACTCTTCTTCGTCCAACTCCTCTACGTCTGTTTTGGTCATGACGTCAGGCATACGGAGCAAGGTATAGAACCAATCCTCAGGTACAGGGATACCTGTCTTCTCTGATATTGATTTAATCTGCTGATAGTAGTTCTCTACCAGTTGTGCATTGATAGGTGTGGGGTCAACAGCGGCATCCTTCTCAACCCAAACGCTCATATCCACTTTTCCGCGAATCAGAGCTTCGGCCACCATCTGGCGCATCTCCATCTCTTTCTCACGATAGAGGGGGGCAATACGTGTGTTCAAGTCGAGCTGTTTTGAGTTCAGCGACTTGATTTCTACGTGAATTTTCTTCTCCTTAAATGCTACGACCGCCTTGCCGTAGCCTGTCATCGATTGTATCATGCTATACCTATTTAATAATATTTGGCTGCAAAATTACAAATAACTACGTAAAAAACCAAATAAAAACGCTTTTTTCCGAATATTTGATTATCTTTGCACAACAATATCAAAAAATATAGGAATATGAAACGAAAACTATTAATTCTGGCCATCGGATTTTCGATGACTATGCAGGCACAGAATGCGCCTGTTTTTGAGACTTCGGCTAAAGATGAGATTGCAGCCAATCGCTTTTTGGCAGGTAGTAACTATTTGGATTACGATCGTCAGCTTACTGACAAGGCACTTTCGCCCGCTCCTAAGAATTACGAACCTTATTATATGAGTCATTATGGACGTCATGGTTCGCGTTGGCTTATCAGCGATGATAACTACTCAAAGCCTATCGCCACATTGAAAGCTGCCAAAGAGCAGGGTAAACTTACCCCATTAGGCGAAAAAACACTTGCTGCCATCGAGGCTATCTACAAAACAGCCAACAAACGTTTGGGCGATTTGACTACCGTTGGCGAACGCCAGCATCATGGTATTGGTAAGCGTATGGTGCAGCATTTCCCTGAGATTTTCAAGACCAAGAATCTTAAGATAGATGCCCGTAGTACTACGGTTAACCGTTGCATTCTGTCGATGATTGCTGAGTGCGAGGAGTTGGCTGCTGCTAATCCTACAGCTCAGATTCATAACGATGTGAGCGAGAGTCTGCAGTACTACCTGAACCAGCCTTGGGATGGCTTGGTAGCTAAGATGGGACGTTCGACAGGCGATAAGGAGGAGCGCGACTATACTTATAAGTACACACACCCAGAGCGCCTGATGAAACAACTGTTTAACGATGCGGCTTATGTAAATAACCATGTGAATGCTGGTTCGCTGATGCGCCAGATTTTCCATGTGGCCAGCAATATGCAGAGTCACGATACCGATCTTGAACTCTTCTCGCTATTTACCGATGAAGAGGTGTACGACTTGTGGCGACTCAACAACATCGGCTGGTATCTCGACTATGGTGCATCGCCTGTTTCGGGTGGAAAGATGCCTTTCAGTCAGCTTAATCTGCTTAAGAACATCATTGCAACAGCCGATACTGTTACCCAAACGCAGGCCACCTTGCGATTTGGCCACGAGGTTTGCGTGATGCCATTGGCTTGTCTGCTGGAGTTGGATAACTGCGGTGTGGCTGTGAACAATCTCGACGAACTCGACAAGTACTGGCGTAACTATCGCATCTTCCCCATGGGCTGCAATGTCCAGTTGATATTCTATCGCCCCAAGAAAGGAAAGGCAGGCGATATCTTAGTAAAAGCCCTGCTGAACGAGCGCGAGGCTTATCTGCCCATCAAGACCACACAATGGCCCTACTACAACTGGCAGGAGCTGCGCACATATTATTTAAACAAGATAGCTGCCTTTGAAGCAGAGAACAAATAAACAATAATAAAGCCCTCACGATTTTGCGAGGGCTTTATTATTTATTTTATTTTAGAGGTCATTGCGCTGCGGATGCCTTTATAATTATTCAGGTATGCCTTGGCACTTCCGAACGAAAGGAACATATCCAAGCGTACTGGTATGTGGTTCTGATCGTCGGTAATATAAAAGCGGATAAGCTCGTGACTCTTGCCGTCCTCGCGCTCGTAGAACGACATTACCAGGCAGCGGAACTTCTCCTTCGAACCATTCATCTTAAAGTTTTCGTGTCCACGGAACTCCAACCACGAATTAGACAGGTTGCGAGCATCGCTGATAGGGGTAGGAATAACCTGACCCTTCTTCAGCTTTGAGGCATTGAAATTGCGGGCACGCAGGAAGATTGACATCATATCGTAGATACAGTTACGATAGGTGCTGGTTTTCCAATGCTGTTCGCCGTCGGCATCAATACGGTGCTTCTTCAGCTGGCAGTTGCCGTTAGGATAGCTGTACCATATCTCGTCTACGTAGTATCGGCTGCCCTCTCTGGCGCCTTTGCGGAAGTACATCGGCGAAAGGTCGGGATTGCAGTACGACAGCAAAGTATCGCGCATAGTAAAATATTTGTCGAGCTTAGGGTTACCACGTGTAATCAGGTACGACTTCCAGGCATCCTTGCCTTCAAACTTGGTATACTTGGTATCCATCTGTGCCGAGCCAACCTTAACCCAGATAAACTTCCAGTTAAAGTAAAGGTCGTACTCTAAGCTCTCGCCGCTCTTAAAAGCGGTATTGGTAATTCCACACTGGGCATGGGCCGAAAGGCCTGTGCCAAGCAAAATCATAAGCGAAAGAATTATCTTTTTCATTGCTTGCTATCTACATTTATGCCCTTATCCTTCAGGTATTCGATACCTAACTTGCGGGCGCGTTCTACATTTCGGTTCTTTAATTTCTTGGCAGCCTCGGGCTTCTGTTTGGTAATCTTCTCGGGCTTCTGCTTATATACGGGCAATGCCGTTACATTCCAGTTCAGTTTCAAATCCCATTTAGCCTTTGCTTCAATCTCTTTTGGATAGTAGTAAACAGCCTCGGCCTGACGGTCTTCGGCATAGTTACCAGTATCCCATACGCCATTGCCATTACTGTCGATAAAGGCATTAACGTAATACTTTTCGGGTTTGAGGTATTTAAATTCTACCGTATGGTTCTTTACACAAGCCTGTTTTACAACCTTGTCCGAACCATTAAGCAACTGAACTACCATCGCAGAATCTTCTACGCCTGAGATATTCAGTTTCAGCGTGCCGTATTCGTCCTCGCCCTTAACCTTGATACCTTGTTTAAAGGCATTAGAAACCTTGCCGTAGATATCCTCGAAGGCAGCCGAATCAATCTCCAGACTATACTCTATGCCTGGTCGCCAATCGGCCAGAATTTGGTAGCTCCTGAGTTTATTAGGGATAGGCTCCATACGGCAATCAGATTCGTACCATACAGAGTCGATCATAGAATAAAGATGAACTGCCGCTGTGTCGCAACGCTGCAGAGGTGCGGGCATTTCTATCTTAATAATCTTATCGGGATCCATAGATGAGGGTACATCGTATTTGGGCTCCAGAGGTTTCTCGTGCCAAACGGAATCGTAAGGCATATCACGCTTCTTTTTCTTTTCCTGTTCCTTCATCCACTGGTCAATCTCCTTGGCCTTTTCCTTCAGTCGCTTGGCGTAAGGGGTCTTTGCCAACGATTCGATGGTGTCCGTTTGGTTAACGAGCATACCTGTAGAATCCGAAATCTGATAGTTGATTTCCATGCGCAGGGTATCCTGATTAATCAGCGTGGTATCGCGCAGCCAGTAATGGATGGTATCTTGCTGCTCGTTTGTCTCAACCACAAAAGCATCGTTACTATCAAAGTTCAAACCCTTGATAACAGGCAGGTCGGGGTGACCATAGCTGAAGTACATCGAGAACTTCTTGGCATCAACACGTTCGGTTTTGATGAGGAAACGATCGGTAAGCACGTGGGTGAATGCCAGCAACGTGATATCGTCGGGCAGGAAGTGGGTGTATGGCACTTGAACGAGCGCGTCGATATGCAACGAGTCGCGCCAAATGGTGTCGGTACGTACATCGGGCTTCGAACCTGGCTCGAACGTTTGATGATTAAAGGCTATCATCTCGCTCTTCTGCGTAAAGCGGAAGTCGCCATCGGCATCCTGCAGGGCGTAAGCGCGATAAGTACCTGGGGCAACACCTTTTACCACAAAGTGTCCGCGACTGTCGGTGCGCGATACACGTAGCATGGGCTTGGTTTGGAAGGCCGAATCGGCCAGATCGTTATACAAACCAACCATGATACCCTTGATAGGTTCGAGATTGCTGGCGTCGAGCACATAGCCCGATACCTCGAAGGTGTCGATTCTTTCGCCTGTTGAGAAGCTATAGGTATAGCTACCCATAGGGTTATTCTCGTTGTTATCGCTGATGGCATCGCTAAAGTCGATGGTATAAGTGGTATTAGCCATCAGCGAGTCCTGTAGTTCAACCACAATTTTTTTGCCCGTAGCCTTAATATCGGGAACTTCCAACTGTGGGGGCGACACAATCACCTTGTTGGTGGCATCGGTAAGCTTGATGTACTCATCAAACAGAATGGTAATCTTCTTAGAGTTCACGTTGGTGGCCTGGTCTGCAGGTGTGGCGCTCAGTACCTTTGGTGGGTCGTCGTCGTACCAACCGCCATCGGGCTGTCCCATGCGGGCACAACCAATCATAGCTAATGCTATGCAGCAGATATAGAGGAGTTTCTTCATGCGTTCAACTTCAATAATTGTTCGATATGTTCGCGAGAGTTGCTCAGGCGAGGCACCTTGTGCTGTCCGCCTAACTTACCTTTCAGTTTCAGCCAGTCGTTAAACAGGTTCTCGCGTGCCTCGATAATCTCGAGGTGCTGCAACGTAATGTCCTTATAGCGCTTGGCCTCGTAGTCGCTGTTGATTTCCTGCAGATGCTTATCAAGCAAATCGCTGAACTGCTGCAAATCGGCAGGGCGCTTCTTAAACTCAATGAGCCACTGGTGGCGGCACTTGGCGTTCTGGTCCATAAACACAGGAGCAGCGGTATATTCGCTTATCTCAGCGCCAGTCTGTTCGCAAGCGTAAGCCAGTCCCTTTTCGGCATTGTCTACTATCAGCTCCTCGCCAAAGGCATTAATAAAATGCTTGGTGCGACCAGAGATGATAAACTTATACGGATTGGTTGAGGTGAACTGTACAGTATCGCCAATCTCATAGCGCCACAAACCGCAACTGGTTGAAATAACCATAGCGTAGTTCTTACCAGTTTCTACACCCCACAATGGTACGATGGTTGGGTTCTCCTTGCCAATCTCGTCCATAGGGATGAACTCGTAGAATACATCGTAGTCGAGCATGAGCAGCATCGACTTATCGGTAGGATCGTTCTGCAAGCCGAAGAATCCTTCGCTGGCATTATATGTCTCCATATAGTGCATGTTGGGCGAGGTGATAAGTTGCTCGTACTGTTTGCGATAAGGCGTAAAGGCCACACCACCGTGGAAGAACACCTCGATATTAGGCCAAACCTCCTCAAGATGTGTTTTGCCAGTAATCTCCATCATGCGGGTAAGCACAGAGAGCATCCACGAGGGCACACCCGAAAGGTTGGTTACGTTTTTGTTCATGGCCTCGCGGGCAATGCGGTCGCGCTTAATCTCAAAGTCGGATAGCAAGGCTGTCTGCTTGTTGGGTACACGTACCAGATTGGCCAACGGGTTGATATTCTCAATCAGGATGGCGCTCAAATCGCCAACCAGAGAGTCTTTCAGATTATAATTTGGTGCATGACTACCACCAAGAATCAGTCCCTTACCGTCGAACATGCGCGACTTGGGGTTGTTTTGCAGATACATGGCCACAGCATCAAATCCGCCACGATAGTGTATGCGTTTCAGTCCCTCCTTGCTTACTGGAATGAACTTCGACTTGTCGTTAGTGGTGCCCGATGATTTGGCATACCATTTTACACGACCTGGCCACAGTACGTCTGTTTCGCCATGACGCATGCGGTCAATCGATTCTTTCAGTTCCTCGTAGGTATTTACTGGGATGTGTTTTGCAAAATCATCGTAACCTTTGATAGAAGCAAAGGCATGATTTCGTCCATATTCTGTATCCTTAGCTTCAGCCACCAGTCTACCCAGCACAGCTTCTTGTAGTGCTTGGCCTTGGTTGAAGTGTTTCTCGAGTTCCCGTTGTCTGGGCTCGAACACTTTTTTTACTATCTTTGTTATGCTCATAATTGTGCAAATTTGGTGCAAGGCTCGTGCAAGTCGAACGCAATGGAGTTTGCTTCAATTGCTGAGGCGCAGCCGAGTCTCGCAGGCAATCTGCCTGCAAAATTACGCAATTCCGTTGTAAAGGGTGAATATTTTTCGTTTTTTTATCATTTAAGATGTAATCTTAATCCAAATTGAAGAGATGGGGCCAGTGGATGCTCTTTGTAATAATGCTGCAAAGAGCTGCCATCGTTAAAGTAATAACCAACGGATGGTTCGATATAAAGTCCGAATTGACGTATGATGTTGTATTCGGCACCTGCGGCAGCATTAAGCGAGAACTGCCAAGGGTGCTGGTCGATATCGCCATTGGTAACTTCGGCTTTAATACATTTCTCAATCAGAGCCGTACCCGAAAGGTAAACGTTCAGATTACCTGTCTGCCATACGTTCCAGGAAGCGCCCAAAGGAATGCCTAAATATCTGAGTTTCTGGGTGTAATTATTGCTGCTGATAAGAGGCATCGTAAATTCCGATTCGAGATAGGTGTAGCTGATACCGCTGTGCAAAGCTATACGGTTGCTAAGCTGGTACTGTAGCAAAAGACCTAAACGGATGGGGAGTTTGTGCTTTGAAACCTCGTCGGGTAGGGTGTACATTTGGGCGTACGAATAGTTCTCGCCATATTTGGCACAATCTGTCATGTTAGCTGTACCATTTACAGCAAAAGAAGGATCGCTATTAAGATATTGCATTGGCATATTGTTGCCAATATTATTACTTGCCATTAATAAACCGTTCGAACCATTTAGTCCGATGGTCCATTTGTCTGTTTCGCTTGATTTTGAGCGGGGTTCGCCTGGATTGACAACATCAGGCAGATAGGTCTGCTTCTTTTCTGTCGACGCAAGATTTTTGGTATCATCTGGCACCTGCTGATTTTCGATTGTAGGTGCCTGCTCATTATCAATCACGCTCTCCTGCTGTTCGTAGTTTTGGATTTCCTGCTTTGGTTCTGTTTTTGCAGTATTGTTAATAGCTACTTGGGCCAAGAGTGTTGGTTTGACTGAAGCCTTTGACTTTACAGCGATGGGTGTTTTATCGATAACAGTTTTTGCTTCTGGCATCGATGGTTTGTCAATTTGGGCTTTTGGTGCTATCTCTTTTTGGCTATGGGCTACTAATTGAGGCTCGTTGGTGTCAAACTGGTAAACGGTAAAGAATCCGACAAGTGCCACGATAGCAGCTGCTGCAATCCAATACCAGCGGCGCAAGGAAACGGTCTTGGCAGGGGCAGAAGCAGGGGCAGACTGGGACTTGAGCTGCATCTCGTTGCTGATGCTCTCCCAGAGTCCGGCTGGTGGATTCATCTGGTGACCCTCCAGTTTCTGCTTCATTTGTTTCGTCCAATCCTCTTTCATTCCTTATCGATTATTATTTCCTTTATTCTGCGCGCCAGCCATTGTTTGGCGTAATAGAGCTGAGAGGCCGATGTGCTCTCTTTGATACCTAGTAGTTCGGCTATCTGCCGATGAGAGTAGTTTTCGAACACATAGAGGTTCAACACGGTGCGATAGCCGTCAGGCAGTTCGCTTATCAGTTGGTGTAGCTGGTCGGCCGAAATCCGTTCTGTATCAGGCACCTCGTCGGCCATGTTTGCTTGTTGCAGTTTTGCATCGTCGTGCTCTACAAACAGCAGTTTCTTTTTCTCCCTCAGGAATGCCAGCGCCTCGTTGGCCACTATCCTGATTAACCAGCCTTTGAACGCCTCTTCGCCACGATACTCAAGCGATGGGATGGCGGTGAATATCTTTACAAAACTGTTCTGTAGCACATCCTTGGCATCGTCGTTGTTGGGTACATAGCGGTAGCAGACCGATGATAGCTCACCAATATACATCTGGTAGAGCTCGCTCATCGCCCGTTGGTCTTTTTTCCGTATTCGCTCAACGAGTTGATTGACCATTTTCTGCTTGCGTTCTATGATTAAGAATTCAAAAGTACAGAAATCTTGTATGAGAAAAGAATAATTTTTGTTTCTTTAACAAAAAACAAAAAAGAGGTCGCCAATTAGCGACCTCATATATGTTAATCCTCTAAGAAAGCAGCTGCTTCTGCTTCGGCTATGATTTCTTCGCGCGATTTTTCTTTGTGCGAGATGTCCGAAAGGTCGAACTCTTTCTCTGAGAAATCGATAGTAGCTGTATCCTTCTTAGGCTCTTCGGCAGGTTTTGCTACAACCTCTTCAGGTGTATTCTCCTGTTCGATGATAAAGCTCTGCTGTTCCTTCTCAGGATCGGGTACAGCCATAGCTGGCTCTTCTTCCATCTGTGTGCGGGCAGTCTTGGCGGCAAATACGGCATCTACAAACTGTGGTTCGCGCTTCAGGCGCTGCAGCGTTTCTTTCGATGCCTTCTGCTGGGCCTCTTTCTTTGAGTAGCCCGAACCGCTCTCGCCGTTAACGCCCTCGATAATTACCATATAGGTGAATACCGGGCTGCCGTTTTCGTCTTTCTTCTGCTTTGTGAGCTTGTACTCCAAACGTACACGATTCTTCTGGCTCCATTCAAGTAGCTTCGACTTGAAGTTTACCTCCTTGAATGCAACCTTATCGATGTCAATGAACTTGCCCAGAACCTGATGCTCGAAGAACCACAGGCAAGCCTCGTAGCCACGATCCAGATAAATGGCACCTACCAGCGCCTCGAAAGCATTACCCTCAACATAGCTGTTGTGCGAGGTTGAATGACCTGCTGATATCAGCAGATTGCTCAATCGCATTTCGGTAGCCAACTTTCCAAGCGTTTCGCGGCTTACGAGTTTCGATCGTGTGTTGGTGAGGAATCCCTCGCGCTTACCCTCGTAATGACGGTAAACAATGTAACCCACAGCAGCGTCGAGTATAGCATCACCCAAGAACTCCAGTCGCTCGTTGTTTAGCGGCTTGCCCTTGTCGTTGCGCTTACGTATGCTTTTGTGCATCAGCGCCATCTTGTAATACTCGATATTGTGGGGGTAGAATCCCAGTATCTCATAAAGAGAAGAAAAAAGCTCCTTCTCCTTGCGGAAAGGGAGCTTTAATCTATCAATGATATTATTAAGCTTCATACTTCTTGAATACTACACATGCGTTGTGACCACCAAAGCCGAAGGTGTTGCTAAGACCAGCACGTACCTGGCGCTTCTGAGCCTTGTTGAATGTGAAGTTCAGGTTGTAATCAATCTCTGGATCCTCATCACCTTCCTCGTGGTTGATTGTTGGAGGAACGATATCGTTCTTAACAGCCAGAACGGTAACCATAGCCTCAACAGCACCGGCAGCACCCAACAGGTGACCAGTCATTGACTTGGTAGAAGAGATGTTGAGCTTGTAGGCAGCATCGCCGAATACCTCCTTGATAGCCTTAGCCTCAGAGATATCACCAACGTGGGTAGAAGTACCATGTACATTGATATAGTCGATATCCTCTGGCTTCAAACCAGCATCCTCAAGTGCGTTCTGCATCACGAGCTTAGCACCCAGACCCTCTGGATGAGAGGCTGTGATGTGGTAAGCATCGGCACTCATGCCGGCACCAACCATCTCAGCATAAATCTTAGCACCACGAGCCTTAGCGTGCTCCAGTTCCTCAAGAATCAAGCAACCAGCACCCTCAGCCATGATGAAGCCATCACGGCTGGCACTGAATGGACGACTGGCCTTCTCGGGCTCGTCGTTACGAGTTGACAGAGCATGCATAGCATTGAATCCGCCTACACCAGTAGCACAGACAGCTGCCTCGGCACCACCAGCAACGATAGCGTTAGCCTTACCCAAGCGAATCAGGTTGAAGGCATCAGCCAGAGCATTTGATGAAGATGCACAAGCCGAAGCGGTAATATAGTTGGGGCCATGGAAGCCATACATAATAGAAATCTGACCTGCTGCGATATCAGCAATCATCTTAGGGATGAAGAAGGGGTTGAACTTAGGACCATCGGCCTCGTGAACACCATAGTACTTTACCTCGTCTTCGAAGGTCTTAATTCCACCGATACCTACGCCGTAAACCACGCCGATACGGTTCTTGTCTTCTGTCTCCAGATCCATGCCGCAGTCTTCAACAGCCTGCTTAGCAGCAATCAGGGCCAGCTGAGCGTAGCGGTCCATCTTACGTGCCTCTTTGCGGTCCAGGAAATCGTTCACGTTGAGGTTCTTCACCTCACAAGCGAACTTAGTCTTAAAATTTGTTGTATCGAAACTTGTAATAGGTGCTGCGCCGCTAACTCCGTTGAGCAGGTTATTCCACATCTCTTCAGGAGTGTTGCCCACTGGCGTAACTGCGCCAAGACCTGTTACAACTACTCTTTTTAATTCCATAAGCTTAAATTAAAGCATAATGGTTGCTTCTAAGTGTTAGAAAGCAACCATTATGTTGTGAACAAATTTATTTTGCGTTCTCCTCGATGTAAGCGATGGCGTCGCCAACAGTACCGATCTTCTCAGCCTTATCATCGGGAATAGAGATACCGAACTCCTTCTCAAACTCCATGATCAGCTCAACAGTATCCAGTGAGTCTGCACCCAGGTCGTTTGTGAAGCTAGCCTCTGGCTTTACTTCAGCCTCATCTACACCGAGCTTGTCTACGATAATTGCCTTTACTTTGCTTTCAATTTCTGACATAATTGTAATAATTTAATTGTTAATAATGATGTTGCTATCTTGAAATTTTTCCGGCATTTTGCCGAAATCGGGTGCAAAGTAACACATTTTCTTTCACTTACGCAAATTTTTTTAAGAAAAACTTACTTTGCCTTGCACATTTGGGGGGCATTTGTGCAAAAATATGCCGTTTTTTGGTGTGTCTTATACTATAAAAATACAAAATATCACTATTTTATTCATTTTTCGTTGGTTAATTGAAAAACTTTCTGTAGTTTTGCAAAATAAAACGATTACGAATATGACATTTACAAAAGAAGCCAATCAAATTTTCGAGAGGGTTATAAATGATTATCATGTTCTCGACAATGTCGACACACCCTTGAAAAATCCGTATCAGAAAGACAGTATCCAATATAGTTTGTATAAGAAATGTTGGATTGATACTGTTCAGTGGCATTACGAAGATATCATCCGCGATCCACATATCGATCCTATCGAGGCGCTGCAGCTTAAGCGTCGTATCGACCGCAGTAATCAGGACCGTACCGATTTGGTTGAGGAAATCGACTCTTGGTTCCGCCAGTATTACAGCAAGGTGGTTCCTCAGGCCGATGCCCGCCTTAATACCGAGAGTCCTGCCTGGGCTATCGACCGTTTAAGCATTCTGGCACTTAAGATTTATCACATGCAGGAGCAGGTAAACCGTACCGATGCCGAGCCTGAGCATATTGCCAAGTGCCAGGCTAAGCTGAATGTGCTGTTGGAGCAGCAGAAAGACCTTTCGCTGGCTATCGACCAGCTGTTAGAGGATATCGAGGCTGGCCGCAAGTATATGAAGGTATATCGCCAGATGAAGATGTATAACGACCCCGCAACTAACCCTATCTTATATAATCAGAAGTAAAAACAAAGGCTGATGAGAAAAGAGCATATACTGGTTATCAGATTCTCGGCTCTTGGCGATGTGGCCATGATGGTACCTGTAGTCTGGTCGCTGGCTCAGCAGTATCCCGATATACGTATTACGGTGCTTAGCCGTAAGTTCGCCCGTCCGTTGTTCGACGATCTGGCGCCCAATGTTAATTTCATGGAGGCCGATCTGAGCAAGGAGTATCATGGCGTGCGCGGACTTAATGCACTTTATCGTCGCCTGGTGGCCAAGCAGTTTACCAAGGTGGCCGATTTGCATAACGTGATTCGCTCGGAGTACCTGCGATTGCGATTTAATCTGGGCCGATATCGTGTTGAGCACCTGATAAAGAACCGCAGTCAGCGTCGCAAGCTGGTTTCGGGCAAGCACGATAAGCGTGTGCCATTGCCATCATCGTTCGAGAATTATGCAGCTGTGTTCGAGCGCTTGGGCTATTCGGTTGATATCAAGAATTTCCGTTCCATCTTCCCAGAAGAGGGTGGAAACCTGAATCTGCTGCCAGCCATTTTTGGCCCCAAGAAGAGCTTTGAGCAGTGGATTGGTATTGCTCCGTTTGCTGCCCACGAGGGCAAGGTGTATCCACCACGACTCATGGAGCAGGTTATCTTCCGTCTTATTCAGCAGTACCCTAACGGTCGTATTTTCTTGTTTGGCAGGGGCGAGGAAGAGGAGAAGTTCTTCCAGCTGTGGTGTGCACAGTATCGCCAGTGTACTTTTGTGGCCAAGCATTGCGAGGGTATGTATCAGGAGCTCATCCTGATGAGTCACCTTAATGTCATGCTCTCGATGGATTCGGCCAATATGCATCTGGCATCGCTTACAGGCATACCTGTGGTAAGCGTTTGGGGTGCCACCCATCCTATGGCAGGATTCCTGGGTTATAATCAGGACCCCGAAAATGCTATCCAGATTGATTTGGAGTGCCGCCCATGCAGTATTTATGGCAATAAGCCTTGTCAGCGTGGCGATTATGCTTGTTTGCAGAACATTCCGCCCGAGCGGATTGTTGATAGAATTGTATCGATAGTTAACAACTAAAAAGGCATTACGATGCTTATAAGGAGGTTCATTATTAAACAGGCGTGGGTTATAGCCATTCTGTGGGCTATCGTGCTGGTTTCATGTAAATACGATGCCAGCGACCTTTTGCAGCCGTTTGATGATGAACCTACCGTTAGTGAGTTAGCCACCCAACTTGGTTTTAGCAAAGACCGCCCGCTGGTAATGGGTATGAATACCAGTTATGCGCCTTTGCAATATGTAAACAGTCAGGGTTTGCCAAGTGGTTACGACGTGGTGTTTACCAAGGAGTTGCTAACACGTATGGGCATTCCTTACACTTTCTCGCCTAACCATTGGGACAAGATGTCGCCTGGTATTATTGGTGGAAAGTACGATATGGGAATGTTGGTGTATTCGCCCTATCGTAAGGACACTACCAACTATTCAAATGCCGTATTCCGCATGTATTATCAGGTGGTTTACCGCAAGAAGGACTTTGCCAAATTTGATTTCCGCCATCTTAAAGGCAAGCGTATTGCATATATGAAATCCCGCCCTATCGGCATGATGCTGAAGGACGAGGGGGCTGATGGTCATCCGATAACCGACTTGGACGAGGCTTTTGCCGATTTAACTAACGGCGAGTACGATGGCGTTATCTGCTATCGTTTCCAGGCAAAATATCATGTAGGGCATCTGCATCTTACCGAACTGTTGCAAGCCGACGACCTTTCGTTAGAGCCTCGCGAATACTGCTACGCCAGTCACGACAAACGCCTGATTGATGCCATCAATGCCGAACTTAAGAAGATGGAGGCCGAAGGCATTATCGATGAGATATACGGACAGGAAGTGGCCGAACGTTTTGGCGATTTCAAGATACCTGTGTGGGTTTGGTGGCTGTTAACAGGCATGGTATTTTTGTTTATGGTGGTTTATGTGGTTAACAAAAACCGTTATAACCGCCGTTTGCAGAGTGCCAACGCACAATTGCAGCAAAACAACAAAGCCCTGCAGTTAGCTACAGCCAGAGCCGAGGAGAGTACACGTATGAAGAGCAACTTCATCAAGCAAATCTCGCACGAAATCCGCACACCACTAAATATCATCAGTGGCTTTACGCAGGTGCTTACCACTACCGATGCCGAACTGGATAAGCAGCAGCGTCGTGAACTTACGGTGCAGATTATCGATAATGCCGAACGTATCACAGGCTTGGTTAACAAGATGCTGGCACTTGCCGAAATTAACAGTAGCGTAGTATTGGAGCGTAAAGATCATACGTCGACTGCTGTCATTGCCCAAGAGGCCATCAAGGCGGCAGGTATCAATAAGGCATCGCATGTCCAATTCAAACTTGTAAAGCTGGCTGGGGCTGAGCAGTTGTTCGATACCCATCTGCGATCGGCTGTTCTGGCTTTGCAGCAGTTGCTCGATAATGCCAAGAAGTTTACCCAGCAAGGACAAGTAACATTAACAATAAGTAATCACGAGGGTCAGGCGTGCTTTGTGGTCGAAGATACAGGCACATCCATACCCGTATATCAGGCCGAGCGCATTTTCGACGAGTTTGTACAGTTAGACGAGTACAGCGATGGCACAGGCATCGGATTGTCGATAGCGCGTAGCTTGGCGCGCCGATTGGGTGGCGACATCGTTCTCGACACCACCTATACAGGAGGCGCACGATTCGTGATGACCCTGCAAAGCAAGCAAGAAGAAACAGCATGAAACAAACATATCCCATTATAAGGTTCCCTGAAAGGGGAACCATTTTGTATCCCTTTCGTCGTCATCCATTAGTAAAGCCAGGCATGCCCGAGCAGAAGTTGGCCCGCGAGCTTTCGGTCAAGTTGCCCGCAGGCGTGGAGTGCCTGCTTAATGCCTGCATCATCACCACCGATAAGCAACCACCTTATTATCCCGATTTGGCGCTGGTGGTAGCAGATAAGCCTATCCGTATCGATGTAGAGATTGATGAGCCCTATCGCAAGGGCACCCGTGAGCCCATCCACTACCTGTCGTGTGGCGATGTGTTTCGCGATCATCTGCTTAATCGTCATGGTTGGGTGGTAGTGCGCTTGGCTGCACAGCAAGTCGCCCAGGATCCCAGCATCTGTGCCGATTATCTGGTTGAACTGCTGCAGGCGATGATGGCCGATGGTGAGCAGGCACAGCAGCATGTGTTTACATCGGTGCCTACCCCCGTAGAACCTTGGAGCCGTAACGATGCGTTGAAAATGGCCTATTGGCAGAATGTAGAGGGCGAGGATAAAACGTGGATTATTGATCGTTATGCGCTTGATGCCGATGAGCTTAAATGCTGTCAGCAGGTAAAGCCATTCGAGAAAACGGCTGATATGCTCGAAAAGATGAGCACCTTTCGCGATGCAGGTCATTATGCGCAGGATGACGACATCGATTTCGAGCCAGATGAACACATCTATATATATAAAGGTATCAAGCGCATGCTGCCCGTCAGCTCGCTCATTGCCTATTTCTTCGAGGAGTTTCAGGCCCTGCCACAGGCCGAAAACCAGTGGCGCTACAAAGGCACACCCGTTGAGGAGAGTTTGGATAAGTGGGAGCGTGCTGGTCGCTTGGCTAGCGAGGTAGGCACCTTTGTGCATCTGCAGACGGAGAACTACTTTCAGCGTGGATTTTTTGAAACCGAGTGCCAGTTGCAGTTTGGCTCAGAGACCGAGGTGGTGAGTGTAGAGCAGGAGAAGTTGCACTTTCTGCGTTTTATCCGCGACTACGATATCGAGCCCTATCGCCAGGAGTGGCCCGTTTATGATAAGGATTTGAACATTGCCGGCACCATCGACCTGATTTGTCAGGAAGACGATGGCGAGTTTACCATCTACGACTGGAAACGCTCGTCGAAGGTGGTCAACGCTCAAGGCCAGCCCATCGTCGAGGGCTTCCGTGGCAAGATGAGCTACAACGGTATCAGTCTGCCAGACACCTCGTTCTATCATTATTGCATCCAGCAGAACCTCTATCGCTATATGCTCGAAAAGCATTACGGCATCCGTGTCAAGGCCATGAATCTGGTGGTGCTCTGCCCCGACTATCCCACCTACTACGTGGCCCAAGTGCCCAAGATGGACCAGCTCATCCAGCAAATCGTCGCCATCTGCCAGCAAAGAGACTTGGGGCATCTGTTGCTGTAAGAATTCCTTATACCAGTCCTCCTACTGCAGGACTGCAATCCTATATAACCAGGACTGGAGTCCTTCGTAAGGAGGACTCCAGTCATTGGTAACAAGTACTGAACCAGCGATTAATCTATCCAGTTCAGTTTCTTCACGTAATCATCAAATTTCAGTTCTTCGTGGCCGATAGCCTTGAGGGCAGCCTCTACCTCTTTGATTTCGCTGGGCGAACACAGTCGTTCACCTTTGCGACGCTCGAAGTAAGGATTGCGCCCGAACTTGCCAATCAGTCGATAACGGAACGTATCGTACTGGCCTGGCAGCATCTTCTTCTGCATATTGGTAAAGCCCTTGCCATACACCTGGGGCTCGTCGCTACGATAGAATTCGCACTTTTCGGCAGCTTTGGTCAGCTGCGGATTCAAAATCCTTACGGCTCGCTCGCTGTCGGGCAGAGCCTGCATGGCCAACTGGCGCAAGCAATGGTTGGCCATTTGGCAATCTGCCTGTATGCAATGCGTAAAACAGGCAGGCACATCTTTGTAATTAATCTTATTTTCCATTTTTTAGTTTTTTGTTCAAAACATATCACACACCTCACTTTGTTGCGCTGAAAGCCTTTGTGGCAATGGGTTTCGGGCGAGTGAGGTGTTTGCAAAACACCTCACTCAACACCTCACTCAACTGCTCATGCGGCCTTCAGGGGCACCACATTGTAGAATTTCACATGCCCGCGCTCAGTATGCTCAAAGCCCAGGTCCTTCATCGCATATCCCAGATGAATCTTGGTGCTCTGGTCGCTCTTTACCGAGGGGTATTCCCTGCGAATCAGCTCAATCATCTGCTTGGTATTCATCGCTTTCACCTTCTCACCCTCATTGGGTTTACGGAAACATGCCTCAACAATCTCGGCGATATCCTTCTCGTCGGTATAGTTCAGGTTCAGCTGCTGGATACGCTCCACCTGCTCGTTGCTGAACCAGTAGGGCGCCTTCAACTCGTTCACCTCGTACACCAGCTGGGCATACAGCTGTTCGTAGTCAATCTCGCCTGTGTTGTCGATAAACTGTCCCTGGGGAATCTCGATGCAGATGAATCGGCGACTGCCCGTCACGTCCGACAGAGGATGAGGATTGTTGGTTGTGGCTACAAACGACGCATAGCGGGGGCGATCCTGCTGCGAACTGCCGTAGATGGTACGTCCGTTGACCTTGATTTTCGAGAGTGTCTGCTTCAAAGCTGCCTGCTGACTGGGACGGATGGCATCCAGCTCATCCAGATTCACCAGCAGGTTGTTCGTCAAGGCCATCTCCTTGTCGAATTTGTTCGACAGGTTCAGGTGGTCGAGGTAATACTCCTGCAGATTGGGAGGCAGCAGACGTGCGATGAAGGTCGATTTGCCACAGCCCTGTGCACCAATCAGCGTGGGCACAGTCTCGTTGGCATGCAGCCTGTCCTTCTGCAGCCAATGTGCCACAGCCGATCGGAACCAGATAACCAGAAAGTCCATCTGTTCGCTACTGATGCCGGGCAAGCGACTGAACAGTTTGGCCAGGTGATTCTGTCCGTCCCATTTGGGCAGATGCGTCAGAAACTCAGAGATGGGATCGTGCGCGGGTGTGGCATCCGAGTAGATCACCTCCTGGATATCAGTCTTAGGACTATTTTTGGTAATCTCCTCAGCCTTGGCTTTGCGAACGATGCTGTTCATCGCTTCAGGTGTCAATGTTCGCCAAACAGGCTGACTATCAGTCTGTTCGGCGCTTACCGCCGAATATTCTACCTTTCCATTCAGCACGTTTCGACGGAACTGGTAGTTGTCAGAAAGGAACTGCTCAACTGCGAGCGAGTTCTGCAGAGAGGCTCCCAGAGACTCTCCGTTGATTGTCATTTTTTCCATAAGTCTTTATAAAGTTTACAATTAATAATTCTGTTATGTGCACTTTTCATACTCGCGTATGTCTTTGTGTACGGTTTTTTGCTATTGCGAGTGCAAAGGTACAAAAAATAAAAAGCGATTTTCTGCCTTTCCTGTTAAATTTTTGTTAAATTCTTCAATTGTTAAAATCAGGTGAGGTCTAAAGTGAGTAGTAAAGTGAGGTGTTTCGCAAACACCTCACTCCCCTGAAACCCTTTGCCACAAAGGCTTTCAGCACAAAAAAGTGAGGTGTTGAGGTGTTTTGACGATAAACCTATTTGGGCAATTTTGATTTCCCTTTCTGCATAAGTTTTTCATCTTTTGCCACTTTTCGTTCAACCTTCTTTATATCCTCTGCAGGTGGCAAATTTTCTGGTTTTATACCGCGTTCTCCAAGCATACCACGAACACTACGATTATTTTGTATGTGCTCTGCGGTAATGCTGGTTTCACCATAAAGATCCTTTTGTTCTACGTTGTAGTTTGTCATTTCTGTAGCCAAATTTTTGGCGGCAATAGTAAGCGTAGGAAGATAATCGGCCAAAGCACCACTTTTTATGCCTAGTCGTTTCTTCATCTGGTCAGTAGATAGTCCTCCAAACAAAGCGCTATCACCTTTCGAACGAATTCTGCCAAAGCCTTTATCATCAACCCCTCGCTGGTAGATATTCCTACTAAGCTGCTTTTCTGATGCACGCAGACGCTCACGAGTATTTAAACGTGCTATTTGATTTAAGCGTTCTTCTATTAACTCTGCTTTACGAGTCTGTATCGCAAAATAACTTTGCGCAAAGGCGATTTCCTCCTTCTTGGGATCACCATTTTGGGCTATCAGGTAGCAAGCGTATCGAGTGAGCATAAAGTCTTGTACATCACGCTGTGCACCTTTGGCTAAAGCTATCATTTTCGTGACCTCACGAAAATGATCATCCACGCTGACTCCCAGGGTTTTACATGATTCTATAGCTCGGCCAATAGCCACTACAAAATTTTCCCATCTAGCATACCCAAGAACTGTTTGCAGTTCACGAGCATACCAAACTTCGATGTCATTACCATCCTCATCTTTAACAATCTCCACGATTGCATCAAAAGCGGATTTGTACTGTTCTATTTTCTGTATATCCATATTGTTCTTTAGTTTTATAAATTCGATGCAAAGATAATACTTTTCTACCTAATAGTATAATAAACATCCAAAATGTTACATCTTAAGAATGTTAAAAATAAATTTTTCCGCATAAAATTTGGAGCTTTAGAATTAATTTCTTATCTTTGTGGCCGACAAAGCCTATTCTTTTGAGTATATGGCAAGTCAAGACATTATGGAATCCAGAGGCCAACGATGTCATTTGTAGGGCAGGCTGAAGGGAAAAGGCGTTTACGGACGTTATCATTCTGTGCTATCTAACTTCGCAACTTAGAATCTCATCACAGAGGTAATGCAACGAAACGCTTACGTGGGTAGATTATATCCCAGCTATAGCTATATATAATATTATTGTATAGCTTTCGGTTGTATTTATAATCACTTGGCGTGGGCTGGCTGCGTTGCTTATCCTTGATGAGGGGCAATGCGAAGGCCTGATAGCAGGGATGGGCGAAAGTAGAAACTCCCATGCCTTTTTTATTTCCGTAAAAACTTAAAAACAGAAATACTAACCGCTAAATTTGGGAGTGTATAGCATATCTATTAAGTGTATGAAAAGTTTTTGTAGTGTATTTGGTCTTATTCTGGTATGCTCCTTAAGCCAGTTGCTAACAGCCTGCTCTGGTGATACTCCAGAAACATCTGAACCTTCTATTATTAATAACGGAGGTAATACTAACAATGGCGGAAATGGCAACAATGGAGGCGGTACGACAACCTTTAGTGGTACTGGCACCCAAGATGATCCATACATTATAGGCACACTATCTGATTTACGTAAGTTAGCTAATGATGTGAATAGCGGAACAACGTATCAGGACAAATATTTTAAGATGACCAAGGATATAACTATTAACAGTAATGTATTTGATTCTGATGGCATGCTAAACGAAAATGGAAAATTTAATCAATGGACACCAATAGGTAATAGTGAAAGGACTTCTTTCTGTGGCGTTTTTGACGGAGGCGGGCACACTATTTCTGGACTTTACATTAATGATAATAAACAAGATTATTTAGGTTTGTTTGGCATACTATCTGGTGTGATTAAGAATCTAAACATTTGTGATTCTTATATCAATGGTCACAATAAATGTGGAGGCATCGCTGGAACAGTAACAATCTATACAAACGATCCTCAAATAATTAATTGCTCGTTCCGTGGGGCTCTTGAGGGATTGAACTATGGCGGAGGCATTTTAGGCAACAACAATGGCTATGATTGTAAAGTTGATAGATGCGTAAATTATGGTATAATATTTATGCAAATGTATGCTGGAGGAATAGTAGGAGGTTGTAATAAAGCAACTATTTCTAATTGTATAAATCATGGACAGATAGTTGCAACTCCACTTGCAGGTGGAATAGTTGGCAGCAGCACAACTTATAAAAGTGATGTTATCTTAAATTGTGTCAATTTTGGAACAATTTATTCAGAGAATGGTACTAGTTATGGAATTAGTGGCGCTACCCCTAAAACGGTTAGCAATTGCGTTAACTATGGTGATGCGAATTATGGTATTTGTACATCTGTGTATAGTAAAAGTCAATTACAAAACACCTATTACCTAGATATCTCTTGTAAAACAGGGTATAAATCTTCTTCTTGGTCAAGAGGAGATATCGATTGCAAGTCTATGGCTGGAAAAGATATGCAAAAGCAAGCATTCCTTGATGAGTTAAACAAAAACGCTAAAGATCTAGGGGCTAATTTCGCAAAATGGAAGTTCAATAAAGACGGTTTTCCTACACTTGACATTTAATGGTAATACAAATTAAATTTAAAAAAAATGAAACAAGTTCAAAAGAATTGGATGGTCATCCTAATGGTTGCAATTATGAGTGTTGGATTTGTATCGTGTAGCAAAGATGATACACCAAAGGTTTCTGGTCTTTATTATTATGATGCAGGAGGAGGCTCTAGGACAGCGTATAATTTCATTAATGGCAACACTGTAGAGGTTTATGGAGTTATGACAACAGACCCAAGTGATACTTGGCGTGGTGAGCGCGGGGTAAAATTTCCGCTTCGTGATGGATGGTATTATTGGGAAGGAAATAAGCATACTTATAACTATTTTATTGAAGAAGATGTGGTTGTCGTTGACTATGACAGAATCATGCAGATAGATGGGGAAAACCTTTATTACTTTGATTTGAACGTTGTGCTTCACAAATGGAACTAAATATTTTATTATAATCTGTACCCTTGTGTGTGCAGCCGATTTGGGAGTTAAAAGCAAAAAAGGATGTTGAATAGACATTATATTAATATGATTAAGAAAATAATCTTTATCTTAGCCTTCTTAGGTGGCATCTTATCTTGTTCCGATGGTACAAGTTCAAAGAATGAGCTGTTGGCCCAAATAGATTCCCTGAAAACAGAGAACCAGAAAAAAGAAAAAGACATCTACGATATGATGTCTTATGTGAATGTATTGGCAGATGGCTTAGATAGCATTGCCATGCAAGAAAACATTTTATTTAGTTCGAACAGGGGACGCGAAGGTTTTGTCGTGGACAGAGAACAATTAAAAAAGAATCTTGATGTATTTGAGAGCATTCTTAATCAACAGAAGAAGAGGATTGCTCAATTAGCAGACTCACTAAAAGCACGAGGAGAGAATCTTAATAAACTGCAAGTTCTTGTGGATTACTTAAATTCGCAATTAGATGAAAAGAACAGAATCATAAGTTCACTTCGTGCTGATTTAGAGAATAATAAAGTGAATATTGCTAATTTGCAGAAAAAGGTAAGGTCATTGTCTGAAAGTAATACAGAATTGGCGTCAAAAGTAGAAAGCCAGTCAACAGCATTAGCTGCTCAGACAGAGATGCTTAACGAATGCTATGTCAAAATAGGAAACAAAAAGACTTTGTCTGCAATGGGAATTATAACAGGTGGATTGTTGAAAAAAACAAGAATAAACCCCAATGCAATTAACCAGAGTCAATTTACAAAAGTTGATATACGTTATTTTACAGAGGTTCCTTTGCAATCTTCAAAACCAGAGATTCTCACACAGATGCCATCTTCATCATATAAGATAGAAAAGACAGGAAAGAATTCATCTGTATTATATGTTGTTGATCCAGCTGCTTTCTGGAGTCTATCTAATTATTTGGTAATATTGTTGAAATAAAACTATAGCGTATGAAAAAGATTTTAGTTTGTTTGTTTATGCTGCTTCCATTTATGTCAATAATGGCTCAGCAAGTGTCTCATACTGTACAGCGTGGTGAGACCCTAGAAAGTATTGCAAAGAAGTATAACGTATCTGTTTACGCTTTAACACAGAGCAATCCTGATGCGAAAGACGTGTTTTATGTAGGAATGAAATTGGTAATTCCAAGTGCAAAGGCCACAAAGAATGAGATAAAAACTCCCGAAACAGTTTCCCCTGTTGTGGAATCGCCTACTGTACAATCTGAAACTCCAAAAGAGGAAACTAAAAAAAAGAGTGGTTTTATACAAGAAATAGAAGGGATGATTGATGCACAAGATGTAACAGTTGTGCTTAGGCCTGATGATAAGGTTTACGGAATAAGAATATCCACCAATAAAAGTTGGTTTGGAATGATTTTTGGTGCTACTTATCAATTTGTTTCTCACGGAACATATAATGGTTACTTAGGTGTTGGTTTGGCTCCAAGATATACAGTTGGCCCACTCCTTCTGGGTGTAAGTTTGTATCCATACGTCAATATGTATTCACGATATGAAAAGAGTGGAACATATAAAAATGGTAATCCTAAATTTGAAGATAAAATCAAAATCGGATATGGGGGTGCATTAGACATTGCTGCTGGTCTAAAAGTTTATACGACCAAAAAGGGACATGATATATATGTAACAGGAAGCTATCATGTAGATGCATTTGAATTTAAGACAGATGGTGCCTTCAAA
Organism: uncultured Prevotellaceae bacterium; assembly: GCA_902789415.1. Lineage (GTDB taxonomy): Bacteria > Bacteroidota > Bacteroidia > Bacteroidales > Bacteroidaceae > Prevotella. The sequence continues at coordinate 36,067 of CADAOD010000003.1, forward strand.
AATGGTCTATGGGGTGTAGGTATATCTACTACAATATAAAATAGTAAGGAAAATGAAAACAATAAAGATTATGAAAAAGTTTCAATTTAGTTTGCGGGTCGTGATGATGTTCACAATTGTGAGTATTGGTCTCCTGTCTTGCACCAAGGATGATAAAAACGAGTCCGATCCATACGCAAATGAATTGAGGGAAAAATTAGTTGGAACATGGATTGATTCTAAAGGCTTACATCAATATGTGTTTGAATCTTCTGGAATAGCTTATTCGACATTATTTTTAAAGGATGGTCCTATAAAAAGTATGTATAAGTATAGAATTGCGGTTGAAAACTATGATTATGCAGATTATGAAGTCGTCTTAGAGGATTGTGGCTATGGTTATGGTGGTCATTATATAATAGAGTATATCACTGATGACGAAGTTAAACTAAGCGGAACAATTTATTATAGGGAGGGATCTAGCAATGGCAGCGAAACTGTTGATATACAGAGTATTGTCAATGAGAATGTTTCTGCAGATGTTGTGTATGAGTATTTTACTTTCAGTTTGGAATTATATACAAATTTGACAGATAAAGGAAAGTATTATGCCGGCAGGAATGACATAAAATATGGCGTTGAGTGGAGCTATACAAACAGAATAGGTTCAGTTTACTCTTATATTCTTGATCCTAAAAACAAGTTTATGGATGTTACAATAGTATCCTCAAATCATTATTCTGTCATTATTCCTGTATTTGCATGGGATGATGATGATGAAAAAACGACACTTTTAAACTTGTATAGTTTTCAATATCGTGCTGTAAAAAAAGCAGAAGAGAGAGGTGAGACACTAACAAAAGACGAAAGGGATTTAAAGAATTCCGTTGAAAAACAATTGAATAAATATATAAGTGAAGTAAACGCATATAGGGGTAAAATTTTCGTAGAAATTGATGGTAAGAGGTATTACGTGTGTTCTTTTAAGAAATAATTAAAAAAAATAATATTATGAGGAAGTTTCAGATTAGATGGTTAATGATTGTGACGGTTGCTATCATGAGTATTGGTATTACGTCATGCACCAAGGATGATGGGGGTAATGATCGTTTGGTTGGTTCGTGGTCGTGTAACAATCATTACTATTGTGGCTCATATGGCGGAGTAGACACATACACATTTAAATCAAATGGAACTTCTGAATGGAGTTGTACAGGAGATTGGTGGTCAGACGAAAGTGGGAGATATGACTATAACGAAGAAAACGGGTTGTTAGTTATAACGAATCAAAAAGGTACATCTTGGGTATATTTCGTTTCATTTATTTCTGACAATAGTTTTATGCTTATTGATGAAGAAGGAGATGATTATATATATTATAGGAGCAATTAAAATTATGGTTTATGAAAAATTATAGTATAATTGGAAAATATTTGTTGGCCATCATGATGGCCGCAATTATGAGTGTTGGTTTCGTTTCTTGTAGTAAGGATGATGACGGCAAGAAAGGCGATGAAGAATCTATTGTTGGAACATGGATGGAAACTCAAGAGTCTGGGACAAAACTATATCTTATTTTATTACCTAATGGTTATGGATCATGGGTAGTAGAACATAATGGGCGTATCGATAATGACGGAGAGTTTACATATACCTATAATGATAACGTCATTACCATAAGCTATGTTGATAGCAATACTGTTGAAAGACTCTATGTAATTGGACTGACGGCCGATAGACTTACAATAAAGTATGATGATGGAGGAAGAAAGCATGTTTTTTATAGGAACTGAATATGAAAAAGATATTTTTAAACCTATTGACCATTTTAATGGTTGTAATTATGAGTGTTGGTTTCGTTTCTTGTAGTAAGGATGATGACGGCAAGAAAGAGGATGAGGTGTCTCTTTTGGGGACATGGTCGCTGAAATTTGGTCCAAATGATTATTGCCTTTTAACATTCTATCAGAATGGAACAGTCAAATATCAGGAGTATGATGCTGGCGAGTGGGAGGAAGAGGATATTTACAGTTATACTTACTCCAACGGAATCTTGCGGCTGACCAACGAGAATGGTAAAGAACGTGAGACAGTAGAAGTTATTAGTCTTAGTGCTACAAAACTAGTGCTTAAAGACTGGCCTGATGTTGGTGTGAACACCTTTGTCAAACAATGATTTCTTATGGTAATAATGATTTTTAAACATCTTAACATTAATCAAAAATGAAACAAAAAAGTATTTTTTTTAGCATATTTGCCATAATGATGGCAGCAATGCTGAGTGTTGGATTTGTCGCTTGCGAGATTGATAACGACGACTCTGATAGTGGTGTTGTAGGGACATGGTCTGGAAGGGATGGAAGAGACCAGTTGACACTAACGTTCAATAGTGGTGGTTCTGGTACTTTTATTGCTAGATACGATGATTCTTATTCTGGATTGGAAACAGAAACAGGTCCTTTCACTTACACAATGCAAGAGGCATCTAAAGGCATGATTATCATAAAAGATTATGATAGTTATTCTGGCTATCAAACAGAAATCCTTTATTTCGTAATAGAAGGTAAGACCATGTCAATATATGAGGATGATTACTACGACGATCTTGAATGGGTACTGACTAAGCAATAATGAAGATTGTTAGTCTATTCCTTACATGCTTGACAGCCAGTTTGCTGTGTATTGACACGATAAACGGGCTGTCAATTCATGTTGTAACAGCACCAACTATAACAGCTTTTTTACTTAGTTGGCCAACGTCTTTTCTCCCCAACAAATTACGAGAGATAATTGGGGTGTTGCTTGGTGAAGCAGTAATTACAATATGTATCATTGATTGTTATTGCCAAGAGTTTTTCCTTACCCCCATCACGCCACAAATCCTTTCGAACGTATTACTAAGTGATTCAAGAGAGAGTAAAGAATTTGTATCAGCATTCATTGATATACATGCCCTGACTCATTGGCGTATTCTGATGGAGGTATTGTTAGCCGTTGCCTTGCCTTTGTCCTATTTGACTTTTTCCCAGAAAAGAAAAACAATCATAAATACTCAATTATACAGACGCATTTTAATTGCATTTCTTGCCATTTGTTTCATCTATGAAGTTCCATCAGTATACAGATTCGTTCAACTATTTCGACAGAGTGGTGATTTAAAAAAAATGGAAGGCCTTATTTTTCGCCATTACCACGAAGAGATTCCTACGCCTTTACACCGTTTTGCGTTTGCATGGTACTCGTTAAAACAATCGTCGCAGCAACTTACAAGCATCAAGCATGCTACGTTCTCTGCACAAATAGATAGTTGTACACATCTGTCGCCCCATATTGTCCTTGTGATAGGTGAAAGCTACAACAAACACCATTCCACACTCTACGGCTATCAATTGCCTACAACCCCCTTGCAGCAGAGTCGTTTTGATGGTGGAGAGCTGTATGTGTTCAGTGACGTAGTAACTTCTTGGAACATAACAAGCAATGTTTTTCTCGACCTTTTCTCTGTGTGTGAATATGGAATGCCGGAAACTGCATCAGCCAAGACTCTATTCCCCATGCTGTTCAGGCGTGCAGGCTATTCTGTAAACTTCTTTTCCAATCAGTATCTTTTGAAAGGATTCCGTAGGGGAGCCACTAATCAGGCCGGGCATTTCTTTCTTGCAGATGGCGAGATGAGCGACTCTCTTTTTACATTCCGCAACAAGAAAAGAAGTAAATATGACATGGGGTTGGTAGAACAAGTTTCAGAATTCAAAAATAGAAGAAATCAAGCGAAATTTACGTTAGACATCATTCATTTGATAGGCCAGCACTTTGACTATGCTTTACGTTATCCAAAATCCGAAGCAACATTCTCCATAAATGACTATTCGGACAGAGGTATCAGCAAAGGCGAAAAGAAGGTGGTGATGCACTATGACAATGCCACGCACTATAATGACAAAGTTCTTGATAGCATCATAAACGTATACAAGCAAGATGACGTTATAATATTGTTTGTATCTGACCATGGAGAAGAAGTATACGATGATATGAAAATTCATGGAAGGCTCTTCCAAGAACCTACAGCCAAACAAGCAAAATATGAGTTTGAGATTCCAATGTGGATTTGGTGTTCAGTATCTTACAGATGTAACAATCCTGTTATTATACGGCAAATAGAACAATCCGTGGATAAACCTTTCATGATAGATGGTATTCCCCAGCTACTGCTTTACCTTGCAGGCATTTCAAGCAAATGGAATAAAGATTGCCGGAATGTTCTTTTGCCTGATTACCAATGTAAGAAACGGATTATTTATGGAAGCAAGGATTACAACCTGTTGATTATGCCGTAATAGGGACTTGTCAGTCCTTTACTTCGAGACCAGACAATGAATGAGTAATGTATTTTCAAGCTCCAATAGCTGCAAGTTGGAATACTTCTATCTCAAGTTTTCTAACCCCCTCGGATTCGAGGGGGATATTAGACATTTTATTATTTCATATACTCTCGCTTAAACCACATCTTGAAAACAGGGTCTTCGAGATATACACCATCTGCATCTGTTTCTATAAGCTCTTTATCGAGTAATGACTCTTTAATGCGTGAGATATTAGACTTGCTGCCCAAATTGTACTCCTCGAGTACAGCCTTACTTCCAAAATCTGAATGTACTCCATTACAGATGGCACGTATAAAATTAATCTGATATGATGTCAGGCCTTGCAACTGCTCCTGAAACAACCCTGAACACTGGGTCATTAATGCTTCTACGCCAGTATTGAATTCCTGTTCTGTTGTCTCTTGATCTGTTTCTGCTAATATGTTCCAGGCTAATTGCTGAACGTAAGACGAGAGATTTTCTACAGTTTCGCAGATTCTTCTAGCAAATTCTTCAGAGATCTTTTTGCCTTGAAACTCGAATCGCGACTGAATAAAAGGAACCCAGTCTTCGGTAGAAATCTTATCAAGGTACATCATTTCGCCAAATTGATAGAAAGGCATCTTGCGGTTTTGAAATAGTTTGGTCATCAGATGCTTCTTGCTACCAAACAGACAGTATGATACGTTTTGTTGGTGCTGCCAAACGCCTCGTATTCGTTTCTGAATTGTTAGCGAATCCGTGAATTCTCCTATTTGCTGAAACTCATCAATACACACTACTATATGTTTGCCCTGCTCTTTTGCAATCAACTCTGGCAGTTGTAGTATTTCTTCTGGTTGGTAATTCTGAGGAGTTATGCCAAGCGAAAGCGAGATGTCGGACATAGGTTCTGGCGAAAATGAAATCTTAGGAGTAAGACGTACAAGGAATCGCTTGATATTCTCGATAATATGCTCTGATTTAGTAGCTGTTTCCTTCATTAGCACTGTGGCAAAGCGGTTATAGAAATCATATTCACTTCGACAATCATAAATGTCCATGTAGACCACCTTGATCTCTGGATTAGTAATCTCCGACTTCACTTTTTTGACAATCGAACTCTTGCCCATTCTACGAGGAGAAATAAGGATTACATTAATACCATTCTCGAAGTTTAACTTCAAGCGCTTTGTTTCCTTTACTCTATCTGTAAAGTTCTCGCCTTCAACCGAAATGCCATATACAAATGCTCTCTTCATAAGCCATTATCTTAAGTATTTGGGTGCAAATATAAACAAAAAAACAATGGTACACAAGTTTGTGGACCACAAACATGTGTACCATTATGTTTTTTTAGCTTTTACGTGCTATTTTGTGGTGACGCAGCGGAGGTTCTTTTCTAGTTGGGAGGTGCTGCTGGCGCCTACTAGGACTGAGGTAACGCCCTTTTGGGATAGAATCCAGGTGAGAGCTGATTCTGGATTGTGCGCCCCAACATACCTACCAGCTGCCGCAACTCGCCAATCTGTTAACTATGTATGCGCTTGTTAACGGCATAGCCTTTCACAAGATAGTCCTTGATAATCTTTCGAGCCCAGATACGGAAAGCAGTACCGCGTTTGCTCTTCACGCGGTAACCAACGGAGATGATGACATCGAGGTCGTAAATTTTAGTGGGACGATATTTGTATTGAGTATTATGCAAAAAATGCATATTACTTTCATCCAGCTCGCCCTCTTTAATCGCATTATTTATATGACGGGCTACTACTGACTGATCTTTCTGAAACAACTCTGCCATCTGAGATACGTTAAGCCACACCGTCTCATTCTCCAAGCGGACATCAATCTGTGTCTGTCCGTCCTCTGTCTGATAGATTACAATCTGATCTTTTTTCATACAACTTAATTCTTTTGCAAAGATACTTCTTTTTGTTAATAGAGTATGCAAAAAACGAAAATGTTACATATTTGAACGAAGTTTTATAAAATCTCCCTTGCAATCCAGGCGCAGGCTTCGGCATCGGCGAGGGCGTGATGGTGGTTGGCAAGGTGATAACCACAGTGTTCTGAAACGGTATGTAGTTGATGGTTGGGCAATTGTGGAAAAGCCTTGCGAGCAGCAATGCACGTGCAATAGAACTCGTAATCTGGATAATCCATCTGGTAACAGCGAAATACAGCTTTCAGGCAACTTTCGTCAAAGGATTTGTTATGAGCCACGAGAGGAAGTCCTTCTATCAATGGCTCAATCTGTTTCCATACCTCAGGGAAAACGGGTGCCTCTTCGGTATCCCGACGTGTTAGTCCATGAACCTGCGTACACCAATAGTTATAATAATTGGGTTCGGGCTGAATCAGCGAATAGAATGTATCCACTATCTCACCATCTCGCACAATCACTACACCTACTGAACAAACGCTTGTTCGCTCGTTGTTGGCTGTCTCAAAATCTATTGCTGCAAAATCTCGCATAATCACTTGTTTTTATAATAACATGATAGGATTTGACGCTGCAAAAATAATAAAAAGGTGTGAATAATCGAGGCATTGGTTGAGAAAACTTTTTTCATAATAGTTTGTCGTTTCGAATATTTTGCTTAAATTTGCAGCCGTAATCGGTTCTCCTTGGGGGAGATGAAAAGGGAATCAGGTGAGAGACCTGAACAGAATCCCGCCGGAAAGTGCCTGTCCGTGGCCTTTCCCGCTGCTGTAAGTCGTCCTTTATGAGGCGCAAACACATATGTCACTGAGATTTTCGGGAAGACGTTTGTTGCCAGACGATAAGTCAGAAGACCTGCCGATGAAACGATAGTTGCCTACCGCTCTCTGGGGTTAGACGGTGGCGACACAGAGATAACGATGAAGATGCGAAAGCTTACATTGGCATTGGCTTGTCTGACGGCCTTGACTGCAACGGCACAAAGCAAGCTCGACTCCGTACAGCATGTGCGGGAAATCATCGTTGTGTCGAAACCTGCCATGCGTGAGGTGGTGCCCAGTCAGAAGTTGAAAGGCGAGTTGCTGGAGCAGTTGAACACGCACTCTGTGGCCGATGCGTTGCGCTATTTCTCTGGTATCCAACTGAAGGATTATGGCGGCGTAGGCGGCATCAAAACGGTGAATATCCGCTCGATGGGTACACACCACTTAGGCATCAGCTACGATGGTGTGCAGTTAGGCAATGCGCAGAACGGCCAGATAGACCTGGGGCAGTTTTCGTTAGATAATGTAGAGGATATCACGCTGTATAACGGACAAAAGAGTGCCATCTTCCAACCCGCCAGCGACTTTGGTAATGCTGGTGCTATCTATATCCGTACCAAAGCACCTGATTTCAAGAGCGGCGAAAAGACCCATCTGCGATTTAAAACCCAGTATGGCTCGAGCGATATGTTCCGCTTTACAACGCTTTGGGAACAGAAGTTATCGCAAACCGTTAGTTCGAGTGTAAGTGCCGGCTTCTTAACGGCCAGCGGAAAGTATAAGTTCCACTACGAGCGCAAATACCCCAACGGGCAGACGGCTTGGGACACCACAGCTGTGCGCCAGAATGGCGATATCCATGCAGAGCGTGTTGAGGCTAATCTCTTTGGGCGTATTGACCAGGGTAGCTGGCAGCTGAAGGCCTATCTGTATAACTCGGCACGCGGCATTCCTGGCGCTATCGTAAACAACGTGTGGCGACGTGGTGAGCGCCAGCAGGACCTGAACACCTTTGTACAAGCCGCCTTTGATAAGAATATAGGCGATGGCTTTAGCACCCGATGGCTGGCCAAATACGCCTATTACAACACCCACTATGTTAATAAGGATACCACTCAGTTGCCTGTAGATAATCGCTACAAGCAGCAGGAACTGTATATCTCTACAGCCAACGTGCTGGAGTTGCTGCCCAATTGGAGTGCATCGCTGGCCTACGATTTTAAGTGGAACAAACTGAATGCCGATATCTACAACTTTGCTTACCCCACGCGCATCTCAAATCTGGTGAGCTTAGCCACAGCTATCGACTACAAGCACCTAAAGGCGCAAGGCTCTATCCTGGCCACCTTTATACACGACAAAACCCATCGCAGGGGCGAGTTTGCCAGCCTAAACACCAGCCGTTCGCTATCTAAAATTACACCAGCGCTGTTTGTTAACGTGTATCCTTTCCGTGGAACCTTCTTCTCAATGCGTGCCTACGTAAAAAAGAGTTTCCGCATGCCTACCTTTAACGACCTGTATTATACCGATATGGGCAATGCCAACCTGGTGCCCGAGAGCGCCCTGCAGTACGATGCTGGCTTTGCGCTTAACAAGCACTTTGAGCATGGTATAGTGAAGCATGCCGAGATGCACTTTGATGCCTATTATAATACGGTACGCGATAAGATTGTGGCCTATCCCAAGGGTCAGCAGTTCCGCTGGACTATGCTGAACTTAGGTAAGGTACATATAAAGGGTATAGATGTTGAGGCCGAGGCCGATTTCAAGCTTGGCAAAGATCTGATAGCTACCGCCCGTGCCCAGTACACCTATCAGGACGCACGCGATGTTACCGACCCAGAAACATCGTATTACAAGCATCAGATACCCTACATCCCCTGGCACTCAGGTTCGGCCATCGTGGGACTTACCTACAAGAATTGGAACCTGAACTACTCGTTTATCTATGCCGGCGAGCGCTACGACGAGCAGGAAAACATTATCTATAACCACATGGAGCCTTGGTACACCAGCGATTTGAGCGTAGTATATCGCTTTGGCTGGCAGCAGGTACGTTGCAAGGCACAGCTGGATGTAAACAACCTGTTGGGGCAGGACTACGAGGTAATCGTAAACTACCCCATGCCAGGCCGTAACTATGCAATAACATTAAGTGTTGAGATATGAAGCAGCTTGCGTACTACATATTAACCCTATTGCTCCTTTCGGCCTGCCGACAGGATGTGATGATAGTGCCGATGGAGCAGAACGATCCAGGCGGCAAAACGCAGCTGGGCGATATCGTGGGCATGTATCTGCTTAACGAGGGTAATATGGGTTCGAACAAGGCATCGCTCGACTATCTCGACCTGTCGGATTCCGTAGTGCATTATTATCGCAACATCTACTCGCAGCGCAACCCAACCACCGTAATGGCGCTGGGCGATGTGGGTAACGATTGTCAGATATATGGACAGCGCCTTTGGATGGTCATCAACTGCTCTAACAAGGTAGAGGTGGCCAGTGCCGATTCGGCCTTTAGGATAGGTAAGGTAAATATCCCTAACTGCCGATACGTAACGTTTAAGGATAGATATGCTTACGTATCGTCGTATGTAGGCAGCGTGTATAGCGGCAGTAGCAGTCCGCTTGGTAGCGTGTATAAGGTCGACACCCTGTCGCTGCAAAAGGTCGACTCGTGCAGCGTGGGCTATCAGCCCGAGGAGATGGCTATCATTGGCAATCAGCTTTACGTGGCCAACAGTGGTGGCTATCAGGGCATGACGGGACAGGGCTACGAGAGTACGGTAAGCGTGATAGACCTGACAACCATGCAGGAAACCAGCAAGATAGAGGTGGCCCGCAACCTGCACCACCTGAAGGCCGATAAGTACAATCAGCTATGGGTAACAGCCCGTGGCGATTATATGACTGAAGCCTCAAGCATCTGGTGGTTGGCGCCCGATGCTAATGGGCAGATGACAGTAGGTGGACAGATTGAGCAACCTGTAAGCGACCTGTGTATCGTTGGCGATTCGCTGTATTTCTACGGCTCTCAGTGGAGCGAGGTATCGATGACCAATACCGTTACCTATGGCATTATCAACGTAAAAACGCATCAGGTGGTAAGCACCAGTCTGACAGTTGCCCCTGAAATCAGCAAGATACGCATGCCTTATGGCATCATAGTAAACCCCATCCATCGCGATTTTTATCTGATGGATGCCAAGAACTACGTTTCGAGCGGCGAGTTGCTGCACTTCCTGCCCGATGGCACTTTCGATTGGAAGGTAAGTACAGGCGATATACCCGCCCATGCCGCATTTGTATTTAAAACAGTAAAGAAATGAAGAAGATATTGTTACTATTAATACTCGCAATTGCTACCATTAATAGCCACGCCCAGCGCATGGACGATGTAGCTACGCACTCTAAGTATATCCAGGCGGTTGATGAATATCGCCCTGCCCCAGGACAGTATGTAAACGATGTACCAGCATACGAGGATGGTGATACCGAGGCCGATATGATTAGTAAGTGCAACAAGAGTGTGGCAGGCAAAAGCATACTTGACACCGATGCACATCTTGTGGCACTTGGCGGATGGGGTGGTTATATCACGTTCCACTTCGACCATTCTATCGCCAATGTTCCTGGCGAGCGCGACTTTGCCGTATGGGGCAATGCCTATCAGGAAATGAAGAACCTGGTGTTTGGTGGTATGAACGAGGCTGGCGTGGTGATGGTGTCAAAAGATGTGAATGGCAATGGTAAGCCCGACGACCCTTGGTACGAAATCAGCGGCAGTTGCGATGTGGATAGCGTAGGCAAGGTGATTTATGGCTACGAGATAACCTATCGCCAGAACCCCATGGGCAATATCCCTTGGACGGATAACCAAGGCAATAGTGGCACCATTGATCGCAACCACTATCACCCCCAGGAGTATTACCCCCAGTGGTTGCCCGATAATCTCACCTTTAAAGGCACCCGACTGCCCGATAATATGCTGAACCTTTCGGATAAAGTAGAGCAGGCATGGAGTCCATATTACTATGTGCTGGTAGGTTTCCGCTATGGCTATGCCGACAATCTGCCAAACTTTACCGATAATGCCGATGTTACCTCTTTTAACTACGAGGGTTGTGGTATTGATATCGGTTGGGCTGTTGACGAGAATCGCCAGCCTGTTAATCTGGATTTCGTCGACTTTGTACGTGTTTATACAGGTTTGAATCAGAAGTGTCCCCAGCCAGAGTGGTGGGGCGAAACCTCTACAGAGTTTGCTGGTGCCGAGGATATCCATCTTGATGCCTCGCTCCAAGCCATCAAGAATGCGCTGAGTGGCATCCAAAGTATCCATCAGGAAGCATCAGGCGCAGAATCCTTCTACGACCTGCAGGGCCGAAAGGTTACACCAACCAAGAAGGGTATTTACATTCAGAACAAGAAAAAAGTAGTTATTAAATAACCTCTTATTATTCACTTTAAACAAAAAAGTTATGAAGACAAACAAATTTTTCGGACTTGCAGTCCTTGCGTGCGGTTTCGCACTGTCGTTCACTTCATGTTCTAATGAAGACGTTCCTGTAACTGGTAAAAAGCAGGCTATAGTTTCTTTCGAGAAAAAGAGTCTTGGTGCTGATGGCTATTGGTGTGGCGACGAAACAGGTACTAAGTTTGACAACTGGGGAGCGGATGCTTTTGCCTGTCAGTATCAGGAAAAGGGTGTAACCTTCCCCGTAAACTACACACCAAAGTGGGGCAGCTGGACGGGCTTTGCTATCTCTAACCGTACGGCTACAACCTATAAGAGTATGAACCCCGATCAGTTTAATTGTGCTGTAGGCGAGGCTAAGAACGGCTATAACTACTGTGTAGTTTATACTTTTGGCGAGACTATCGACTTTGGTCGTGCCGTTACCCTGAAGGGCTTCTGGTATACCAACGAGGCTTGGGCTGTTTATGCTTTCAAGAACGGCGATGGTTATACTCCTGGTGTGTTTGAAAAGGACGACTGGTTTAAGTGCACTGTAACAGCTACACTGGCTGATGGTACTACAAAGGATGTTGAGATTTATCTGGCCAAGGACGGCGATTATGTAAAGGATTGGCAGTTCTGCGATTTCCAGAGCCTGGAGAATGTTACCAGCCTGAGCTTTGCATTTGATAGCACTAAGAAGAATGATTATGGTGTAACTACACCTACTTATATGTGTATCGACGATATTACTTTTGAGTATTAATGAGATACCTACAACTATTAATCATAGCAGTATTGCTCACAGCCTGCGGGGGTGCTAAGAAAAGCGCCCCACAGCAGGCTGAGGGCGATGCTGTTGCCTTTAAATATGCCACCCAGATTAGCATAGAGAAGTTTGATGGCTATACGGTGGCAACCATCAAAAATCCCTGGAAGGAGGGTATGACGCTGCACCGTTATGTGCTGATACCTGCCGACCAGGAAGTACCCAACCATATACCCAGCGGCACCATTGTGCGTACACCATTAAAACGTGCCGTGATGTTTACCACCGTGCATTGCGCCATGCTGATGGAGTTTGGCAAACAGAATTGCATATCGGGTGTGGCCGATCTGAAGTATATCAAGATACCCTGGATACAGGAGCAGGTGGCTAAAGGTAAAATTAGCGATGTGGGCGATGGTATGAGCCCTGTTATCGAGAAAATTATCGATGAGCATCCTGATGCCCTCTTCCTGTCGCCTTTCGAAAACAGCGGAGGCTATGGTAAACTCGAAGAGATTAACATCCCTATCATAGAGTGTGCCGACTATATGGAAGCCTCGCCCTTGGCCCGTGCCGAGTGGTTGCGCTTTTATGGCATGCTATTTGGTTGCGAAGAGCGTGCCGACATGCTGTTTCAGAATGTAGATAACAGCTATCACCAGCTGAAGGCGCTGGCTGCAAAGGCAAAAACTCGTCCATCGGTAGTAGTAGATAAAGTAACAGGCAGCGTGTGGTATGTGCCTGGCGGCAAAAGCACCATCGGGCAGATGATAAAAGATGCCAATGCCCAATATGCGTGGAGCGATGACGAGCATAGCGGCTCCATCTCGTTGCCTTTCGAAACAGTCTTAGAGCGTGCTGGCGATGCCGATGTGTGGTTGTTCAGATACAGTGGTAGTCACGATATTACCTATGATGAACTGCTAAGCGAACATCATGGCTACAATCAGTTTAAGGCGTTTAAGAATCAGGCGGCTTATGGTTGCGATGTAGAGCGCTCGTTATTCTACGAGGAATCGCCTTTCCACCCAGAAAGGCTATTGGGCGATTTTATCCAGATACTGCATCCTGAGTTGAATACGATGACCTCGATGCGCTACTTTAAGAAGGTTAATCGCTAACCTCGTTCAGATGTTCTACATAGGCCGTGATAGCCTCAACCAGCAGGTCGTTCTCCTCGGGTTGTTGGGCAGTTACGCGGAAGTAGTTATTGTCGAGTCCCTGAATGTTCGAGGCGTCGCGAATCAGTATGCCGTAGTTGTCAAGCAACCATAGTTTCAGTTCCATCGCCGTACTATTCTCGATAGATACCAGCATAAAGTTGGTGTCGGTCTTCATCACTTTCAGTCCGTCGATAGCCGAAAGGTTTGCGTGCAGTCGCATGGCTTCCTGCAGATAGCCTCTCAGGTCAGGAATTATCTGTATATCGTTCTCCAGCAGATATTTGCCGGCTTCGATGGCAAAGGCGTTAATGGTCCAGGGTTGGCGTATCTGCTTTAATCTACCTATGATGATAGGCGAGGCTACAATGTAACCCAATCGCAAACCAGGTATGCAGAATGTCTTTGAAAGCGAGTGTATCAGCATCAGGTTAAACACATCCGTCATCTCCTTAGGCTGCAGCATAGGAGCTAAGGTGTAGTCGGCATACGACTGGTCGATGACATACAGATAGCGTGGGTGATTTCTGATGATATGGTTCAACATGCCTTTTACCAGCACGTTGCCAGTAGGGTTGTTGGGGTTGCAAATCCAGTATATACGGTCTTGTGGCAATACATCGTACTCGTCCTTTACATCGTATGAGATGACATGGTTAAACATGTGGCAGGCATCCTCGTATTCGCTAAATGTGGGTTGCGGAATGATTGACGACCAGCCTTTGTACAGCTGTGCAATCAGGTAGATAGCCTCGTTAGCACCGCTGGTAACCATCACGGAGTTTTCCTTAACGCCCAGTTTCTTGGCCAGCATGCATTCCAGCGTGTGGGCATCGGGCTCAGGGTAGTGGCCCACCACATCAAAATGCTGCATCAGGTGTTCTTTCAACTCCGTGTAGTCGGCCTGACTATATACATTCGAGCTGAAATTAATCTTCACCTTATCGCCATAGCGAAACACATCGTCACCGTGTCCGTATATCATAAGCTACATAGATTATTAAACCTGTTTTGTTACTTTTATTGTCATGGTCTTAGCGTCGAAGGCTATGCCCTCTCGTTCTATAAACCTGCCTAATGCCCCTTGTAGGGCTAAATCTTTTGGTGTTCCGATGGCCACAGCCTCGCCTTTCGTCATCAGCCAGATGGTATCGGCCATCTGCAGGGCCAGTTCCACATCGTGGGTAGATAGGAATATCACTTTATTAGCCTCGCGACTGATACGACAGAGCAATTGCAGTACCTCAACCTTACTGGGATAATCAAGAAAAGCTGTTGGCTCATCAAGATAAATCACAGGTGTTTGTTGGGCCAGCGCCTTGGCTATCATCACCTTCTGTCGTTCGCCATCGCTCAGTGTGTGCACCATGCGCTTCTTCAGCGGTTCAATGCCCACCATCGCAATAGCCTCGTCAACCACTTGCAGATCGTCGTTCGAACAAGTGCCCCAGAACCCCGTGTAGGGCGATCTTCCCAGCGAAACCAGTTCGCGAACGGTCATATTCCTTACTTCGGGCTTTTCGGTCAGCACCACGCCAATCAAGCGGCTCAGCTGTTTGTCGTTATACTCTGATAGTTCTTTTCCTTCCAGTAGTATCTCGCCACCTGTTTTGGGTTGGAAAGAAGAGAGGGTTTTTAGTAGTGTAGATTTTCCTACTCCGTTGGCGCCCAGCAGACAAGTAAGTTCACCACTCCTGATGGTGCCATTAATGTCAGTAGCCACCGTTTTAATGCCGTGTTTTGTCTGGTAGCCAATACTTAAATTGCGTAGTTCTATCGTTTCGCCCATCATCTTCATGGTGCAAAGATAGTAAAAAGTTTGAAAACATGATAGAAATTAGCAAACTTTTTTAGGTTGGCGAGTTTTCTCTTATCCTAACAGGTGTGTAATCAGTATTTTTATACCAATTACAATCAGAATGATGCCACCAAGCAATTCTGGCTTTAGCTTGCGGGCAATTGATTTGCCAAACCTAACACCCAAGCGATAGCCAATAAAACTGAACATAAACGATACCAAGCCGATAACCAATAGTGGATAGGCTATCTGGGTAAACAAACGGTAACCTGTGCAAGCAAACGATATGCCGATGGCCAACGCATCGATACTGGTGGCAACTGCCAATACCAGTTGGGTGCGCAGGTTCTTGGGGTCAAACTGCTGCTCTTCTTCGTCCGATAACGATTCGCGAATCATTTTTCCACCTAAAAAGGCCAGCAAGCCAAAGGCTATCCAATGGTCGATAGCCTCAAGTTGCTCGCTAAAGTGGTTGGTAGTCAGCCAGCCTATCAGGGGCATCACGGCTTGGAACAGTCCGAACAGGAATGCCATACGCAGAATCATCGTCCACAACCAACGGCGAACGATAACTCCGCTCACGATTGAAACCGTGAAGCAATCCATAGCCAATGCAACGGCCAACATCCATATATCCAGCGAGTTCATCATGTACTTATTTAGCTCTTTCTTATACTTTAGCCTGCAAAATAACAACTTTTTTTTGAAAAAAACAAATTTTTCTCTATCTTTGCGCACAGTTTATCAATAATAACTAAATCGAATTTTAACATGAAGAAGTTTCTTTTTCTGGCATTAGTCCTGATTTCTGCCTCGATGGTAAAGGCCGAGCAAGTGGTTCTGCAAACCAAGAATACCACGCTGGTACTTAACGTTGAGGGCAACAAACAGCCACAGTATGTGTATTATGGCACCAAACTTAGTGCGTTCGATCTGGCAAATCTGCAGTTGCCTCGCAATGGTCGTATGGATGCCTATCCTGCTTATGGTATGAACTGTCCGGCTGAGGCCGCTATCGCTATGACTCATGCTGATGGCAACATGTCGACAGAGCTTTATGCTGATTATGTTGACGAGGCTGAGGCTGACGACAAGGGGAATCGCGAGGTACGTATCCGATTGGCCGACCCTGTTTATCCTGTTACTGTTGATCTTTGCTATAAGGCCTACTTTAATGAGGATATCATCGAGACCTGGACAGAGATTCAGAACGGCGAGAAAAAGCCTGTTACACTCACTCAGTTTGCCTCTTGTTCTCTGCCCATCCGTCGTGGAAATGTGTGGCTTTCGCACTTTGGCGGTTCGTGGGGCAATGAGGCTCGATTGATTGAGGAACCTCTCCTGCTTGGACAGAAGGTAATTAAGAATAAGGATGGTGCGCGCAACTCGCATACCGACCATGCCGAGGTGATGTTCTCGCTCGATGGTAAGGGCCAAGAGAATAACGGCGACGTAATTGGTGCCGCCCTTTGTTACTCAGGCAATTATCAGCTTAAGGTTGAGACTGATGATACTGAGTACCACTACTTCTTTGCTGGCATCAATCCTGATAACTCAGCCTATCATCTTAAGAAAGGTGAGACGTTTACCACCCCAAAGGTAGCCTTCAGCTTCTCAAAGTGTGGTCTTTCGGGTGTATCGCGTAATTTCCACAAGTGGGGCCGCAAGTACATGCTGGCTCATGGCGACAAGGAGCGTAAGATACTGCTCAACTCTTGGGAGGGTGTTTACTTTGATATCAATCAAAAGGGTATGGACCAGATGATGGGCGATATCGCCTCGATGGGTGGTGAACTCTTTGTGATGGATGATGGTTGGTTTGGCGATAAGTATCCACGTAAGACGGATAATTCTTCGCTGGGCGACTGGGTGGTTGATAAAAATAAGCTGCCTGAGGGTATCGAGGGACTTTTGCGCGATGCTAAGAAACACGGTATTAAGTTCGGCATCTGGATTGAGCCCGAGATGACCAATTCTGTTTCTGAGCTTTATGAGGCTCACCCCGAGTGGATTATCAAAGCCCCCAAGCGCGAAGCTGTGAAGGGTCGTGGCGGCACGCAGCTCATTCTGGATATGGCTAATCCTAAGGTGCAGGACTTTGTGTTCCAGATTGTTGATAATCTGATGACCAAGTATCCTGAGATAGATTACATTAAGTGGGATGCTAATATGTCTATCTTGAATCATGGTTCGCAGTACCTGACGATGAATAATCAGAGCCACCTTTATATTGAGTATCATCGTGGTTTGCAGAAAGCATGCGAGCGTATTCGTGCCAAGTATCCTGATTTAACCATCCAGGCTTGTGCCTCTGGTGGTGGACGTGCCAACTGGGGTGTGCTGCCTTACTTTGATGAGTTCTGGGTAAGCGATAATACCGATGCCCTGCAGCGCATCTATATGCAGTGGGGTACCAGCTATTTCTTCCCCGCCATCGCTATGGCATCGCACATCTCGGCTACACCTAACCACACCGTTTTCCGCACCACAGCCATGAAGTATCGTATCGATGTAGCTATGAGTGGACGCTTAGGTATGGAGATTCAGCCTAAGAATATGACTGATGATGAGAAGGAACTCTGCCGCAAGGCCATTGCCGAGTACAAACAGATTCGTCCTATCGTGCAGTTTGGCGATATCTATCGTTTGGTTTCGCCTTACGATAAGCAGGGCTTGGCATCGCTCATGTATGTAGATGAGGCAAAGTCGAAGAGCGTGTTCTTCTGGTGGAAAACCGAATCGTTCCAGAACGAGCATCTGCCTCGTGTGAAAATGGCAGGACTTGATGCCAATAAGACCTATAAGGTACACGAGTTGAACCGTATCGACTTGAAGCCGATGGATGTTGAGGGCAAGGTGTTCAGCGGTGCTTATCTGATGAATCACGGACTGGAAATGCCTTACCGCAACGAGCCCGAGTGGAGCAAGAAGAACGATTGGAGTAGTCGTGTGTTACTGCTCGAAGCCCAGTAAATAAGCTAAAAAAAAAGCGCAATACGCATTCTTTTCTTTGAAAAAAGTAATGTTTATTGCGCTTTTTTCGTATATTTGCAGCCAAATGGAGCTACAACAAAGATTTGAACACTGGCTGCTTGTGCTATGCGTGCTTTTTGTCACGCAACTACATGCCTTGGATGTGAAGCATTTTACCTATTCACATCTGGGTATAGCCGAAGGTGTGGATAATCAGCGCATTTTCTCTGTTTGCCAGACCTCATCTGGTGCCATTTGGTGGTCGTCGATGAAAGGTGTGGGCCGTTATAATGGCTCGAAGGTTAGGATATACCGACTCGACGATGGTACGCCTTTTGCCCATCTTGGCGGTCGCGTAATCAAGATTGCTGCCGATGATAAAGCCATTTATGCTTTCGACAATCGCGGTTCTATCTATCTTTTCCAATCTATTCTTGATGGTTTTAAGCCTATTGCCAGCATCTCCAAGAAGTTGGGCCATGAGGTAGCGTTAAACGATATCTATGTAAAGGATGGTAAGCTGTTCTTAGCCTTGCACGATGGTGTTTATCTGCTTAACGATACCACACTCACGCAGGTAATGAAGGCTGCCTATGTAAACCAGATTGTGCCTATGATGGGCCACCTGCTGTTCTGTGCCCGCGATGGTGTGTACAACGAAAAAGGCAAACGTTTGCTATCCTATAATACCGAGTATGGCTACTACGACGAAATGTCGGGGCGCTTGTGGGTAGGAGGCTACGAGAATGGTCTGCACGTGGTATCGCTCAGTCAGAATGGTAAGATAACTGCCGATGAATTCGTGCGTATATCCGATAAGAATCTGTATCAGAACCCTATCCGTAGCATTTGTCCTTACGACGATGATACCATGCTGATAGGTATTGATGGTTTGGGAGTTTATCAGATGAGTCGCGATGGTCGTGGCGGATGTGCTTTGCTGTTCGATGCCAACGAGTCGGAACATAGTGTGCTGCATGGCAACGGTGTTTATACCATGTTGGTAGATAGTTGGAAGAACATCGTGATAGGTACCTATTCTGGAGGTATCGACATTGCCCGTCCCATCAGTACTACCACAGCTATCTATCAGCATCTGGCAAACAATAGGCAGAGCTTGTTAAACGATAATGTAAACATGGTGATGCCACTTTCTACGGATGTGTTGCTGATGGGTACCGATAATGGCATTAGCATTAAGAACCTTACTACCGGGCAATGGCAGCATTGTTGCGAGGGTACCGTGGTGCTTAATGCTTGCAAGAAGGCCGATGGTAGCGTATTGGTTTCAACCTATGGTAAGGGCGTTATCGAGATTGACAGTCGTGCCAATGTACATCAGGTTTATACCAAGGAAAATAGCTTTTTGACCGACGATCACGTTTATGCCACCTTATATGATAAGGATGGTGGTCTATGGGTGGGCTCTTTGAATGGCGATCTGGTATATAGTCCTATATCGCAGATAGGTCCCAAGCAGGCCGATTGCCGATACTATCCTGTACACGATGTACAAGCCATCACGCAGTTAGCCTCTGGTCAGATTGCTGTTGGTACAGCCTTTGGACTTAAGCTTATAACACCAGGTAGCACCAAGGTCGAGGAGCTGAACTATACACCTTCAGGGGTTACCGATGTAAATCCCTTTGTTACGCATCTGTTAGCTTCGGGCATGGAGTTGTGGATAGCTACCGATGGTGGTGGCGTATATGTTTACCATCTTACTAAACACCAAAGTCGACAGATAACAACGGCCAACGGTCTGCCTTCGAACTATGTACGTAGTTTGGTAAAAAGCCGCGATGGTCGCATATGGATAGCTACCGACGAGGGGCTGGCTTTTGTAAAGTCGGGCGATGCCTCGAAGGTTGTTAATGCCAATTACTGCTATGGTTTAAACCGCGAGTATTCGCGTGGTGCAGCACAGCTGTTGCCCGATGGCGATATCATTTTTGGCAGTACTACAGGTGCCATCATCATTCATCCTGAGAATGTGCAGCCTCTTAATTATACAGTCAATATAGCTTTCCTTGGTGTTAATTGCGATGTTGATTCGGATAAACTGCAGAATAGAAAGGTGTATCAGTTGCTCAACCAAGGTAGGTTAAGCCTTTCTTACAGTCAGCGCACGTTCGACCTGCTTTTCGAGAGTGTCAACATGCGAAACCATTTCGATATTGTATATAGATATAAGATAGGTAAAGGCGAGTGGAGTACGCCTACCGATCAGCAGCATATCCGTTTTGTGAATCTTGAGCCAGGCAAGCATCAGCTAACGCTGCAATGCCTCAGTCGTACCACAGGTTCCGTTCTCGACTCGAAGACGCTGGTCATCTCGATTGCTCAGCCTTGGTGGAGCTCGTGGTGGATGTGGTGCATTTATATCGCGCTTGTACTGTTGGCGTTCTATGGCTCATGGAAGGTTTACAAATTGCACGAGAAGTATATGCGCCTTACCATCGCTCACATGAAGTCGGATGATACTGTTAGTCCATCGCCCGTACCCGTTATCGATGAGCACGATGAGGCCCAGACTTCGGATGCCGACGAGATGGAATCTGATTTTGTAGATGAGGCCACGCAACTGATATTGGAACATCTGAGCGACTCCGATTATTCTATCGACAGTCTTTGTCGCGAGATGGCCATGAGTCGTACGCTGTTCTATGTCAAGCTCAAGTCGTTTACAGGTAAGTCGCCTCAGGACTTTATCCGTATCATTCGCCTTGAGCGCGCTGCCCAGATGTTACGAAACGGACGTAGCGTATCCGATGCGGCAGCACTTACAGGTTTCGAAAATCCCAAGTATTTCAGCACCGTATTTAAGAAGTATTTTGGTGTATCGCCATCAAAATACCAGTAAAATAGGTTTGAATTCTGTTATAAAAGGTTTCATAGCTATCAAAAAATAGCATTGAAACCTTTTTTGTGTAGCATCAAACCTTTCTTATAATAGGTTTATATACTTTTGCGAACCAAATAACAATCCGGTAATTAAAAATGATTTTTGAGTTAGTAGTTAGTAGTATTCTTTGCTGTATGTTGGCTGTGCCTGCAAAGGCTCAGCCAACGGCAAAGGAGTGGAACAAAGATGTAGTAGGTTGGAACTTGGGAAACCAGTTCGAGTGTTCAGCTCCAGGACAGGATGGCGAGTCGATGGCTATCGGTATGGCCGATAACAGCATCAAAGCCGAAACCGCTTGGGGTAACCCTGTAGTAACCAAGAAAACCATCAAGGCTGTAAAGGAGGCTGGCTTTAATGCCGTTCGTATTCCTATCCGTTGGCAGTGTCATATCACCAACCCCACAGCCATGAGTATCGATAAAGCCTGGCTTGCACGTATCAAAGAAGTGGTAAACTGGTGTTTGAGCAACGATCTGAAAGTGATTATCAATACACACCACGATAAGTGGCTTGAGGGTCGACCCACTAACCAGTACAAGGACGAGAACAACCAGAAGTTAGCTTTGCTCTGGCTGAATATTGCCAGCGAGTTTGCTAATTACGACTACCGTGTGGCCTTTGCTGGAACCAACGAGGTACATATTAAGGACAACTGGGGTAAGCCCGAAGCCGAGAATCTGGCTGTGCAGAACACCTATAATCAGACTTTTATTGACGTGGTACGTGCCACAGGTGGCAATAATGCCAAGCGCCATCTGATTGTGCAGACGTATGTGTGCAACCCCGACTTCGGACTTTATAACAACGATTTCATTGTGCCTACTGATATCGAGGGTAATGGCAACGATTATATGAGTGTAGAGTTCCATTACTATACACCCTGGGATTATGCAGGCGAGTGCAAGTTTAATTATTGGGGCGAGCCTTATAAGACTAAAGGCGAGGCATCGCCTAACGACGAGAAAACCATGAGCGAGTTCTTCGATAAGGTGGTAAATACCTGGAGTAATCAATGCTTAGGTGTGGTAATAGGCGAGTGGGGTGTTACCGATCGCCAGAAGAGTGGTCAGACCGACTTGATTCATGAGAATATGACCTATTATTGCCAGTTCCTGGTTAGTCAGGCCAAGCAGCGCGGCTTCTCAACCTTTATCTGGGACAACAATAGTTTTGGTAGCGGCTCGGAGCATTTTGGCATCTTCGATCGCAATGCCGGCATGAAGGTTAAGGCACCTTGGGTGCTTCAAGGTATCTTGGAGGGTAAGAAATAACAATTAAATTCCAATTATAATTTAACTAATTAAACAATGTACATAAAGAAATCAAAAACGCTTCTCAGTCTGCTTTTGGCAGGCATGATGTGGATGCCGTTGACAGCAGGTGCCGTTACCACTAACGGTCATGCTACTTCAGTAGCCCCCGACGACCAGACCATTTCTGGTACCGTTGAGGATGCCAATGGCCCAATGATTGGAGCCACTGTTAAGGTGGTTGGTAGTGCTTCAGGCACAGTTACCGATATCGACGGTAACTTTAAAATCAAGTGTAAGCCTGGCGATATGCTCGAGATTAGCTATATCGGCTTTGCTACCAAGCAGGTAAAGGCCAAGCAGGGCATGAAAATCCTGATGGAGGAAGACAAGACCTTGCTCGACGAGGTTGTTGTTACCGCCCTGGGTATCAAGCGCGATCGTAAGGCTCTGGGTTACGCCCTCTCTGAAGTAAAGGGCGAGGAGCTTACCAAGGCTAAGGAAACCAATGTTATCAACTCGCTTTCGGGTAAGGTAGCAGGTCTGGTTGTACAGAATACCGCAGGTGGTGCCTCTGGTTCAACCCGTGTACTGCTGCGTGGTAACACCGAAATCAGTGGTAACAACCAGCCTCTATACGTGATTGATGGTGTGCCCCTTGACAATACCAACTTTGGTAGCGTAGGTACTGAGGGCGGATTCGACCTGGGTGATGGTATCTCGGCTATCAACCCCGATGATATCGAGAATATGACCGTACTGAAAGGTCCTGCCGCTTCGGCCCTTTATGGTAGCCGTGCATCGCATGGTGTTATCTTGATTACCACCAAGAAGGCCGATAAGGATAAGGTAAGCGTTGAGTATAACGGTTCGCTCACTTTCGACCAGCAGCTGGCTAAGTGGGACGATATCCAGCAGGTTTACGGTATGGGTTACAGCGGTGCTTACAGCCCCACAGCCACATCGGGTACCAACTCAAGCTGGGGTGCTAAGGCCGACGACCTGCTGATTGAGTACTTCGATCACGAAAAGCGCCCATTCCTCATGTATCCTAACAATACCAGCGAGTTCTTCCGTACTGGTATGACTACTCAGAACACAGCTATCCTGTCAGTTAACTCAGGTAAGACGGGTGTTCGTTTCAGCGTTACCGATATGCGTAACAAGGATATTCTGCCTAATACACACATGAGTCGTGATAACTTCAACCTGCGTGTAAACACATCGGCTGGTCCTGTTGATTTCGATTTCACAGCCAACTATACCCGTGAGGATGTTAAGAACCGTCCTGCCTTGGGCGACTCGCAGAGCAACATCGGTAAGAACCTCATGACACTGGCTGGTACTTACAACCAGGCTTGGTTGCAGCACTACCAGACCGAGGATGGCGACTATGCCAACTGGAATGGTAACGACCAGTATAACAAGAACCCCTATTGGGATTTGTATAAGAACGAGAACACCACTGGTAAGGATGTGTTCCGTCTTACTGGTAAGGCCATCTGGAATATTACTGAGCATTTGAAGTTGCAGGGTACTATCGGTACTGATATGAACTTCATGTCGTTCCAGGATTTCATCTGCCGCACCACACCTGGTAAGCAGGCCGGACAGCTGCAGAATATGAAATTTAATAACCGCACACTGAATGCCGAACTGTTGGCACTCTATAACAATCAGTTTGGAGATTTTGATGTAAACGCTACCCTGGGTGGTAACATCTTTAAGGTAAACAATAAGACCGATATCTTTACTGGTACCGACCAGCAGATGAAGGATATCGTAGCTATCATGAACTATGCCGAGCAGAGCGTTGAGCAGAATACTTACAAGAAGCAGATTAACTCTCTCTTCGGTTCGGCCAGCGTAGGTTATCATCACACCTATTATCTCGAGGCTACAGTACGTGGCGATAAGTCATCTACACTGCCTACAAATAATAATGTGTATATCTACCCATCGTTCTCGGGTAGCGTAGTATTCTCAGAGTTCATTAAGAACAAGAACCTGATTAACTATGGTAAGATTCGTGCTTCGTGGGCACAGGTAGGTAGCGATACCGATCCTTACCAGCTGGCACTTAACTATACCACAGGTAAATACTCTTACGGTGGCTACGTAATTGGTATGATTAACAATAGCACCCAGCCTAACAAGGACCTGAAGCCAACCCGCACCAACAGCTTTGAGCTGGGATTGGAGATGAAGTTCTTCAAGGGCCGTCTGGGTCTGGATGTAACTTACTATAACCAGTTGTCAAAGGATCAGATTATCGGTCTGGCCTCTTCGTCAACTTCAGGTTATAACTATCGCCTCATCAACGCTGGTGAGATTCAGAACAAGGGTATTGAGATTGCACTCAACGGTCGTGTGCTGCAGATTAAGGATTTCGCATGGGATGCTGGTGCAAACTTCTCAAAGAACACCAACAAGGTTAAGTCGCTCATCGATGGTATGGACTACTTCGAGCTCGAGAAGGCTACCTGGTGTGGTGTTAGCGTAGGTGCCGAGGTTGGTAAGAACTACGGTTCGATTATTGGTAAGGACTTTAAGCGTACTGCCGACGGACAGGTAATTATTAATGCCGAGAGCGGTCTGCCCGAGGTTGATGATCAGACTCACACCCTGGGTAATGCCTCTTGGGATTGGACAGGTGGTTTCTATTCTACCTTTACTTATAAGAACTTCCGACTCTCAGCAGGTTTCGACGTTAAGGTTGGTGCCGACCTCTTCTCGATGTCAATGCGTTCGGCCTATGCTACAGGTAAAGCCAGTGGCACACTCGAGGGTCGCGAGGAGTGGTACCGCTCTGAGGAGCTACGTAAGCAGGCTAACATGACACTGAACGAGTGGCGCGAAGCTGGCAAGTGCCAGGGTCTGATTGTTCCTGGTGTTATCGACAATGGCGATGGTACCTACCGTCAGAACGATATCCCCGTTAACCCCGAGTCGTACTGGAAGACTGCTACCGAGAATGCACCTTCGATGTTTATCTACGACAACTCGTATGTAAAGTGCCGCGAAATCACCTTCGGCTATACCTTCCCCGAGAAGTGGCTGGGTAAGACCGTTAAGGGCCTGAACGTATCGTTCGTTGCTCGTAACCCATTCATCGTATGGAAGAACATTCCTAACATCGATCCTGACTCTGGTTACAACACCTCAGGACTTGGTTTGGAGTATGGTTCGCTGCCTTCACGCCGCAGCTATGGTATCAATGTTAATGTTAAATTTTAATGAGTATCAGTTATGATTACCAAATATATTAAGAAAACTCTTTTTGCAGGTATGGTTAGCTGTACCTTCCTGGCCACTGCATCGTGCAGCGACAGTTACATGGAGAAACTGAATACCGACGAGTCCAAGGCGTCGTCGATTGCGCCAAGCGCCCAGCTCACTACAGCTTTGCTGCAGACCTATGGCGACTTTGGACTGATGGACACCTATCGTAGCTATATTACTGGTTTTACACAGCACTTTGCTGGTGGATGGAACGTTAGCAACTATGCTGGTAGCGTACATGCACAGGACGATCAGATGCGACTGATTTGGGACCAGTACTACTCTGTGGCTATCAAGAATATTGTAGATGCCATCGCAAACTCTGAGGATATGCCCAACACCAATGCCGCTCTGCGCATTCATCGTGTTTACCTCATGTCGGTACTTACCGATACCTACGGCGATGTACCTTGCACCGAGGCTGGCTTAGGCTTTATCAAGGGCATCTCTAATCCTAAGTACGATACTCAGGAGGAGATTTATAACTTCTTCTTCGAAGAGTTGGCTGCTTGTGTAGATCAGCTTGGTACTGGCACCGATAATATTGGTGGCGACGTTACCAGTCTGTATGGCGATCCTGCTGCTTGGCGTAAGTATGCCAATGCCCTGCGCCTGCGTTTTGCCATGCGTATCAGCGATGTAAACCCAACAAAGGCTCAGCAGGAGTTCGAAAAGGCTCTCTCGGCTAATGGTGGTTACATCTCTTCTGAGTCTGATGATGCTTACATCATCTATACCGACAGCCCATTCACCCTCTACGACGGCTCGCGCGACCTTGATTTCCGTGTAAACGCACTCGGCGAGATTCTGTATGGTCAGGATCCTACTTCGCCAACATTTATCTGCTCCACATTCTTCAATATCTTAAAGGATAACAACGATCCACGCCTTTATCGCATCTGCCGTCACTACATCAACACCAACCGTTCGGAGATTAAGCCCGACCGCGAGTGGAATATCGATGTAACTGATGAGGTTATTGCCTATCTCGACAAGGTTGGTACCTATACCGCTTGTGTTCCAGGAGCTGCCTGGTGGAGCGATTGGGTAAACGCACCTGCCAATTCCGAGATTCCTACTCTCGAGAAGTATGTTAAAATGTATCCCGAGGCTGGTTTCGATCAGAATAACTTCAATGCACGTATGATTCGTCCATTCCTCTCTATCGACTTTGAGATGCCTGATTGCCCAGGTACCCTTATCAACTCTGCCGAGGTTGAGTTCCTGCTGGCCGAGGCCAAGCTTAAGGGCTGGAACGTAAATGGTTCAGTTGAGGAGCACTTTAAGGCTGGTATCAAGGCTTCGATGGATTGGATGAACACCCACTATCTGCAGAACAAGGATAAGATTTCGGATGCCGATATCGATGCTTACATCAACGGTTTGTTGAGCGCTGGCGTGCTTACTACCAACGCCAAGGAGGCCATCAACACTCAGGCTTACATCCTGCACATGATGAACCCTGCCGAGGCTTGGGCCAACCTGCGTCGTTCCGACTATCCTGTACTGGCCGACCGCACCAAGCTGGCTATCCGTCCCGACTTTACTTACGACGATGCTAATCTTACAACACCTACTCGCCTGCGTTATCCTATCCTGGAGAACCAGTACAATAGCGAGAACTACAAGGCAGCTATCGATCGCCTGGGTGGCAAGGACGATTGGCACAAGCGTCTCTGGTGGGACACAAGCGATATCAATGTCGAGTAATAACTTTAAACATGTAAAAGCATTATGATTACCAAGAATATATCAAAATATCTCGCCATGTTCTTCATGGTTTGCGGCATGGCTGCCAATACAGCTTGCACATCTGATGAGGATCCGTTCTTCACGGCTGGCGAGGACGACTATCCTCGTATCCTTAACACGGATATCCCCGAGGGTCAGGGTGGCGAGCCTGGTGTGCTCATGACCATCGAGCGCACCCAGAACTTCCAGTTCGATGTGATGGTTACCCCCGTTAAGTACACCACCGTTACCTGGCTTATCGACGATGAGCAGGTGGCCGAGGGTCTGTCGATCGATACCCCTGTACTGGCTGGCGAGCATCTGGTAAAGATTGTGGCCACCACTACTATGGGTCTGGAAACATCGCGTACCTGCAAGCTCGTGGTATTACCTGCCGAGGGCGATCCCACACTGGCCAGCGATGGCAAGTCGCGTTGGCTCACTATCGGTACCACCAAGACTATCGATTGCGCCAATGCCACCAACGTTACTAAGGTGTATGTAGGCAAGCAGGAGTGCAGCAACGTATCGTTTGCCAACGGCAAGCTTACCTTTACCGTTCCTAACATGGCCGAGGGCGAATATACTGTAGTTATCGAGGCCGATGGCGCATGTTATGGCTGCGGTATGTTCACCGTTAGCAACAGCGAGTATGTTGATCCAGGCGTAAAAGAAACCGTACTTTGGGAGGGCAGTACCAATATCGACTGGGGTAATGCCAACGTTACCGTTTCGGCCGATGCTTTGGCTGATGTGCCTGTAGGTACCACCATCCGTTTGGTTTACGAGATAGTTGACATGCCTGATGGTTATCACGCTATGCGTATCACCACACCTTGGTGGGGCGACAATGCCGAGGATCAGATTGTAGCTCAGTTCGATCTCACAGCCGATACACCAAACCCATTCGAGTTCACCTACACCGCTGCCAACAAGGCTATTGTTGATGAGCGTGGCGGAATGCTTATCGTAGGTTATGGTTACAAGCTTACTAAGGTAGTTGCAGTAGAGAATGTGGCTCCTGCCGAAACCACCCTTTGGGAAGGCAGCTGCGACGTAATTTGGGGCGATAGCAATGTAAACATCTCAGCTAACGATATGGCTGATGTGCCCGTTGGTGCTACTATGCATGTTTACTACCAGATGGTTGATATGGCCGATGGCTATCACGCCATGCGTATCACCACACCTTGGTGGGGCGACAATGCCGAGGATCAGGTTGTAGCTCAGTTCGATTTGACTGCTGATACACCAAATCCATTCGACTTTACCTACACCGAAGCCAACAAGGCTATTGTAGATGAGCGTGGCGGTATGCTCCTAGTTGGTTATGGCTATCGACTTACCAAGGTAACATTCACGAAGTAAATAAAACATCTATATTACCATGAAGCATTCAGGGCTGGTACACCACAACGGGTACCAGCCCATTTTTTTTCGCATTTTTATTGCATATTCTTTTGTTGTTTGCCAATAAGTGTGTACCTTTGTTGCCGATAAAAATAAGCCTACCAAATTATTTAATGGCTAAATGTATGAAGAATAAGAAAAATATGTTACGTGCCGTTATGGCACTTACGCTGCAACTGTGCGCTCTGCCCATTGCAGCCCAAGCGATGACTGCCCAACAGGCTAGTCAGGATTCGGTAGTTAATGTTATTGCATATTTCTGCAAGAACGACACCATGTGTTATCAGTATCAGGATTACAAGGCCAAGGTGGAGAACAACGACACCATCGTTGAACACTACATTAAGAGCGATGTGCAGTTGGTAGTAGTCGATTCGACAGCTAAAGGATATCTGATAGAATACAATACCCTAAACACTACCGTTAACTATGAAGACACGCTAATGACACGTGTAATGCAGTCGGTAATGGACAAAATGGGCGATGTGAAGGTGGTGTTTTCTACAGATGAATACGGCACTATCGAGCACGTAAAGAACTGGGCTGAGGTAAGAACATTCATGAAGACCGCAACTAAGGTAATATTCGACTCAATCTATGCTAATATTCCTGTAATGAACGAAGTGTTTCCTCGACAGCGTTTTGAAGCACAAATTGCAAGCACCTTTGTTAACGAGAAGGCGTTTTTGAATAATTGCGAAGACCTGCAGTTGCTATTCCTGCTACATGGCAAGTCGCTGCCGATAGGTAAGGTAGAAGATGACGATCCATCAGACAATGGATATCCACAGCATACCGTAACGGTAACAAGTTATGGTAAGAGCGACGATGATTACGGATTCGAAGACGATTATTTTGTGCATTGCGTATCAGAAACCACCATTCCAAAGAATGAGGTTAAGGACTTACTGAAGTTGTACTTCAACAAAATAATAAGCGACAAGCACCTTGACGAGATGAACCATACCATCGATTCTATTGATTATAGCGACGCTAAAGTCACCAATTCAGAGCGTTACAATTACTTTTATAATGGTTGGCCTTGCGATATGACGCAGTCGAAACTTACCAATATGATGGGATCGCAAAGCATCGAGATTAAGAATATAGTATGGACAACCCGCCGCTGGAGCGTGTACGAAGATGATGAGAGGTTTGAGCAACCTCTCACTTAGCTGTAGGCCCTGTGTTTATGCGGGTTTCAGAAGGTTTGAGTGGGAGGTTGAGAGTTTTTTATGAAAACTAAATTGCAAAAAAAATACAAATAATTTGGAAGTTTCAAGAAAAACTACGATATTTGCGCTGCGTAAAACATGAAGCGTAAAAAACGTAGTAACAAATATGAAGAAGTTAAATAACCCATTCGTTGTTTATGGATACAAGGGGGCAGAGTACTTCTGCGATAGAGTATCGGAGACTGAGAAGATTGTCAAAGGCTTGAGCAACGAGCGCGTTTATTATAACTTTGCTAATGACAGGTTTATGAAGCGTGGCCAACAGTTGCCTGAATCAGTATTCCACTACATATATAAAAAGATAGATGGACAGACTTGGTATGTTCAGGCCATACTGAACCGTATATATAGCAATCAGCCAGAGTTAATCACCGATATCGATGCTGATATGGCAGTACAAGAGTTGATTGACGAACAAGAGGTAGCTTTCGAAAACTATTATCAGTCGCTTACCACCAATCAGGCAGCTTTGCTGTTAGCTATTGCTAAAGAAGGAAATGTTAAATCGCCGATGGCCCAGGCGTTCATCAGCAGATACCGATTACCAGCCCTTAGCAGTATCAAGTCGGCGTTAGAAAGTCTGCTTGATAATCAATTCATCTATCAATATAACGGAGGCTATATTGTTTACGATCGATTCTTTGGTATGTGGCTCCGCGAACGAATAGAGTGAATTTGGCACACCATTAATCCAAACCAAGTCCTTTCGTAAGATGACTGCAGTCCTCTCGTTAGAGGACTCCAATCCTCCCGTTAGAGGATTCCAGTCCTTTCGTTAAAGGATTGCAGAGACAAGTATTATTACTACAAATTAAAGAATACTCTTGCCAGGAACTCGCGGGGGCGGAGTTGGTTGTTTACCACTATGTCGGTATAGCTGGTGGTATAGTGGCGATGATAGTTGCGGGTGTTCAGGATGTTTGAACATTGTACACCAGCCTCGAAGGTCTTGGTGCGATACGAGATGGACAGGTCGCTGAAATAGTTGGTCGACACAGAATTGTCATTACTATGATACAACTCATTCGCCCACTCTATCTGCCAATTGCCTGGCAACAGGAACACCTTAAGTTGGTGGTTAAACGACTGTAGCGATCGTGTCATCGACTGACGACTGTAGCGATAGGCCGACTCTTCTTCGACAGACAACCAACGGGTGGGCTTCATCGAGAACCGCAACGAGGCTCTGCCATTGCGGGCATGCTGCCTACTCAAGGCATCGCTAATAAGCAAATCGTAACTGCTCCACGAGTAGCTGCCACTCAGCGTTACGCTGAGTTTGGCCCAGAAGATTGACTTTCCCAGATTGCCCGATATGCTGTAGTATTCGTTGTTCTGGCGGTAATCGGTAGCCTGACGGGTATAGACGTTGTTAACCAATCGGCTCTGGTAGATGATAGCATCGCGAGTATTGTTGTAGCTCGAACTGATTGCACCAAACATACCCGTCATCACATTGCGATAGTTCAGTCCGATACCAGCCGAATGGCCTGTGGTATGCTCAAACTCCCCAGAACCCTGTTGGCAATAAAGATAGTTGGTATAATAGGGCATGCGGGTGATAGTGGTGATATCGCTAGGTGTCCATCGGTAACTGTAGTTGCCGCTGATATCGAGTTTTGAGCTAATGCTGTAGCGAACATAGAGACGGGGCACCATGAGCGGCGTGTGAGTGCTTTGCTCTTGATACTGTCGCAACAGCCAACTAACACGTCCGTTAAGGTTTATGCTCCAAGCCCCCTCACGATAGCTGAACGAAGGCTCAACATAGGGCTGATACTCGCTATAGCGATCGCGACTACTCAATGTAAGCCATTGGTTCTTGGTCTCGAAACCAGCCTTCCAAGTGGCTTTTACCTGCTTGATGCTGTGCTGATAGTAGGCATATACGTTCCAATATAGCATCTGCTGGGTAAGGTGCTGGATAGTATCGCCAAGCAGCAACAGTTTGCCAGGCAGATAACTATAGCTGAACAGCGAGGCTATCGAGTAGCTTTTGCCGTTCTTCAGTTTGTTTATCAGCTCCAGATTATCCACGATGTAACGTTTGCGAGGCTCCACCCGCTGAGGTGTGGGTAGCCCATTAAGCATCGATAGTCCCTCACTCTTATTGAAATCGATATAGCCTTTCAGCGTGTTCGACAGATAGTGATTATCCCGATTGGCCTTGTAGAGCAGTTCGGCCTGCCATTCGCTGCGTGTGCTGTGCGCCGATTGCTCTTCAGTAATCAGGGCTGAGTCGGCATCCAGATAGATGGTCTGGCGATCCTGTTGCTGCCTGCTGCGGTCGTATAGGCCAGTCAGCTGCAGTTTCAGGTCGTCATCTTTCTTATTCTTAAAAAGCCAGTTGGTTGCGGCAATATAGGTATCGTTGAACTTGCTGCGGCGCGCTTCAAGACTGGGTGCCCCCAGACTGATGTTGCTGAGAATACCCGACTCTGTAGGAGCCGATTTCTCGAATCGCGACAAGTCTGTTATCTCGTGCTCAATATCTTTTCCTGTATTGTTGGCTTTCACCATCGATATACTCTGCTTTTTGCGGCCAAACACCATCTCCAGCCATCGTGCATCGCGTAACCAATCATCCCCATAACCAGTAGCCATATCCACCACGCCTTGCCACACGTTCTTGGCATCATCCTTCAGCACCAGATTGAGCGCAGCCTGCTCAGAGAATTGGACATTCTTTAGAACCTTCACAGGTTGGTGGTTCTCGTAAACCTGAACGCTCTTTACCTTGTCGGCCGAGAGGTTCTCGCTGGCCATCGCATACTTGCCGCCCAGCAGGTCCATACCTTCGATATAGAACTTATTGATAGTCTTGCCCTGATACTTGATGGCGCCTGTAGGCAATACCTCAAGTCCTGGCATTTTGGCGATAACATCAGCTATCGAGCGATCTTGTTTCTGTTTGAATCCTGCTACAGAGTAGGTCAGCGTATCGCCTTCGGCACGTATCCGTTGTGGCGTTACTTTCACCTCTTTCAGGGCTACAGCCTGTTCCTGCATCTTGATGGTCTGTCCGTTCTTATAATCCTTGAGTGGTATTACTACCTTACCAAAACCCATCATCATTACCTCTATACTCTTGGCCTCTTTGCCTTGTGGAATAGTAAGCGAGAAACGGCCATCCTGCCCAACCCTCGCAAAAGCCACCACAGAGCTGCCATCACCCTTTGCCACGACGGAGGCTGACACAAGTGGTTGCCCACCCTTGTCAGTCACCCGCCCAGCATATGTCTGCGCTTTAACAAAAAGAGAGACGAATAATAATATAAAAAAAGTAAGCAGCAGACGTTTCATTTTTTCTTCTTTATAGTTTTTTTCTTTTTGATATTAATTCCAGGATATTTCTCGTAGAGGATACGTGTTTGGGGGGAAATCTTGACTTCATTTCCCTGTGCATCCCACATTCTTGTAACCCTTGCCGCCATACCTGTTATTTGCGACAAATGAGCAGAACGATCCCAACATTCCAGCATCATGATTTCTGCCACGCGCTCTGGCATGAATGTTTCAATAAAACCAGATTTTGGCATTTTCATTTTGATTTCATGTCCATCACCCTTCTCTATGCCGATGCAGTTAAAACGGAACTTATCTTCCGAATCATATGCGTATAGCACCAAACCAGGCAAACCACAGAATTTCCAAGGCCCATCGCTATATGGTAAATCGAGTGTGTACCATACCGTCCAAGTTCTCCCCCGAAATGTCGTAACAGCCTTATGGCAGGGATAGCTGCATACAATGGAGTCGCCATCCTGCAGTTGCCAGTCAAATAATCCTTCTATCTTTTCACGACAAGACACCCAACCAGGCATGTGGACAAACCGCAGATATCCTTCGTTAGGCGTATTCTTAAACACCTCATCACGTAGTGTGGCATAACGGGCATAAGGATTCTTTATCCTCTTGGCCATAATGTCGTCTTTATGCTTGGAAACAAATTCAAGTATCACACTCACATACTGCGATGAATGTTCCCCAATATCAAGACGCATCAGGTCTTTTTCGCGTTTAGCAACCTCTTCCACTTTCTGGTAATGCACCTCATAGGTAACCGACAGTTTGGTAACGTCTGACTGAGCATTAACCCCAGTCACACGCACAATCAACGCTAATAGAATTAAAATAATCATTCGCATCATTATCTGATTTTAGTTTATCGCCGGCAAAGGTATATAAAAACCCTGATAGCCTGATAAAACCATAGTTTGCAAATAGTTTGCATTTGATTGTTTATAACCTGAAATAAGTACTCAGTAACAATTCGCGGCCTCGGATGGGCTGTGAGGCAGAGTATTTCATGAGTTGCGTGTAGGTGGTGTAGGCATAACGCTTCTCGTTAAGGATGTT
Source organism: uncultured Prevotellaceae bacterium (assembly GCA_902789415.1). Classification (GTDB taxonomy): domain Bacteria; phylum Bacteroidota; class Bacteroidia; order Bacteroidales; family Bacteroidaceae; genus Prevotella. The sequence goes on from CADAOD010000003.1 coordinate 70,435, forward strand.
ATTAAGCGCCAAGGTAAGTTCGAGATTAGAGCGAAGTTTCCAAATGGCCTTGGCATCCAACAAGAAATGATTGGTATACTGGTGGCTCACTACCTCGTTGTGATAGTACTCGCCTACAACTGAGAGTGACAGCTTTTTTGCTGGCGAATAGTAAAGCGAGAAACTGTGCTCAAAACTCTGAAGGCTGTTGGCAGCCTCATCACCCATACGCAGTTGGCTATTACCATACTCTAATTCGTACTTCCAGTTGAGTTTCTTAAACAATGTGCCATTGATGATGACATCGAGCGATAGGAGATTATTTCGATAAGCCGTAAGCACATCGCCTGTTAACATGTCGCGATCGTGCTGCAGCCAGCGGGCATAGAGTTTAAACATACCGCCAGTAAATGGTAGCATAGTCTCAATATTGCCATTTACCAGCCACGAACTGCTATGGTTTGGGTAGAGCATCAAGCCGTTTATCAACCAATCACCATCAAACGACTGGATAGATACGAACGGATTCTTATCCCACATACGGGTGGCAGTAAGGAAACCAAAAATCCCCTTAGTAGCATTCTGATAAAATGCCGATAACGCCACACTTTTGCCTGTGACCGTACCATATTCGGTGGTGCCACGCATCATGGTGCGATAGTTGGTCATTATCAGTCCATCATAGTGGTTACTGATATTGTAAGGATTCTGACTGATACCGCCTGTGAGCGACAACGAAAGATTCCGGATGCCTCGATACGACACACCCAGACTACTGCCATAGTTCACATCATTGCGCTTGCTATCATTAAAATCGTAGTGATAGTAGCTTAGTGGTAGGCGTAGGGTAAAGTTGAATTGGCGATGCGGATATTTCAAAGTTGGTGTCAGATAAGTCTGATATCTACGTATTCTATCGTCGTTCATACTGCGATCTACATAATTCATACCGCCTTCCATTGCTACTACAAACGCCCCTACACCCAGGTCGTAGTTCACATGCTCATCGCTATAGAACGAGTGCCGCCTTAGTGCCTGATGGTAGTTGGTACCATCCCTCACCACCAAGGTATATTGCGGCAACCACGCCCATTGGTTCTGCGAATTAACCGTTAATGCATTCTTGCCTTTGCGGTGGATATACTCTAATGAGTTACTTAGCTGATGTCGAGGCAGATAGAGGTGTTGTGTAGCATTGTAGGTGCCACCCGTAAGCACATCGCCACCATCCCATCCAAGATCCGTACGCAGCACATTGTTCAGGTAGTCACTATCGCAATTCACTTCGATGGTCATCTTAGCAGCCAACCGCTCTATGCCAGCCTTACTATGCAGACGGTCTTCGATCATGCGGCTACCTGTCGACTGATAATATTCAGTCTTCGATTCATACTCATTATGCTGGCGATCTGTAAGGTACGACACCTGGGCATCGAGTGTGGCATCTCGCCCAATACCAAAAATCCAGTTAGTGGATAGTAGATGTGTTTTGTTGAACAGTGTACGCTGCTGCTCCAGTTCCGACTGCTTGCCTGCGGGTAGAGCCAGATAGGCTGCCTCGCTGTAAGTCTGCGATTTTTTATCAAAGATGTCGATATGTTCTCGGATGTCGCGCTGCAGGTCCTCGCCAGTGTTATTGGTCTTATAGGTAGAAATCATCTGCCATTGCTTGCTGAACATCATCGTTGTGAGGTTGGCATTCCATAGCGTTGGTGTGCCCAAGGCTGCATTGATGGTGGTGATGAGATGCGACTTAGAACCATCTTTCAGTTTCAGGTTGATAGCTGCCTGCTCTGACTCAGAGAGATTCTTTAAGGCTTTTACAGGCTGATGATTGGTCATCACCTCTACACTACTCACATCCTTATGCTCTACGCCCTTTGTAGCCAGTCCGTATTTGCCTTGCAATAGGTCCTTTCCTTCGATATAGAACTTGTTGATGGGCATGCCGTTATACGACACCTTACCGTCATCGGCCACTTGTATGCCTGGCATCTTTTTCAGCACATCGCCGATGGAACGGTCGCCCTCTTTGGCAAAACTGGCCACACTATACACTAAGGTATCGCCCCGTTGGCGAATCTTCTGAGATTTGATTTTCACCTCTCTCAACTCGATAGCCGATTGTTCCAAGGTTACATGATATTCCGTTTGTCCAGAAACAAAAGGAATAGTCTTTTTCTTGTAGCCGATGATAGAGAAGTGCAGTGTAGCAGGATTTGAAGTGGCTGTAAGCATATAGGTACCATCGGCTTTGGTTTGTACAAAGCTTTTGGTTTTGTTGTCTTTATCTCTTGCCGACACAATTACTTTAGCCAGTGGCTTTCCGCTCTGGATATCCGTAACAAGTCCTGTCACTCTTATCTGTGCAGAGGCAATAAGGGATAATGCATAAGTTAACAATGTGCAAGCTAATCTTTTCATTTGTAATCCAATTCTATTAAGTCGCGAATTGATGAAATATGCGGTTCTTTACCAAGCATAATGTCATCGGCATTCAGCTTTTTTGCTATACCCATATTGCTCTTGTTCATTTTTCTAAGTAATTCACGCCTGTCATATGGCTCGTAACTTTTGTCAGCATCATAGTTGACAGGGGCTGATAAATAGATTTCTTTATTTTGTACTCGCTGAACACCTAAAAGAGTCCATTCGTATTCGCGGTTCTTATCATATACCTGAACTATAAGTCCAGGTAATCCGCAAAACTTATATGGACCATCACTCATTGGTATCTCCTCTGTAAACCAAGCTGTATAACTTCTACCACGCCATTCACAAACTGCTTTCTGACAATGAAAGCCTATGATAGTTTGTGTTCCCTCTTCCAGATGCCACGCCTGATTATTGAGAGTATCTTCGTACATATAATAGTTCTGTCCCATGGCGTCCTGAATAGTGATTACATCCTCTGGATAGTTTTTATAAACGATGTGGCGTTGCCCGTAACTTGGAAATGTTGATTGCCACATCTGGTCGTATTGTGCACGCCCTCTTGATGGAGTAGACAAGGCTTTAATCTTTCGTTTTTGTATCTCTTGTGCACCATTCGGCTGCGAGGTTAAGGAATCAAGTTTCCACGACTTGAGACTATAGAACTTAGACAATCTCATGCCAATTTGTAAATTACAATCTTCTTTTAGTTCACGCCTCTCGTTAGGGAATAAAAAGTTCAAATGTGTAAACTCGTACTGACATATTACCTGCATCGAGTCTATTGATTGCCAATGCCACAATTTTTTTTCTATCTGTGCTTGTACAGATAGAGTCAACATACAAACTACGATGATTGCAAGTGTTCTCATTTTCTTACTGGTCTTATGCTATATCCAAAGTATCTTAACCCATAATCGCTACATTCTATATAGCCCGATGCATTAAAGAACAGATACCATGCACGGAAGTCTTTATGCGCTTTATATCTCTTACCCACACTGCCGGTCCAATAGTTCCCTGTTTTTCCCTGATGCAGAATGTCTACAGCCTCTCTACGTCCACCAGCAGGGAGAAAGATGGTTTTTCCTGATGGTCCAGTCAGTCGTAATCCCCATACACCATTTATCTGTATTTTTTCTTTTTTGCATTTTGTTATAAGTTCATTCATCTCTTCGTGGGTAGGAAGCCGCCAAGGTTTTCCGCACTTCATACGTACAATATCCAATGATGTCCCACAGATACCCTTAATATTCCGATATCCGCCATAAAGTGAATCCGATAACCAATTCCAGTCATCGTCATACACATTGGCATCGGTACATTTTCCTGTAGGATCTGCCCAGCCATACAAGCCGCCATAATCCTCTGGCTTTTCGGCTCCAAGATTGCAATCTGCCCAACGCACACTTAACCCAAGGTCAACAGCCGTTTGCGCCTTAGTTGTACAAGAGAGAAATGCAAAAAGTGTTATTAATTGATATTTCATAAATGTATTCTTTTTAGGTCTTATCACCGTTGACCCATATATTGTGCACAAATATGCTAATTATTAATATTTCTGTAGAACAGATACTTTAAAGGACCTATGATACGTTCAGCAACACTGAGATTATCCGTAATGATTTCTCCGATTCCTGTTAGGTCGCCTGTTTGATGGATTTTTTTTCCATACGATGTAACTTGACTGTTTTGTAACTCAAAAGTAGCGGTGTAGACATCATCATCAGGCATAGATGCAACAGAGATAATGCGCCCCGTTACAAAGCCATACTCTAGATATGGATAGCCATCCAGTTGGATGTTGATGCGCTGCCCAATTTTAACTTTGCCTGAACCTGCAATAGGTATTTTTGCCTTGCCAATTGTTAGCTGATTCTTACTACTGATGATGGCAAACGCTTTATCGCCAGAGGCGATGTTTTGGTTAATCTTCCATAAGTTGTTATACGACACACGACCTGCTATCGGGCTTTGTAGCAGATATTGTTGTTTCCACTCCTCAATAGCAGTCTTGGTACTTTCCCACGCAGATTGTAGGGTGGTTTCTAATTGGCGCTTTTCTTGCTCTTTTTGGAGCTTCAATTCAGAAATGGTGTTCTGAATCTGTGCCACCTGAATTCTTGCGTTGGATAGCGACGAACGCATCTGCTCAGTTGACATATTACTGTTAAGCAGCGACTGCTCTGTGGATTCTAAATCTGAAGTCGAAGTTAGTCCTTTGTCATAGAGGTTCTTTTCTCGTTGATAGTTTACATTGTTCAGTGTATTAATCTGCTGGCTATAACCAACCTGTTTCTTGATTGATTCTACATAGGCAGAATATGGCTTTAGTTGTGCTTCTTCTGCAGCGATGCGTTGTTCGTATAGGTTATTATCCACAAAGTTGTTGTAATCGGTAATTGCTCTAACCAAAGCGGTATAAGCCCCCTGTATGCTGCCAAGATGCGCCTCGTTGAGGCTGAACTCAATCCGCTTTCCACCATCGAAAGTAGCAGTCAGCAATGAATCGAGTTTCAATACGTCAGTTGTGCTGGCTGGGTTCTCAATCACAGCAATTGCATCGCCTGCTTTCACGTTTTGACCGTCCTTTGCATATAGTTCCTGTAGTCTGCCTGATGATTTTGCAACAATCCAAACTGGGGGCTCGGCTTTAGTAATGGTAACATTGCTGCTGATGGTATCAGGATACTTGAAAATGAAGCATCCGATAAATAAGATGAACAGAATACCGCCAATTACTGTTGAGCCAATAGTCAGCAGTGTATGGGGAGGTGTTGACAGGATTTCCTGCACATCTTCGCTCCTGATAATGCTTTCTTCTTTTGCTTTTAACATAATGATTTCTACCCCTTAGCTAATTATCTTTTCTTTCTTTGAGTTTTGTTTCTTGGATATTTCTTTTTCATATTGATTCCTGGGAATTTCTCGTAGAGAATGGCGGTTTGAGGAGGCCATTCCCCAGGGCGATAGATTTTACCAGAAGGCTCTTTAATATAGAGAGGCTTTCCTGGAAGCGGGGAAATTGCTTCGTCGAAAGCAAATGCATCCCAATATTCCAGCATCATCAACTCGGCTGCTCGCTCATGCCGATAGACATCTAAAATGCCAGACCGATTGGTCTTCAGTTTAATCTCATGTCCATTTCCTTTCTCAACCCCAATGCAATTGAATCGGAAGTAGCCTTCTGTTTCATAGGCATGGAGCACCAGCCCTGGTAGTCCGCAGAATTTCCACGGCCCATCACTATAGGGCAGATCAAGCGTGTACCAAACAATCCAAGTTCTCCCACGAAAAGTGGTGCGTGCCTTCTTGCAAGGATATTCACATACAGTGCTGTCTCCATCCAATAGTTCCCAAACAAATAGACTGTCAGTCTTGTCACGTGTTGCTATAGGACCTGGATCATGAACAAAATATTGATAACCTTGTTTAGGAGTATTCTTAAAAACCTCAAATCGCATTCCTTTTCCTTCGTACCCAGGAAAAGGTAGTTTCTTGCTTGGGCCAGGGATGTATTTATTTTCCTTCATCCATTCTAATATGGGGCTAACGTATTGTGAAGAATGCGCTCCAATATCAAGTCGCATCAAGTCTTTCCCTTTTTTGGGTATTTCCAATACCTCTTGATAATATTGATCATAAGTTACAGACAGGATAGTTGAGTCCTGTAAGGGTTCTATAATGTCTTTTTCTTGTTGGTTCTCATGTTGTTTGTTATTACATGTAACATTTACAGAGAGCAATATAGCGAGGTACAATGTGGTTGTCATCTTTGGGGAATTTAAATTAGTAAGGTATGCCAATTTCTCATTGGCATACCTGCTGTGAATAACATTTAACAAACGTGGTGGCATGTTACGAAAGCCCATTCATAGGTGTCACTTAAAATATCAACAGCATCCTCTTGTGAAACGGCAGATTCGTACACCCTTGTATGTTCTTTACCAGTACTCTTGTCCGTTAAAGTACAAACAAACTGTTCTCCTCCTGATACCTTGTTCATTTGAGTCTTGCTCATCTTGAACATTTCTAAATTTGTTTTGTTCATTGTTTTATATTTTTATTAATAATAAATACTGTGATGGTGAATTTTTAGGTCGTATCACCATTGACCTATATTTTTCGTACGATATGCTATACAATATGTGTCAGGTTTATACATTTAATTGGTTTTTAACTAAGGTATAAGATATCCCTTGTTTATTGATTAAATCGGTATGAGTTCCTTGCTCACAGATAAGGCCTTCTTGAAGTACTACGATATTGTCGGCATCCCTTACTGTACTTAGACGATGAGCAATGACTATCGCTGTTCTGCCTTGCATAAAACGATTGAGTTTTTGCATAATCAGATGCTCGTTATTGGCATCGAGTGAGTTGGTGGCTTCGTCCATAAAAATAAACTCAGGATTCTTATAAACGGCCCTAGCTATCAGGATGCGTTGTTTCTGTCCCATACTTAGCCCATGTCCCTCGGCGCCAATCTTTGTGTTATATCCCAATGGTAAATCCTCAATAAAATCTCTGATATTAGCTGTTTCTGCAGCCTCACGCATTCTATCCTCGTCAATCCGTTCCTCGCCTGGGGCTATGTTTCTTGCGATGGTATCCGAGAAGATAAAACCATCCTGCATTACCGTACCACAATGTTTGCGCCACTCACGCTTGTCGTAGTTGGCAATATCCGAATTACCGATTATCACTTTTCCTTTGTCAGGGTCATAAAAACCTAATATCATCTTAAGTAGCGTGGTTTTTCCGCTACCACTAAGCCCCACAATGGCGGTTGTTTTGCCCTTAGGTATGACTATACTTATATTGTCAAGTGTTGGCTTCTCGTTAAGTTTGTCATATCTGAAAGACAGATGTTCTATCTTGATATCAGTATTCTTGATATCTGTGATAAGTGTCTTGCCGGCAGGTCGTTCATCATCTTTTGTATAAATCTCTTGCAAACGGTCAAGACTTAATTTTGCATCTTGATACTGGCGGACGAATCCAATTAATTGGTCAATGGGACTATTAAGTTGGCCAATGATATATTGGATGGACAGCATCATACCTAATGTAATATCTCCTTTTATAACCAGTGCTGCTACTAAGGCTGTAATTACAGCATTCTTCATCTGATTGATAAGTATACCACCTGACTGTTGATATTGCGATAGGGCAAGTCCTTTTACAGTTAGACTGTATTTTCTGGCTTGTATATGTTCCCATTCCCATCGCTTCTGCTGTTCACAGCCATTTAGTTTTATTTCCTGCATGCCACCAACTAATTGCACCATGTTACTCTGATTGGCAGAATTTTGTGCAAACATCTTGTGGTCAAGAGCTGCCCTGCGTTTCATAAACAACCAAACCCATGCTACATAAAGAGCACTACCCATAAAGAAAATAAGGAATATCATCCAGTTGTAGAATAGGATAACTAGTCCGAAGATGACGATATTAACTATAGAGAAAAGTGTTGACAGACTGGTACTGGTAAGAAACTCTTGTATTCGGGTATGATCATTAATACGCTGAAGAATATCGCCTGTCATCTTGGTGTCAAAATAGGCAATGGGCAGGCGCATCAGTTTGGCCAGATAGTCGGAAATCAGCGAGATATTTACCCTCATACCGATATGAAGTAATATCCAACCACGGATGAACTCTACAGATGTGCTGCTAACAACAAGTACTATCTGAGCTATCAATACCAGATAGATATAACCCAGATTCTGATTGGTAATACCAAAGTCAACGATTGACTGTGTGAGGAATGGCAGGATTAACTGTATCAGTGAACCAGTTCCTAATCCAATAAAGAGTTGTAAAATTAGTTTTTTATATGGGCGAAGATACTGAAACAGGAACAGCATACTTCGTTTGTTATTATTATCACTATCTTCGATGGAATAGTTATAGAAATCGGGGGTAGGTTCCAGACAAAGCACTACTCCTTCATCCTCGCCGCCATTCCTACCTGCGAGCCAGCATCTTTTAAATTCCTCTTCGGTATAAGTTATCTTGCTACCAGCTGGGTCTGCTATATGGAATAAACATTCATTCTTTCTTTTCTCTATGCGGTAGAGCACTACGAAATGGTTCTGATTCCAGTGGATGATGCAGGGTATGGGAACATCATCAATTAAGCGTAATATGGGAATACGCAGACCGATAGTATGCATTCCCAGTTTTTCAGCGGCCTCACTTATACCCAACATGGAAACGCCCTGCCGAGAGATAAAACAGTTTTCTCGCAAAGACTGTAACGAGAAGCGCCTGCCATAGAATGCGGCTACCATCCTCAAACAGGTTGGCCCGCAATCCATGGCGTCATGCTGAGTATATAGAGGGAAATGCTTCATTTCTTTGTCAGTTCTTCAAGCTTTTTAATCAGTTCCTCACCGTATATATTGATGGCAATGATTCTGCCTTCACGGTCAAGAAGATAGTTTTGAGGGATTGTGCCTTTTATGATAAGGCGTTTAAGAGAATCTTGTATTTCTCCTTTTTCGTCAATACCTTTATAATGGAGTAACGTTTGTAGTCCCTCTCTTTCAATGCATCGCTTCCAGGAGCTTTTGTTTTTGTCAATACTAATTGCGCAGCAAACAAAATCATGTGCAAACATCTTTTGAGCATGAATGATATTAGGCATCGCTTGGATACAGGGGATGCACCATGATGCCCACAACTCTACTAATATATATTTTCCTGCAAATGATGATAACTCTCTTTTAGCCCCAATGCTGTCAATCAATTCTAGATTCAACTTTTCGCCAATGGCCATTGAATCTCTTTGAGGAAAATTAATAGGTTTCAGCATGATTCTCGTACGTTCTATACTCCGAATAAATTGTCTTGCTTTTGAAGAGTTTATGTCTTCAGGAGCCCATTCTCCACCTTGATATTTTAGTTGAAGAGGATAATAAGTTGGGAAACGACGGTAAGCCGCCATAACTAGAGATGCATAATCTTCAGACGAGATATCCTCCTCTATCAGATTCAGTGCAGTATTGACAACATAGGGAGATGATGAAGATATAATAATACTTCTTTCGAAATCAGTTGCCGCCTTATCGCATGAGTCAACGAGAGCTTTAAATTGCGATTTTTCATTTTCCGATAATCCAAAAACAGTTAAGGCATTTTCTGCCTTCTGCCTTTTTTTGTTTATTGATTGAATGGTATCCCAAAAAACGACAAAAGCATCATGATTAGGAGTGCTTTTGAGTAGGCGCTTATGCGAAATTCCAACCTTTTGGTCTGCTTCTGTAATCTCTATTTCAAGACTGTCACCTGGGCTTGCTAGAATTTGCATATGTAGAGGTCCGCGCTTAGAAAATAACAGTCTGACAGTTGTCTCATATGGTACGTTAGCACAAACTTCATAAACATTACGATATGGATCAATCTTAACAGAATCGTCAATGCTATAATTATTGCCATTTAACTGATACACATATAGCATCTGTTCTGTCTTATTTACGAACGAATTGACGTGCACTGCAATCTTGACATTTTTTTTTGCGCTTGCAAAAAAAGTCATAGAAAATAGCAGAAGTATTATTGAAATAACTCTTTTCATAAAATTTTATGGATAATGAAGCATAGGTATATATCTATGCTTCATTTTAGTTGTTAAAGTTTCTAATGTCCATCGTACCAAGACCATATTCAACTGCACTTAAATGGCATTTGTATACAGCTTTCTTCCCTCCATGAACATTGTTCATTTGATCTTTACTCAGTTTAAAAGAATCTAAATTTACCATAGTTTTGAATCTTATTGATTATTATATTGGCAGAGCATTTTAAGCCAATCCGCCGTTTTGGCCTGTAGAATAAAAACTATGTCAGATGCATAAATTCTTTATCAGTTGTTTAAATTACTCGGCAATTTGTGCAACAATATGTCACCCGCCATTTTCTGTTCCTCATTTTTATTAAGCGAGACATTTATGTACTCCGTTGTATATCCGCTTTTTGTTGCTTTGATTATGTAATGTTCCTTACGAGGAACAGACCATACATAACGATAGTTCAGAGAGTCTCTTACTACCTCACGGACGATAGGGTCTGCTAGAACAACACTATCACAATCCATAATCGTTATATCAGCATCTTTGAAATATGCCTGAGTGTTTGCATCGCGAACGTAGGCTCCAATAAGAACGTTGCTATCTTTGGACGAAGATGTAGTACAACTGTTAAAAGATATTCCTGATAACAGAACGAGAAATAAAACAAGATTCTTCATAATAATTTATGTTATTGATAAATATTGTGGCAGAGCATTTTAAGTCAATCCGCCGTTTTGACCTGGAGAATATAAATTATGTCACATATTTCAAATCTTCAGCATTGTATAACTCTGGCAATAAAAGAACAGAAATGGTTTATGGAGATTAATATAAGAATTTTTAAAGACGAATATTTTTGTACCTGCCAATATTAGCAAGAGAGAGTTTTTAAATACCATATTCATATAGAGAGAATTTTTATGGCAAAGGTATGAAAAGCAGATTATTGCGCCAAAGATTATGCGCAAAAATAGTTCATCAAAATTCATCAAACATGAATTTTGCGGCTATGCAATCCGTTGTTTTACAGCGTGTTACAAAAATACTTCATCAAAATTCATCAAATGCCTTTAAGAGTCATAAAAAGATTGTTTTTAAGTCTATTCGCTTGTTTCTGACCATATAATTTCTCATTTGCGCGCGTCTTGGCATTTGAAACAGTAGTAGGACTGGTTTTCGCCATCACGGAAATCGTTTTATCAGAGATGCCAAGAATCAGCAAGAGGCAAACGTGCAGTTCAAGCTCTGATAAAGGCTTGGTATCGGTAGCACAAAAGTGCTGAAATGTATGTGGGGCGTATTTTACAAATTCAGATATCAGAAGCTTCCATTCCGCATCATTTGGTATCTGTTTTTCAGTCTTATTTTCAGCTTTACGGACGAAAAGATTGGCTGTATTGCAATCAAGGAAACCATCAAGGTTATCCTGTTGGATGCTTTTATAGTTTTCTTTATATTGTTCGTTTTCAGCCTGTAGCAATTTTATCTGTTTGGCTAATTCCTTCTCCTGTCTTTCTTTCTTGGCAATGATGTTAGCTAAATCTTCAGACTTCAGAGATATCAATTCTTCCTGAATCATAGCTCTTTGTGTTTTTGCCGTTCTAAGCCTTTCTCTCAATTTGATGATCTTGTTTCGTTTTTCTTTATTATTCTTTGCAAACAGATAACCAATACATATGATAATAAACATTAATATTATCAAAATGTTAATGCAATAGTGAAGAATATCTTGGGATTTTTGATATCTAATTCTCTCTTGCTCTGCTTCTTTCTGGCTTCGATTGTAATTATAGAGTGATGACATTCTTTGTATTGCATCTATCTCCATGCTATTATGCAATGAGTCTAAGGCACGTTCATTAAGTATGGAGTAATGTAATACAGAATCAACATTTTGCCTCTTTCTGTAGACAGCTAGTAATCCTTTGTATGCATCAGAAGTATAGACGATAGCTTTCCGATAATAGTATTCTGCCGAATCTATATCGTTAACCGTTAGATAATAATAGCCTTTAATATAGTAGTAATATTCACGCCCCTTAGCAATATCACCATCCTTATTAAAAAGTCCAGACTCTTTCTCAAATATATCCATGGTTTGACGTGCTTTATGAAGCTGTCCTCTATCTGTATAGATGTATATGGATGATACCAGTGCACTGGCTGCCTCTTGGTTCTCGCCCATATCTCTTAATGCCTTATAAGAATCATTGATAATTTGCAGAACAGTATCTTTCTTTCCCAATAGATAATACGGACTAATCATACGGCGTTTTTCTATCACGTATTCCTTCTCACTATCATATCTACGAATATAATCTATATAGTGATTAAGCGCCCATATTTCGTCGTGTGGGAGATTCTGCTGATGGAATAACTGAGACATTTGGCCATAGACTGGTATCAGGGTGTTATAGTCGCAATCACTACTTGTTGTGTCGGCACTTTCGATGGCATCATAGTAGGCTTGTAGTGCTTGTGGTGCTTCGCCCATATCGGCATATACTCTGCCCTGCAGGTAATAGGCCAGCATCCGCTCGTTGGCGGTGCCGTGATCCTGGAAGTAGCTGACTACCTTGTTGATAATGGTATCTGTGGTAAACGTTATGAATGCCTTGTTTTGGGCTTTGAGCCTGACAAGTTCGAAGTACATCCTATCGCCCTCACTCCAGTCGGCCTTTTGGGGCTCTAACTGGCTTAACAGGGTGAGTGCCGAATCGGGCTGGTTATTCGCCATCTGGCTGATGGCATCTAATTGTGCAGTCATTCTGCGACCGTTGCAGCCTAAGAACGTAATAAGAACGAAACAGATATTTATATAAGTAATTTTCTTCATAACGAATATATTTACCGCTTACGGGCGATGACGTAGATGATAACGGGGGCGCCGATGAGGGGGGTGACAGCGTTTAGGGGGATGACGCCACTCTCGCCTGGCAGATAGCAGATAAGATTGCATACCAGGGCTACTACCGAACCGCAGAGTAGGGTGGCGGGTAGCAGTTGGCGGTGGTTGTCGGTGGTGAGCAACAGGCGGGCGATGTGGGGAACTGCCAGTCCGATAAAGGCTACAGGGCCGCAGAAGGCGGTGGTGATAGCGGTTAGCAGACCGGTTACTATGAGCAACCAGTTGCGCACTCGCATGATGTTGACACCAAGGTTCTCGGCATAGCGGTCGCCTAGCATCAGGGCATTCAGGGGTTTTATCAGTAGCAAGGCTCCAAGAAGGCCTGCCAGGGTGACTGCGGCAAACACAGGCATATTGGCCATCGACACACCACTGAACGAGCCCATGCCCCACACCATATACGACTTGACACCCTCGTCGGTCGCAAAAAAGTTAAGCAGCGATATGGCCGAGCTGCTGATGTAGCCAATCATAATACCTATGATTAATAGCATGACGCTGTTGCGTACCAAGGTTGAGAAGAAAAAGATGATGGCCATTACCGTCATGGCGCCTACAAAGGCGGCCAGCAGGATGGCAGCAAAACCTGTGATGCTTACTGAACCTACGGACAATCCGCCACCTAAGAAAAGCATCACCAAGGCTACGCCTAAGCCGGCACCGCTGTTTACACCAAACACACTGGGACCAGCCAGCGGGTTGCGGAAAGCCGTTTGCAGCATGAGTCCGCTTACAGCCAAAGCGGCACCACACAGGGTGGCTGTGATGGCTTGGGGCAATCGCGACTCTAAGATGATGAACTGCCACGAGGCTTTGGCGGTTTCATCGCCTAGAAGTATGCTCACTACATCGCCTGCAGGAATCGATACCGATCCCAACAGCAGATTGAGCGCAAAGAGCACCACGACCACTAATGCCAATCCTAAGCAATAAACCGAACCTTTGTTCATACTGTGGGCAAAAGTACAACAAAACTTCCAAATAGCCAAACCATTTGTTACAAATTTGCATAGAATAACTGATATGGATTAATAAAATGAGTCGAACATCTTAAAGGTGTCTTAAAAATGGCAAAAAGGGATGGATATTAAAATGTTTTTACTATCTTTGCAGGCAGAATTCATTAACTCAACACAATTTATGAAGAAAACAATTTTATCGATTACAATGATTTGTGCTGCAACCATGATGCAAGCACAGAAGCCTGCCATCCCCCGCGACGCGGCGCTGGAGGCGAAGATTGAGAAGACTCTGGCAAAGATGACACTCGACGAGAAGATCGGTCAGATGCTGGAACTGAACCTCGACATTATTGGCAAGATGACTGTAGAGAATGCCAAGGTGGACCGTGAAAAGGTTCGTTCAGTGATGCAGCAGTACGGCCGTTCGGAGGCTGAAATCAAGGATCTGCTGAAGATGACCGACCAGCAGATTATCGACAAGTTGGGTGGATTCCCAGTAGATATCTATCAGGGTGATACCAAGCGTGTTTGGAAACTGAACGAGCAGATGCTCGATACACTTATCTCTAAGTGGAAGGTGGGATCTATCCTGAATGCGCCAGGCACAAAGGCTCCAACAGTAGCCCAGTGGCAGCAGTGGATTCAGCTGATTCAGAAAAAGTCGATGAAGTATCTGGGTATTCCTGATATCTATGGACTGGATCACAACCACGGTGTGACCTATACTCAGGGTGGAACACTCTTCCCACAGCCCATCAACTTAGGTGCATCGTTCAATACCGAACTGGCTCGCAGAGGTGCTGAGATTACAGCTTACGAGAGTCGTGCAGCTAACTGTCCTTGGGTGTATAACCCAGTGGTTGACCTGAGTCGTGACCCACGTTGGCCTCGTGTATATGAGAGCTTTGGCGAAGATGCTATCGTAAACTCAAAGATGGTTACTGCTGAGATTAAGGGTTATCAGGGCGATGATAATAACCACATCGACCAGTATCACGTAGGTACCAGCACCAAACACTACTTTGCCTATGGTGCCCCCTGGACTGGAAAGGATCGTACTCCAGCCTACCTCTCGCCACAGATGATTCGCGAGAAGTATTTTGAGCCATTCAAGGCAGCTGCTTTGGCTGGTACACTCACCATGATGGTTAACTCGGCTTCAGTCAACGGCGTGCCTGTTCATGCCAGCTACGAGTATCTGACCAAGTGGCTGAAGGAAGACCTGCAGTGGGATGGATTCCTGGTTACCGACTGGGCTGATATCAACAACCTGTTCTCTCGTGAGCATGTAGCTAAGGATAAGAAAGATGCCATCCGTATTGCTATCAATGCTGGTATCGATATGTCGATGGATCCCTATAGCGTTGAGTTCTGTATCCTGCTGAAGGAGCTGGTACAGGAGGGTAAGGTGAAGATGAGTCGTATTGATGATGCTGTTCGCCGTATCCTGCGTGCCAAGTATCGTCTGGGTCTCTTCGAGAAGCCAAACACAGGTGGAAAGGGCTTTGAGAAGTTTGGTAGTGCTGAGTTTGCAGCCGCTTCGTTGAAGGCTGCTGAGGAGAGCGAGGTGCTGCTGAAGAACGAGGGCAATATTCTGCCTCTGGCAAAGGGTAAGAAGATTCTGTTGACTGGTCCTAACGCCAACCAGATGCGTTGTCTGCATGGTGGTTGGAGCTACACCTGGCAGGGTTCGAAGGCAGAGGAACTCTCAGAGAAGTACAACACCATCTACGAGGCTCTGTGTAATAAGTATGGTAAGGAAAACATCATTCTGGAGCAGGGTGTGACCTATAATGAGAATGGAGCTTACTATGATGAGAACGAGCCACAGATTGACAAGGCTGTAGCCGCTGCCGACAAGGCCGATGTTATTATCGCTTGTATCGGTGAGAACTCATATACAGAGACTCCTGGTAACCTGAACGACTTGTGGCTCTCAGAGAATCAGCGCAACCTGGTAAAGGCACTTGCTAAGACTGGCAAGCCCATCGTGATGGTACTGAACGAGGGTCGTCCTCGCTTGATTGCTGATATCGAGTCATTGGCTAAGGCTGTGGTTGATATCCTGATTCCTGGTAACTATGGTGGCGACGCACTGGCTAACCTGCTGGCTGGCGATGCCAACTTCTCGGCTAAGATGCCTTACACCTATCCTCGCGAGATTAACTCGCTGAACACCTATGATTATAAGGTATCAGAAGAGGTGGGCACCATGGCTGGCGCTTACAACTACGATGCAAAGGTAAGTCTGCAGTGGCCCTTTGGCTATGGCATCAGCTACACCACCTACGAGTACAGCAACCTGAAGGTTGACAAGAAGCAGTTTACTGCCGCTGATGTGCTGACAGTAAGCGTAGATGTAAAGAACACAGGTGCTAAGGCCGGTAAGGAGGCTGTTCTGCTTTACAGCAGCGATCTGGTTGCATCTATCGTACCTGACAACAAGCGTCTGCGCGACTTCACTAAGATTGAGCTGCAGCCAGGCGAGGTAAAGACAGTTACCTTCCAGTTGCCTGCCAAGAACTTAGCCTTTGTAGGCGCCGATGGTAAGTGGACCCTTGAGGAGGGCGACTTTATCCTGAAGGTTGGCAACCAGACCGTAGGTACTGCTTGCACACAGACAAAGATCTGGGACGAGCCTAATATTTAATCTCGTCCTGAGTAATATAGTTCCGATGAAGGGGCAGGGAGTTTGGCGTTATCGTAAACTTCCTGCCTTTTTCCATGTTCAGTGTTACCTTCTGGAATCTGGGGGCGGCTAACATATAACGATCGGTAGCCGGACAAACAGGATAGAATCCGATAGAACCAAACACATACCAAGCCGACATCTGACCAGCATCATCGTTACCCGACAAGCCGCCTGGGGTGTCGTTATACTCTGTATCAAGGATATGGGCTACACGCTCGATGGTCTTTTCGCGCTTGTCGATAAAGTCGTAAAGCCAGGCTATCTGATGACAAGGCTCGTTGCCGTGCCAGTAGCGTCCTTCTGAGAAGAGTGAGTCGAGCTTGGCCTCGAACTTCTCCTTGCCACCAAGCACATCGATGAGGCCTTCTACATTCTGTGGTACATACCAGGTATAGTGACAGGTTGCCCCCTCGGTAATGTACGACTTGCGATGGATAAAGTCGGTGTTGTTCTCAAACTTTCCGTTCTGATGGCGACCGTCGCAATAGCCTGTCTTGGGATTGATCACGTTGCGCCAGTTTTCTGAGCGACGCATCAGTTCCTTGTAATCCTGCTCCTTGCCTAAAGTCTTAGCCAACTGGGCTACAGCAAAATCGTCGAACGCATATTCAAGGGTTCGTGAGGTCTGCTCATCCTGGTGGAAAGCCTCTTTCACACCATCCTCCAAGGGGATATATCCGTATTTCAGGTACGAGGTGAGGGCTCTGCGACCCATGCCGTTCTTGTAGTCGTTGAAGTTGGCAGGTGTTTCAAACGCATTCTTACGCATGGCCTCGTAGGCTTTTTCGTAGTCGAAGTTCCTGATACCTTTGATATAGGCATCGGCCAGCACAGCGCTACAATGGTCGCCAATCATAGCGGCGGTATATGAGTTCCAGCAAGGGAAGATGGGTAGCCAACCGCCCTCGGTATACATGGTTACCAGCGATTGCATCATGTCTGCCGCCTTATCGGGTGCTATCAGCGTATAGAGTGGGTGCAGGGCACGATAGGTGTCCCACATCGAGAAGTCGCCGTAGAAGGTTCTATGCTCTGAAGGGCATACGATGGCGCCATTGGCAAACTTGGGGTAACTGCCATCCACATCGCTCATTTCGCGAGGGAGGAACGAGCAGCGATACAGGGCACCATAAAACTGATTGATGCGTGCTGTATTGCTATCCTCAACATCGATGGTGTGCAGTCGCTCAATCCATTGCTGGGCGGTATGCGCCATCATGTTGTCAAAATCTAAAGCCTCAGCCTCGATGGCGAAGTTCTTCTCAGCTCCCTTTCTGTTAGTAAAAGATGTGGCAGCCTTCAGGATGATAGGCTGATGGGCTTTGCCCTCGAAGGTAAACCAGGCGCATAGGCTATCAACGCCACAATCCTTTATCTCATTATAGGCCTTTAGCAGATAGTGCCCATCGAAACCAGCCTGCTCGCCCCAACCTTGATAAATGCGATGCACAGGGTTGCGGCCATAGATGGTCTTTGTCTGCTGGTCAATCTGCAGATAGCCCACCTTCTCGTCGCTATTATGATTCAGTACGATGTGTACTGGTCCGTCCTGCTCAGGGGTGATACGGAAGATGGCAGCATGACTGCTACCTGTCATCTCTATCTTCAGCTGTTCCTTGGGCAGACGAACGGCATAGTAATGGGGATGCGATATCTCTTGCTGATGCGAGAATGGGGTGGCACGCTCTGTGGGCTTTAAACGCAGTTTGCCGCCAAGTGCAGCAAGCGTGAACGATCCATAATCCTGTGTGCAACCACCAACTATCCAATGACTGTTACGAATGCCTTGAAACAGCGAGTCAGTATAATAATAAGGTGCAATGCACTTCTGCTCAGTATCGCGGGTCTGTGGTGTCCAGAAGTTCTGTCCGTTGGGTACGAGTACTGCTGGCAGCGTTTGTCCGTGCTCCTCTGACCCTTTGCCAAACAAGCCTGCCGTTTTGGTGTTGGCGGGTGCTGTGCCTACCATGGTGTTTAAGGCACATAGCTGGCGAAGATGTTCAAAGTGGTGTAGGCGGTCGGCTACCTGTTGCTTCAGCACTTGCCAGCTCATAAAGCCTATTGAGTGCTCGTTATGCAGCAGTTGCACCAGCACGTCGCCCTGTGCATTCTTGTAGAATATCATCTGCAGGTTAGCTGCCATGGGCAGAATCTCGTCCATATAGTTATACTGCTCGCCTCTCAGATGAACTCCCATCAACGAAAGCAAACGGTACAGGTTTGAGTCGTGTCCGAATCGCAAGTCGGCACCCACGCCGCCACGGGCGATGGCTGCATCAGCATCGGCCTCGATACGTTGCCAAAGCGAGATGGCGCTACGGGCGGGTATGCCATTGTTCTCTATCACGTCGCCATGAACAATCGTCATGCTCTTGTTGTTCTTTTCGTAAACAGCCTGAAACTCTTCGGCTGTAAAGATATCGTAGAGTGATACGTTCAGCTCAACATCCTGCATATCCGATGCGATGGTGTGTATCTCCATCAGCAGTTTGGCTGGTTCTTTTATTTTCGAGGCATCTATGAACAGGGCTTTGATAAATCTGTCGGGCGAGATGGTGAGTGGCACGTTGGTGCTGTTCTCTAACGCTTTTTCCTCAGGCGAGGTATAGGCTATCCATGCCATATCTTCTTCGCGGGTGATAGGTGTAAGGTGTTGGGTGTTGGATAATAGTTTTATTTCATCCACAAAATTCTCCATGCTCACCTTGCATCTGTTTACGGTACTGCTATGTGCTGTTAAGTGGGCATCCTTAGTAAACAGCTGGGGGAAGTTCTGGTACATCCTGCGGGCTATGCCACGATGCTGTCGGGCACCTAAGGCTGTAAGCTGTCCGCCGTTGCCTTTGGCGTTCTTCCATATTTTCTCCAGTCGCTTGCGCACATCCTTACCTAACTTTGTCAGGTTCTTGGTGTCGGCAAAATGCTCGTTCACCCAGGTGTATCGTGCATCGTTGGTTAGCCAGCGTGAGCCATGCCTGCCATAATGCGAAATGTAGAACGGCTTGTAACCTGCAGGGGCTGATTGTAACTGAGGTTTATCTGTACCCGTTTCGATGGGATAGGCATAGTACACGCCGCCCCATTTCTCGTATTGTGCAAACACGGGGTTAGCTATCATGCATGCCAACCCTATCAACATCATTGTATATAGTACTTTCTTCATATCTTAATTATATCAGTATCTTAGTAGTTCAAAAATAAAACGTGCACCTTGCTTATAATCGGTGTCAATCCATAGGTTACCGCCCAGTCGCTGGGCCACAGAGCGTGCTATGGTAAGTCCGATGCCAGTACCATCGGCAAACTCGTTCAGTTGTACAAACTCTTCGAAAATATGTTCGCTCTCATCAGCAGGAATGCCGATGCCTGTATCTTCTACGATAAAACGAACCAGACCATCGATAGCCTCGGCTTGGAGGGTGATAGTGCCCTCGTGTGTAAACTTTGCGGCATTCTCTAATAGCTGTGCAAGAATGCGCGAGGCATGTAACTTGTGGGTTAGCACAGTAAGTGCATTGGTAGTTGCATCTATCTGTATCTTGAACGTTACAGCTGCCTCCCTGTTTGTGGGGCGTGTGTGCAGTTCGATACCTGAGTAACTAATAGCCTGAGCCACAATGGTTTGTATGTCGGTATGGTCCTCGCGTTCAATCTTTGCATCGCTGTGAATGTTGCTTATCATCAGCATACGGTCTATCAACTTGGTAATGCGGTCGGTATTCTCTGTTACCCGCTCCTGCATCTCTTTCTTCTCTCTAACAGGCAGATCCATATCGGGCGAGATGAGCACTTGGGTAAAGCCCGATACGATGTTAAGTGGTGTTCGTATTTCGTGAGAGATGTTACGGATAAACTCGCTTTTCATCTTTGATGATACTTCGGCTTTCTCGTTGGCTATGTGCAGTTTGTCGTTAATGCGCTTTAGTCTGATAGCTGTTCGCCAGCCAAACAGCATCAGTATCAGGAGTGCTACCACCACAGTAGCCGAGGCCAGCACGGTATAGAAGAACTTGGCGTGGTGTTGCTCTTCCTTGAGCTCATCTACCTGGAAGATGGTGTTCAACTCGTCGAGGTGTTGACGTGCTTCGTGACTAAACACCGAGTCTTTCTCCTGATACAGGCGCTGATAAATCTGTGCCGCATCGTTTCCTCGTCCTAACTGCATCAGGGCTTGGGCTCTTATCTCGTCGTTATGGTCGTCCTTTTCGTTGGTAATAAACTTTACGCTGTCGGTATAAAGGAGTGCGTTGGCTGCATCGCCTGCTGCCATATAGTAGCGGGCCTGCATTTTATAATAGTGGTGCAGACTGAGCGAGGTGTTAATCAGACGGGCATGATGCTGGGCGGTGTCAAGCGCCATTTGGGCATCATGAAGTCTGTTTAGTCCGATAAAGGCGGCAGCACGTGCCAGATAGCAGGCGTTATAGCATTCGCGAACATGTGGTTTCTTAACCTTGCCAACCTTGGTAAGCAGATAATGCATCCACTCGTTGGTTTCCTGCAGTTCCTGCTGGTATTGCTTGTTGTAATCGTAAGCCTTGGCAATGCGATAGTAGATGTTGCTGATAGAGTTAAAGTCGTCCTCGTCCTTCATCAGTTCGGCATAGTGCTTCAGCGCCTCAACGGCAGGCTCTGTCTGCTTCATGTTCAGATAAATCACACCTATCTGTTTATAGGCCATCGCACGTCCTAACTTGTTGTCGCGCTCCTGGGCATCGCTCAGCATGCGCTGTGTTTCCTGCAATGCTGTCTGCAGTTTGCCCTGTGCGCTCAGGGCGTTGGCTTTTAGTTGCCAGGTACGATAATAGTTGTCCCACTCGTTATGCGAGCCGAACCACTCCATTTGCACTTCGGCCTCTTGGGCCAACTTGCTGGTTTGCGATGAGTTTTTGAGTGTCACTATCTTCTGCCATCGTGCTTCACTCTCTTGTTTTACATCCGCAGCGCCGCCACGAACTGCATAGAGTGCTAAGCCCCATGTTAGCAGAGCGATAACTATTAATAGCCGTTTTGTCATTCCATACGCCAATTGATACCTAAAGGATTATTACGCATTTCGAGCACGAGAGGCAGATTGTGTTTCAATGAGATACACATTTCTGTAAGATCGATATCAGCACGTACTTTTATAGTATCGTTTGTCGAGGCTGTTTTTCGCCAGGTAATACCATCGTAGATAAAGTAGCCTTTTTCCTGCAATTCCTTAAGGGCCTTTTGCGAGATAAAGGCAAACGTGCCCTTGGCTTCGTAGATAGCACCATCGGCAGATGGCATCTCCCAGCAGAACCCGTTACCGTTCTCTACCACAGCGCGAGGTATTCTGTAAGTAGCCTCTTTGCAGGTAAATATTAAGGTGTCGGCCTGCCAGACATAGGCCAAAGGCCAGGTACGGTGCTGCTGGTTAAGTGTAAAGCTGATGCTGCCGCAGGGGGTGAGGGTAGCTTTTAGGTTGTTTCCAACTTGGAAACTGGTTGTTTCTGCCTTGGAAACACTTTGTTTCTTACTTGGAAACACTTTGTTTCCGCCTTCTGCACGCTTCTTAGACACATAGAACACCAATTCGCCACCTTGCATCAGGTCGGCATGTTCCAAGCGGCCCTTCTCAAGCAGCTGCCCATTCAGGGTTACCTTCTCAAAGTGGGTGCCCTTGCCTTTCAGTACGCCATGTAGTGTTTTGCCATTGGATAGCTGCAGGGTCCATTCTGGTATCAGTGGGGCGTGCAGCAGATAGTAGCTCTGACCGGCATTGGGGTAGAGGCCCATCATGTGGAAGGCTAACCACGACGACATGGCACCGCTATCATCGTTACCTGGCAGACCATCGGGTTTATCGTTATAGTTCTCGCTGATAATCTGGCGGACACGATCCGAAGTCAGGTCGGGTCTGCCAATCCAGTGATACAGACAAGGTGTAAGGAACGAGGGCTCGTTGCCTACGTTATAACGCTTGCGGTCAAAGAACATATCCAGTCGCTTGCGGAAAGTCTCTGCGCCGCCACAAGCTTCTATCAGTCCTGGTACATCGTGAGGGATACTAAGCGAATATTCGGCAGAAAGCGCTTCGTAGAAGAATGTGCTCCACCAAGGCAGATACCAAGGTGCTACTTTGGTGATGGGGGTATATGGAATGGTGGGATGGAACACTTTCGACTTACCCCAGGGCACAGAATCGAGCCATTGGCCATTGGCATCCTTGGGCATGATATAACCTTTCACATCGTCCCACTCATAGTCGGCTCGCCACAGGTTCTTCCAGTTCTGCGACTGCTTCAGGTAGCGGTCGTAAACATCCATGCGACCAAGTCCCTTGGCTACCAGCGCAATGCAGTAATCGTTGTAGGCATACTCGATGGTGCGCGTGCCAGCACGGTCGATGCCATAAGGCAGATAACCATATTTCAGGTACTCATGCAGTCCGCCACGACCGTGTTTCTCGTGGTCGGCACCTGGATCCACCTCGGCATCCTTCAGCATGGCCTGTAGGGCATAGTTATAGTCGATACCTTCTATGCCTTTGGCAAAGGCATCGGCAATCACCACCTCGGCATTCGAACCGCCTTGGGTGCGTCCGTTGCAATCGCCACTGCGGGCATCGGGCATATAACCTTCGCGTTTATAGATGTTCAGCAGCGCATTTACGATATCCGCCTCGCGCTTGGGATCAATCAGGGTGATGAGTGGCGAGCTGGAACGATAAGTATCCCAGATGGCATAATAATCGTCGTAGTAAGGCCTCTCTGTCCACTTGGGATTCTCGCCAGTCTTATCCACAGGCATAATCATGGTGTGATATAGGGCTGTGTAAAACATGCGTTTATCAGCCTCTGTACCTTTTATCTGGATACGACTCAGCAGCTGCTCCCAACTATTGCGAAGGGTGCTTAACTGGGTGTCGAAGTCACAAGCAGGAATGTTGCGCTTGGCTTGCTGCTCGCTAACGTACGATATACCTATCTTTATATGAACCAAGGAATCGGCAAACTCAATTGTGTTTTTGCTCTTTTGCACAAATGCTTGATCGCTCACCAAACAAAAATACACCGTATAGGCATCGCCGTTGTTCCAACCACCACGAACCCTTGTGTAGCCGCGTACCTCGTGATTGTTCACCACCTCAACTTCGCCACCAATAAACTGCTGTTGCTCGCGCTGGTCGGGTATGGGATTCTTACCCAAGTAATGCGTGGCATCAATCAGTAACGAACCACTTGTTGGGTAGTGTATGCGATAAAAGGCGCAACGCTCCGAGGTGGTAATCTCTGTGCGTATACCATTCTCGAAAGTGGTGGCATAATAGCCCAGCGCAAAATCCTCGTTCGTGCGCTTCTGGGGCGTAACGCCTGGTTGTATCAGTATGTTACCATATTTCTGACCACCGCCTGTGCCGCTTACATGGGTTTGCGAGAAGCCTGTTACCTCTTCGGGCATCTTGGCCCAGCCGGCATTGGGCTTAACGGTGCAGTCGGGACCGGGTTTGCACATACCAAAAGGCATCGACGGACCAGGGAATGTTCTTCCCACGCCCTCACTACCAATACGCGGATCAACATACTGCCAAACGCCAGCCATACTCACCATCGAACACAGCAGCAAGCATACGGTTATCGAAATTGTTTTTAGTTTCATGCTGCAAATATACAATTATTTTTCGGGTATATGGCACAAATGATGCATTTTCTTAACTTTTTTCGAATTTGCTTTTACCACGCATGGTGTGGCGCAAGGCACTGAGAAGCTCCTGTGATTCCTGGACGAGGTTCAGGAATACGGTCATACTCTCGATATTCAGATGCTTGGTTTGGATGTCGTGGATGATGCGCTGGCGATAGTTTGAGAGGGTGGATTGCAGTTTGGCTGCATCCTCGCGGATGAGAGTGGTGGATTCTGCACTGAGGGCCCGATTAAACAGGTGTACAATCTCGTTGCGAACAACCAGAAACTCATTAGCATAGCTGCTGGGGACGGGACTGAAATTATTGCCTACATGCTCTCTGCAAGGTTCGCCCATGCGCTTTAGGCAATACACCATCTGAGCGAGCGAGTTGATAATCAGAAAGTACCACGTGCCTTTCTCAACGCTGAGCACTGGATCTATACGGCGCAGGGCAATGATCTGCTTGCGGCGCTGTCGCTTGATATCTT
This sequence comes from uncultured Prevotellaceae bacterium, assembly GCA_902789415.1. Lineage (GTDB taxonomy): Bacteria > Bacteroidota > Bacteroidia > Bacteroidales > Bacteroidaceae > Prevotella. Next base: position 95,128 of record CADAOD010000003.1, read on the forward strand.
TGCGTTGGCTCTCTGTGAGCACGGTTGTACGCCTAAGCGTGCGGTAATCCTCGTAAAAGAACGCGTTGGTCAGTGCCACATAATTCTCGGACACCTGACGGAGGTGTTGCGACGTGGTATAATCCACATGTTTGCGGAGCAGTGCCCAACATTCTGTCTTGTCGCCAGCGTGCAGTATCTGCGTAAATAGTTTGTCGGCTTCGTTGGCTATATTGCTTTTGCCGTAACGCAAATGACTGCGCACAAGCAGGAAGATGGCCAGCATGATGGCTGCGGCCATAGCTACAAACGACCCGTAGTATAGAACGGTGCAGACCAGGAAACACAAGATGAATGCCACGCCGGCTGTGATGAACCACCCGCCGATAACCGACAGCATGCCTGTAATGCGGAACACAGCACTTTCGCGGCTCCATGCCCGATCGGCAAGCGATGCGCCCATGGCCACCATAAAGGTAACGTAGGTGGTTGACAACGGTAGTTTGAGTGAGGTACCCAGTGCCACCAGTGCCCCAGCGAGTACCAGATTGACTGCTGCGCGTATCTCGTCGAAAGCTGCTCCCTGCTTCAGAACGGCTGCATCGGCATTGAAGCGCGAGTCGATCCATCGTGCCATGCTTCTTGGTATCATCGCAGCTATACTATGGGCTATGCTTCTCGACGTGCGTACCAATGTTCGTGCCACGCCACTCGAACCAAACATCTCATCGCCCTCGTCTTGGCGTGAGAGGTCAACCGATGTCTTTACCACGTTCTGGGCCTTTTTTGAGAATATCAATGCCAGTACCATCACCACACCTGCTGCGATGAGATAGGGTGCGGGGGTATGCGCACTGTCCATCAGCGAGCGCATCATAAAGTTGTGCGCATCACCATGCCCGTTGGCCGTGTAGTCCTGATAAGCCTCAAGTCCAGTAAGTGGCACGCCCACAAAGTTCACAAGGTCGTTGCCTGCAAAGGCCATTGCCAGGGCAAAGGTCCCCAGTAGTACAACGAATTTCAGCACAGGCAGTTTCATGGCACTCAGCAAAGTCATCAGTATCGAGAATACCACGATGCCTCCACCGATAATCCACCACGTGTTCTGATTAACCATCTCCTTCAACTCTGGTGTCATTAAGCAGCTACTCTTCAGGCCGTTGATAAGCAGGAACCAGACTATGGTCGTTACTGACAGTCCGCCGAAGATACCAATCTTTAACGATGATGCAAACAGATTTCCCATCTTGCCCGTCTGGTCTGTCGTTCTCCCGTTCACACGGTAGGTGAAGGTGAAAACAAGGCGTGCTACCCATTGTACCAGTGTGCCGAGCGCAAAGGCAATGGCTACGCTGAGGAATATGCCGAGGATGACCGATATGGCCTTCTCGGTATTCAGCAGGTCGCCTAATGAGAGTAGTGTGCCGTCAGTAGCCGTTGCCCCGTGGAGTATCTGCAACAGGGCGATGGCAAAGGTTCCCCCCAACAGTTCGAACACCATCGATACGGTGGTGGATGTAGGCATGCCGAGCGTGTTGAAAACGTCAAGCAGTACCACATCGGTCACCATCACAGCCAGAAAGACGCACATCACGGCGTAGAACGAGAAATACTGTGGCGTCATGATGCCATGTCGTGCTACGTCCATCATGCCGTTGCTGAGTGCTGCTCCGGCAAATACGCCTATGGCGGCTATGATGACGATGGTTCTATATCGTGCCACCCGTGCACCAATGGCAGAGTTCAGAAAGTTTACGGCGTCGTTGCTCACGCCAACCACAAGGTCGAATACCGCGAGCACAATCAGAAAAATGACTATTCCAAGAAATAACGTATTCATCTATTCTTTTTTTTTATTTATTTAGGCAAGGGCCATAAAGACCACTGCGATGAGCAACACAAGGAGGATAAACCTCACCCAATTGAAGATTCTCTGAATTTTTTCAGCTTTTTCTTTATTCATAATTCTTATTTCGTCAACCGTTAGTGGTTGACATTGCAAAGATAAATGGCGCATGTTACAAAACCGTTTCAATCGTGTGATAGAATGGTTACAGCGACGTTTGTAACAAGATTGTAACATCAGCGTAACTGGGCTGTAACAAGATTGTAATACCTTTGCACCCAGAAATAACATATCATAATGGAACTGATTATTAATATTTTCTCGCTTGTAGGTTCGCTGGCATTGTTCCTCTATGGAATGAAAACGATGTCGGAGGGCCTTGAAAAGTTTGCGGGCGATCGCCTGCGCAGTATTCTGGCGGCTATGACCAAGAACCGCGTGATGGGTGTGCTGACGGGTTTGCTCATCACAGCACTCATCCAGTCGTCGAGTGCCACAACGGTGATGGTGGTGAGTTTTGTGAATGCAGGACTGATGACTCTTGGTCAGAGTATTGGTGTGATTATGGGCGCCAATATCGGTACAACGGTAACGGCGTGGATTATTTCTGCCGTTGGATTCAAAGTAAATATTGCTGCTTTTGCCATCCCCTTGCTCGCTATAGGCATGCCGCTTATTTTCAGCGGTAAGGGCAACCGCAAGAGCATCGGCGAGTTTATTTTTGGTTTCTCGTTCCTCTTCATGGGCCTGTCGTTTCTGCAAGAGGCTGCCACAGCGATGAACATCGGCGATATGGTGGCTGGCATGCTGGCTCATGTGCCGCAGGATTCTTTCTTCACTATCATCCTCTTTGTCATTGTGGGTGCACTGGTGACGATGGTTGTACAAGCCTCTGCTGCCACGATGGCTATCACGCTGATGCTTTTTGGCATGCATATCCCTGGATTCGGGTTTGAACAGGCTGCTGCACTGGCTATGGGACAGAATATCGGTACCACCATCACGGCATTTATGGCTTCGCTGACTGCCAACACACAAGCACGCCGCGCTGCATTGGCTCACATGTTCTTCAATGTTTTTGGCGTAGTGGTGTTTCTCATCGTGTTCTATCCCGCCTGCGATGCTGTCAGTTGGGTGGTAGAAAACCTTATGGGTGGTGGCAACGATCTCTTCAAACTGTCGGCTTTCCATACTGCCTTCAATATCATCAATACGCTGTTGCTCATTGGTTTTGTAAAGCAGATAGAGATGCTGGTGTGTCGCGTACTGCCGATGAAGGAACAGGACGAGGATTATCGTCTGAAGTTCATTTCTGGTGGTCTGCTCTCTACGGCCGAGCTCAGCATCATGGAGGCTCAGAAGGAGATTCAGAACTTTGCCGAACGCTGTCACAGAATGTTTGGTTTTGTTACAGATCTGATGCAGACGGAGGATGAAGTGGTATTCAATAAAACTTTTTCTCGCATTGAGAAATACGAGAATATCACCGATTCGATGGAGATGGAGATTGCAGCCTATCTGAACAAGGTGAGTGAGGGTAGATTGTCGGATGCCTCGAAAGCGCAGATACAAAAGATGTTGCGCCAGATATCCGAACTGGAGAGTATCGGCGACTCGGTGTATAACCTCGGTCGCACTCTGAATCGCCATCGCCAGAATTGTCACGATGCTTTTACCGACACCCAACTGCAACATATGCATACGATGTTGGGGCTTGTAGATGGTGCTCTCGTTGAAATGCAGAAGCGTATTGCTGCACCTGTTTCCCGTCCGACCACTTCGTACAACATCGAAAACGAGATTAATAACTATCGTACGCAGCTGAAAAATCAGAACCTGCATGATGTTAACTCTGGCCTCTATGGTTATCAGCTCGGTGTCTTCTACGTAGATTTCATCTCGGAGTGTGAGAAACTGGGCGACTATGTAATAAACGTTGTTCAGGCAGGAAAGAGCTTGAATACCGATTCTTTGCAATCTGCCACCTGATAATCCGTGATGTAATATTCGTTAAAATTGTATAAATTGGGAAGAAAGTTCGTTATATTTAGTATCTTTGCCATCAAATTTATCAGAATTCAGTCAATTAAGAATGCTAAAACAACGAGTATTACTTTTATTAACATGGATTGTAACTGTGGTTATTTTGGTGCCGCTTACAGGTTGTGAGAATGGTAGCAAAAAGGCGGCTTATGACGAGGCTGTTAAGACAATTATGGATGCCTCTAAGCAAAAAGATTTCAGCCGCATGCGGTTATTGGCCGACAGTTTGGGAAAGGCCGAGGTGCTGAGCGAGGCCGAGAGCTATTTTTGGCAGGGTTTAGCTTACTATCGCATGATGCAGGTACACACAGCCGAATTTTTCTGGAAAGAGGCAATGGTATCTATTGAAGACTCTGATGATCCTGCCGACCTGGATACCTATGCCCGTGCGGCTAGTTATCTGGCTGGACTGCATATCCGCTATTACAACTTTCAAAGTGCCAGTAAGGTGGTGAGAACAGCTTTGGAGCATTTGAACTACCACCATTATAATGCCACGAGCGACTATACCAATCTGCTTGTCTTTGCCGGTTGTTGCAAGGGGCATTATAACATTGAAGACGAGGAGGTGCCCCAGCTCTTTGAACAAGCATATCAGCGACATCTGGAGCATATTGCCAAGGCCCATGCGCGTGAGAATTATCACGATGCAGTGGTTGGTGTTATTAATATTGCCTACGGCTGGCTCAGCGAGAAGAAGTACAAAAAGGGGCTGTTCTGGAACCGGCGTTTAAAAAAACTGGTTAGTGATTACAAGCAGTTATTCCCGAATGATTCGGCGTATATCGATAAGCAGCAGGCCCGCTGCCACATCTTCGAAGCCATCGGATTTGAAGGCATGGGTAAGATTCAGGAAGCAGAAGATGCCTTTGAGGCTTTCCAGCAATCTAACTTTGCAAACACCGACGAGGGCCATCTGGATGCCAGTAACTATTTGGCAATGGCGGGAAAATGGCAAGCTGCTGCCAAATTGCTGAGTAATCTTGATAACATTTTTGTGCATATGCAGTCGGGCTATTCGCTGGATGATATCCAGAAGTTCCTGCTGAAGAAATATACAGTTAATTTGATGACGGGACAGATCGATTCGGCTAGTGTTGTAGCCAATCAGATTTGTCAGCGATTGGATTCTGCTATCATCAAATCGCAATGGATAGACTCTGATGAGCAGGAGACGATACGTCAGAAAGAGGAACAGATACTGCAGCAGCAGGAGCACTTGTCGAAAGTGCGTATCTTGTCGCTTGTGGCCGCGATAATTGTTATCACATCTTTCTTCTCGGTCTATACCTATTTCCGTCACAGAGCCGAGCGCCGTTTGGCAGTAGCCAATGCCCAGTTGGAACAGAAGAATGTGCAACTGGCCATAGCCAATGCACATGCAGAGGAGTCGGCCAGGATGAAAGCCAGCTTTATTCAGCAGATGTCGCATGAGATACGCACGCCACTGAATATTCTGTCGGGCTTTACGCAGGTTATCACCACACCAGGTATCGAACTGGATGATGAAACTCGTCAGGATATCAATAGCAAAATCACCGAAAATACCGATCGCATTACCACACTGGTGAATAAGATGCTTGAACTCTCTGAGGTAAGCAGCAAAACCATCATCGAGCGTGCTGACTATGTACCTGTCATGCAGATTGCTGCCCAGGCCATCGATGAATCGGGTATCAGCAGCGCAGAACATCTGACGTTCTATCTCGAGTCGTCGCCTGAAGCCGAAAAACTGTATCTGCAAACAAACCAGCAGGCTGTCACCCGTGCGCTGGTATTGTTGCTCGATAATGCCAAGAAGTTTACGCACGATGCCGAAGCCCGGCTCCGTAACGATACAAACGAAGCCCCTGAAAAGAAGGAAAAAGTGGTGCTAAAGGTAACTGCAGATGCTGAAAAGGTGGTGTTTACCATCGAAGATACTGGTATTGTGATACCGCCTGAAGAGGCAGAACATATCTTCGAAGAGTTTGTGCAGCTCGACGAGTATTACGATGGAACAGGCATTGGCCTGACGATAGCCCGTTCGCTGGTTCGCCGACTTGGAGGCGATGTGTTCCTGGATACGAGCTACACGGATGGTGCCCGTTTTGTGATGGAGATTTTAACATCTCCTCAAGTAACGGATAGTGCCAGTTAAAAGCGTGCGAGAGTGAACTTGATGGTTAGTCCGCCGCCTGGTGTTGAGAGTGCTGTTGTTGTTCCGCCGTGAACAGCAACAGCATTTTTTACGATGGCGAGGCCGAGGCCTGTGCCGCCGAGTTTCCTACTGCGCCCTTTGTCGATACGGTAGAAACGCTCAAAAAGGTGTTCCAGATGTTTTGGTTCTACGCCTGGGCCATCGTCGCTCACTTGGAACTCATAGAAATGGCGCCCTTCGTGCTCCACCTCGTTGCAGATGATTGCGATGCGCGAGGCTCCTGTGGCGTAGGCGATAGCGTTGTCAATCAGATTGCGGAAGATGCTGTAGATGAGGCTTGCGTCGCCCTGCACTTCTACATGCTTTGGCATCTGTATGGATGGTGTGATGTGCTTTTCGTTCAGTTGTAGCGATGTGTCTTCGAGCACGTTCTGTACGATGGCACCGACGTTAACCTGCAGATACGCTTGTCGGGTGTCTGTACGACTGTCGTCCATCTCGTCGAGCTTGGTGAGTGCACTCATGTCAAGCAGTAGTTTGGTCATGCGTTCACTCTGGGCATAGCAGCGCTCCAGAAAGTGTTTTTTCTTATCTTCGGGCATGTCGGGATGATCCAGAATGCTCTCCAGATAACCGTGAATGCTGGCGGCAGGCGTCTTCAGTTCGTGGGCGGCATTCTGTGTCAGTTGGCGCTTGATGCGTATCTTGTCCTCCTCGGAATGGCGGAGCTTCCAATAAAGCATAATGATGGTATGGCTGATGTCGCCTAATTCGTCATCGGGCAGGCGTCGCTCCAGTTCGTGGTCAAGCTGTTGGCCCTCTTCGGCTTTCATGGCAAACTCTCGCAGATAGCCGATATGGCGACTGATGCGATGGGTGATGTAATAGAGGACTACACCCAGCAGCAGCGTCAGCACAATGGCATAATACATATAGGTGCTGTCGGCCTGTAACGAGCGTGTCAGTTCGGCAGAGTAGGGCACAGCAGTACGCACGATGACATTGCCGAAGCGGGTAGCAGAGTAAAAGTAGGTTTCGTGAGTGGATTGCGACAGGCGCTTGATGTCGTAGCCGTTGCCATGATGCAATGCTTGCTGTATCTCTGTTCGCTGGAGATGGTTGCCCAGCGAATCCACCTGGGTCTCGTAGCTATCCAGGATTACCAGTCCGTCCTTATCTATGATTGACACACGAAGTCCTTCCATGCTATGCCGTTCTACATAGTCGCGAAACAAACGATTATTAGTTAGACTGTCTTCGCCAATTGTCTGTACCATTTCGTAGTTGTACATCTGCAGTCGCGAGTGCAGAATGTCAATCTTGTATTCTTTTTCGCGTTGATATTGATACACGCTGAAGCAGATGGCAAAGAGCAGGAACACGCCACCGATACTGAACAGCAGATTGCGCTGAAACGACTTACTTTTCAAAACAATAGCCATAGCCTACACGTGTTTTAATCTGTTTGCCATAACGGCCAATTTTCTTGCGCAGTCGGGTGATGTTCACATCCACCGTTCGATCGAGCACCAGCACATCCTGAGGCCAACAGTATTTCAAGAGCTCTTCTCGCGAAAACACGGTGTTAGGGTGCTGCAACAGGAGCGACAGCAGTTCGTATTCCAGTTTGGTAAGTGACAGGTTCTGCCCATCCAGTGTAGCAGTCTTGGCATTATGGTCGAGCGTGATACCTTCGTAGCTTATCTTGTTGCCCGAAGTGCTTGCGGCCTGTTGCTCAGGTTGATGATAGGCTTGCGATGAGCGTCTGAGTACTGCCCGTACCCTTGCCTTGACCTCCTTCATGCTCAGCGGCTTGGCTATATAGTCGTCAGCTCCGATATTCAATCCTTTTACCAGATTGTCCTCTCCCTCTAATGCCGTAATAAAGATAATGGGGATATGCGCTGTAGCAGGATTGTCTTTGATCTTCCGAGCCATCTGGAACCCTGACATTTCACCCATCATGACATCTAGGAGAATCAGAGCATATTCTTGTAGAGGAAGATTAAGAGCTTCCTCGGCCGAATTGGCGGTCATCACCTCAAACCCTTCTGTCTCGAGATTGTATTGAAGTATCTCGCAGATATCCAATTCATCGTCAACCACAAGTATTTTCATAAGTCTGTCTTTATAAGATGTAACAATCTGTAGCTTTTTTCGTTGCAAAGATAATGTTTTTTTTCGAGAAAAAAAATAAAATAGCTTCTTTGTAACAAGGTTTTTTACTACCTTTGCAGGATTTCTCAGCTTTTCTTTGTATAAAGGCTGTCTGGGGAATTGGAAGAAAACAGGGTTACGATTTGGTAACCGTACTCAATTCCACATTCTGCTATGAATTGCTTTCAAAGAACCCATGACACTGAGCCACCAGCCGTTTTATGACTCATCATCGGGTGCAAAGGTAATCATTCTATTTCAATTAACCAAATTCATACTCAATTTTTTCTTCTGAGCTTGCTCAACGCTCTTGAACTGATTGCGGCATCTTTTGTGGCACCTGCCAGAAAGGTGCGTATTAGGCTACGTCCTATTACCGGAGTGATACGTGGTTTGAGTGTAAATGAAAGAATTCGTTCTTTTAAAGGATGATACGAGCGACAGATTCGAACCGCTACCCATACCTTTTCGGCAGCCGCATTTACCATACATCGGGGGATCTACTCGTATCATCCAGCCAGTATTCAAGAGATGCGAGGTCGCTTACCCCCCTGTGCATCTTTATAACTTAAAAAAGTCATGAGAGAATACTTATGCATTCTGAATATCAGAAATCATAGCACGTGTGCGTTGTAGAAGATTGTTTAACTTGATATATAGATCATTAGTTGATTTTATATTGCTATAAATCTCTGCAATATCCTTATCAATCTGTTGAACATGAGGTGTGATGTTCTTTTCAATCCATGTATCAGTAGCTTTGTCATATTCCATCTCGATTACATTAGAAGCATCACGGAAACATGAACGTATTTCATTGCGCCCTTCAGCAAGTTGATTTTCAATCTTGTCTTCTTGCTTATCATTGTATATTTGCAAGCCAACTGACAATACTGAACCTACTACACCTAAAACACGGGAACCATTGGCGATATTTTTTGTCCATCGAACAGCTTGCCATGGTTGGAATTTATGCCCAAAAAGATGCCCAACCTTTAGAACTGTTTCGTGAAGTTGGGAACCAGAATATGTACTAGTTTTGAAAATAGACATAAAACCATTACCTGGATTCTTACCAACTGACATAGTTGCGATCTTTGTCCCAAAATCTTTCAAATAATTGCTAGTCTTTTCCATATTACGTCGTGTGTCCTCTGATATATGTACAGATTTCACACGTTCGTCCATTGTGAGTTTTAAATCACGTGCAAATTCGCTTTCAGATAATTCTTTGAATTTCTTCTGTAGGGTACCTGCCTCTACCTTTAAAATTCCTTCTATTTCGGCAGTAAGTTTTGTTGTAGTTTCATCAACAGCATCTTGCTTCTCTTTCAACATCTGATTTGTCTCGTTTTGTTTCTGAGAACTTGTTAATTTGTTGGCGATTTCACTACCCCACAACTGAACTTGATGAGATTTTTTCTGAACAGCATTGCCTACCTTATCTTTGATTCGAACCTTTGATTCCTCAAAAATTCTTCTCTTTTCATTTAACATATGAATAGTTCCATCCACAATGGCATCACCTGTCTTCATGTTAGAGACAATATCTGCCAACATTTTTTCAACCTCGTACAACGATGTAGTGGAAGAACCTAACAAGCCCCTATCTGCAATAAAACGATTCAGGTTGTCAATAAAGACCGGAAGACCACTTTTAGCTAGCAATTTGTCTTGAAACTTAGCATATTTTGGAGTGAAGGCCTGATTATACCAATCTGTACAAATAAAAGATGTATACATATCCTCTACGGAATAAGGATTGATAACAGGTAATATGTCCTTATTGATGAGTACATCCTGTTGTTCAGTTGTATTTCCCTTAGCAGTTCGGTCCATTTTATTAACCACCAACATCATCTCATGCCCCTTTCCCTTTTCATTAATTAACTTACGGAAATGATTAGCTAAATGATCGGAAAAACCTTCAGCGGTAACCACAAATACAATTAAGTCGGCTTTTGCCAACTGTTCATATGTTATTTTATCATGATCAGGTCTGTTTTGTGTATGAATACCTGGTGTATCGGTAACGTTAATTCCTTGCCAATTAAAAGATTGACATGTTGCTGTGGTAATACCTCCTCCTATAGCCAAATCTTTGCCTGTAAGGATTTTTAACAAAGTAGATTTTCCGGCACTATATTGTCCTGCAAAAACTACATTGATACGTTTGTCTTTAGAATAAAGACTTGTAGGAATCATTTGCGATTTTGAAATCAAGGACGAATCACCTGATTTCCTCAATGTATTCCTCACCTCCTCAAACAGCTGAACTGCTTGAGCATTAAACTGTTCAAAATACGTCTTTTTCATCTTTGGATAGTTATATATTAACGTTTGACAATGTGAATATTAAGTATCTGTTGCAGCAAAAGTAAATTCGATTCTTCGTCAGATTGAAGATTATAGTTTTTGGGTATAAAAACTACATTCTGATTAAAACCATCTTTTGATATCGTAATTACTTTCATCGGTACACGAAGCTTAAAATAAGATTTAAGTGTTGAAAGACGGTTCTCTAAATCACCAGACAACTTTTTTCTAAAGATTCGAACCTCTTCTTTATTTCCAATTTTATCAGAAATTTTATTTGCTATCAGTCCCAACTGTTCATCGTCGCATCCTATAAGAGTTTTTTTACCTGGTATTCGAGCAACAAAATCAATATGGTCCAGAACTACACCTTTTACTCCTAGATCAAAGAAAGCTGCTTGTACAATACGTTTCGAGATGTCTGTATGATGATTTAAGTACTTTAAGCCCAATTCGCGTTGACTGTTAGCCAAAGTAAGTAATGTCGTTTCGATTATGTGGAATCTGTTATAGCTATCAGCCAAAAGTCCTTCAACAATATCTTTCTGAAAGGCTTTTTTCATCTTTTCAGAAGTTTTATCTTTACTTGTTTTTAGACTATCACTTAGAGCCTTTTCCCTTTCTATTCTTGCTTTTCTTCTTTTTGTCTCTCGCTTATCACTGAACCAAGAGAACAAACCGAAAAGTAGGGCACCTCCAGCAACGATCCATCCAACTACTGGGATCGCAGCTCCTGCAGCAGCTACTCCAAAAGCTTGAGCTGCAATAGTCAAGCCAATCTCTGCAACAGTACCTGCTGCGGTAACACCAGCACTTGTCCATCCCCATATACGTTTCCAATTGGTAATATCAGTGCCTTTATGGCTTGAATCCACATCAGACATAAGGCTTGCTTGAAGTTTAGATTCAGTTTCAAGAGCATTAAACAATAGGTCAACTTTCGCTTTAGCCTTTTTGACGCTATCAGAAAAGCAATCTTGAACCTTTTGACTTAGACGATGTGATTCTATATGTTTCTTCCAACGGTCTGAGAAATCGTTCTTTTCAAGATTATCTTCAACAAAGGTAGGAACGGTGTTAATTAAATCATTATAGATTTTTTCCACCCTATCGAGCATTAGACTTCTCTCCTCTGGTATAAATTCATTTTCCCAATTACAAAATTCATTCATTTTCCCCTTGGCAACTAAGTATTTTTGATAGGCCAAGGTACTACTATTAAACAATTCAAGTGATTGGCTATAAAGAGGGCTATCTATTATAGAAAGAAAACATTTTCTTCTGAATGAAATTCCGTTGTGGATGACAAGTCTTTGAAGCTCATGCTCAATGATACCAAAACGACTAGCCTTGATTAATTCTTTTCTCTTAGCTATATTCTCTTTCTTATTGGCTAAATACCGTGCTTGTAGCTGGGATACAATAATGTTAATATGTTCGTTCGGAAGTTGCTCTTGAACAAAAGCGTTAAACTGGGCTATGATTTCCTTGATTCGCTCATCCTTCAGAATGTCATCGGGATTATCCAAAAACAATTCCATATCAAGCTCATCTTCAAGGGTTCGCTTAACATTGCACAAGCATATTATTGGTTTGTCTTCACGTTTCAATCGTACCAGCCAATCAGCTTCAGTGGCTTCAGGTTGACCATCTGAAATCATGAAAACTACGATATCAGCAGATTTTGCAGCCTCAAAAGCCAATCTATCATCGGTTTCACCTTGAAAAGCATCTATTCCAGGTATATCTGTTATAGTTAAACCTTTCCAATTATATTGTCGTACATTCAGCGTTGTTCTTTGGCCACCCTTACCAATCGATCGTCCATCTCCATTAGTAAGGATTTCCATCAAAGTACTTTTCCCAACTTTTGTTCTTCCAAATAAAGTAATATTGAATTGATTAGATTGTTTGATTTTCTTTTCAACAAGCTGTTCAACCTCATCATATTCTTGAACAAAAGTTGTTTTTATTCTTCTTAATTGATCTTTTAAAGAAGACAGAATCTCTGGATCTCTAATCTTTTGATTTGAGATATCCTTTATGCAGCTCTCAACTTCTTTATTGGCTTGAACGATAGATTCCTTTATAAAAGCGACGTTGTCTTTGGCTTCTTTCGAACTTGTGGCAGCAACTTTTTTGCATTCTTGAATTGCTTTAACCAATAATTCGTCAGAATTATCATTGCAATTCTTATAATTTGATTTTTTTGACTTCATGCCTTATTAATCTCTTGAAGATATTATTAACTTTTTAACTCCTATATTTTTTCATTCGTTCTTTTTTTGATTGAGCCAATATTTGTAGCCATTCTGACGGTCACAGTCGATGAAGATGCCAAAAATGTCCTCAATGGCATCATTGTGTCGGTTGAAGGTGGCACGAGGCAGATCAACGCCGCCGCTCATCTCAGTTTCCAGCCATCGCTCGTTAATCTCAGCAAACGTTATTCTCCTTGCCTTGCGAATGGTGTTCACCAGCCAAATGTACTCCTTTAATTTTGTTGGTATGTTCATAATGATGCTTATTATCTGTGCAAATATAATCAAAAAGATCGAGGATATGATGATTCTTGAACATTAATTAAGAAAAAGTGTAGAAATATCTCTTGGTATGCCAGTATTCCGCATAGATTTCTGTTTCCAATGCCACAATCAGATTCCACAGAAGGGTGTAGCCTAATACGCACTTTTCTGTGGAGTGCCACACAAAGATGCTTGTCTGCTTTCTGATGAGCAAGCTCGACAGATATTAGGCTTTTGTTTCCCTGAAGTGTTATTTCACAACAAGAATTTTTCAGAATGAGCTTATCTGGGAATCATGATGTACCTTTGCCCGCAAATTACAAAAACTAAAATAGACATGGAAGTAATATCAATTGAGCGCAGTACCTACGAGGAACTGCTGACGAGTTTCAATAGCTTCGTCACAAAGATGAAAGAGATGGCCAGTAGAGGCAATGACAAAAGGTTGGACAACTGGCTTGATAACCAAGACGTATGCCAAATGCTGAACATCAGCCCAAGAACATTACAAACACTTCGGGATAACGGGACATTGGCGTATTCTCAAATCAACCGCAAGGTGTATTACAAGCCTGAGGATGTGGAGAATATTCTTCATGTTGTAGCTGATAGGGAAAAGGATAGAAAGAAGCTTAAACACAAAATGAGCAGCCTATGAACGAATTGATAATGCCGCATAACGTTGGCGTGAAGAATGCACTGGAGAATATGAAGGAGGTGCTTGCTCTATATAAGAAAGTGATAAGCAATTATCGTCCGCTATTGGATGGTGAGCGCTACCTGACAGACAAAGAGGTGGCCAACATTCTGAAAGTCAGCAGACGGACACTACAGGAATACCGCAATGATGGTGTGCTACCTTACATATTGTTAGGTGGTAAGGTGCTCTATCGTGAAAGTGATTTGGAGAGAGTTCTGGAAAGTTGCTATCATCCAGTGTATAAACAATAGGGGAAAAGAATGAGCCATTTGTGGTTTGTGTGCTGAAAGAATATAATGCAGAAAGACGGATGACAGACTTCGCTAATCATTCGTCTTTCTGCTTTGAAGTTATTGGGCCGCTACTACCTATGCCATCTTAAGGTCTTTGAATGATGCATTAAGCTTATTGCCGAGCATCGTCAGGTCATTGTCAAGTTTCTGACTTGTGATTTTGGCGTAAATCTGGGTAGTCACGATATTGGTGTGTCCCAATACACGGCTCACGCTCTCGATGGGCATTCCCTTTGAAAGCGCCAAAGTGGCGAACGAGTGCCTTCCACAATGGTAGGATATGGCTTTCTCAATGCCACAGGCTTTCATTACCGTTTTCAGCTTCTTGCACATCGACCAGTAGTTCATCTTGCCGAACACCAGTTTGTCTTCCTGCAAGTGTTTGTAGCGGTCGATAATCTGCAAGGGTACGTCCATCAGCTTCACTTGAAAGGGGATGTTAGTCTTGTGACGCTTGCTAACAATCCACTTGTCGCCATTGATGTCCACGATGTTGTCTGTGGTCAGGTTCTTCACATCGATGAACGAGAGGGCGGTGAAGCAGACAAAGACGAAGATGTCACGCACGAAGGCCAAATTGTCGTCCTCGAACTCATGGGTTACGACTGCCTTTAGTTCTTCTTCGGTCAAGAACTCCCTTTCCTTGCAGTTTGGGCTGATGTGGAACTGCGCGAACGGGTTACGAGGAATCTTGCCGTTGTAGTGCGCTCTCATCACAACGCCTTTTAGCCACATACACCTCTGCCAGATAGTTCCGTTGGCCAATCCTCGGTCTGTACTGAGGTAGGCGGCGAAGTCCTTGATAAACTCAGGCGTCAGTTCAAGCATCGACATATCCGTGCGACGGTAGTGCGACTGAATGAACTCTGCCACATCCTTCCGTGAACGTTCCATAGCCCAGAGTGTACTTGCCGCTCTGTCCTTGCCCACACGTTTCTTCTGGTTTGCAATATCCTTGTCAAAAGCACTCAACAACGTTTCGTACTCGCTGCCAAATCCCTGATAAGAGTTGCGCACCATCTCAGCCGTCACGAAAGCCTCGCGATCAGAAAGATGCTGATAATGTTTGATAATCTGCGCCTTGATATTATCCAGTTCGCGGTTAATCTGCAATGCCTCCTTGCTGCGGCCCTTGGCACAATTGCCTTTCACGTCCCACATGTCAAGCGGGATCGTCATCTTGCAACTAAACTGGCTTGGGGTTCCGTTAATCGTTACCCTGCCCATCACTGGCACCACACCATTCTTCTCCTTACTCTTGTTCACATAGAACAGAATGTTAAAAGTACTTCTCATGTTTCTTACTCCTTTTTAAATTTTGGCTGCAGAGAGGTGCGCCATTTTGCCCAGATTTGCGTTGTCGCTTTAGGAAAACTAACCCGCCTCAGAGTCCAATTTCTGGGTTACGATTTGGCAACCTAACTCCTTCACCAATCCTCCCCAATTTGCTTTTAGCCCCAAATTGAACTTCCTCGTTCTTCCCCGTATTGCCTTTATTACAGGCCGAATTGCGTTAATCTTCCAAAAACCGTTACCAATTACAACTTTTTTTCGTAACTTTGCAGCCAAAATAAAATAAGCAAATGAAAGACAGTATCATCATTTTGAGCGGTGGAATGGATTCTACCACGTTGCTCTACGACTATCAGGAGCGTATTGCGCTGGCCATATCATTCGATTATGGCAGTAATCATAATGCCAAGGAGATTCCCTTTGCCAAGTACCATTGCCTGCAGTTGGGCATCAAGCACCTGGTTATCCCCTTAGAGTTTATGGGACAGTATTTCCGTAGCTCATTGCTGTCGGGCGATGAGGCTATCCCCGAAGGCCATTATGCCAGCGAGAATATGAAATCTACGGTGGTGCCTTTCCGTAATGGCATTATGCTGGCCATTGCCACAGGTATGGCCGAGAGTAACGATCTGCAGTATGTGATGATGGCCAATCATGGTGGCGATCACACCATCTACCCCGATTGTCGTCCTGAGTTTGTTGATGCTTTCGATAAGACTGCCCAGGCAGGTACCTTTAATGGTGTGCGTTTGCTCTCGCCTTACTGCAATATGACCAAGGGCCAGATTGCTGCCCGTGGTAAGGAGTTGGGTATCGACTACAGCAAAACCTGGTCGTGCTATCGTGGTGGCGACAAGCATTGCGGCAAGTGCGGCACCTGTGTAGAGCGCAAGGAGGCCTTGGCCGATGCTGGCATCGACGATCCTACAGAATACGAAGATTAATATGGCTACCTACAATACTTATACCCTTGCTAATGGCTTGCGCATTATCCACAAGCCCTCTGTGGCCGAGGTGGTTTACTGCGGTTACCAGATTGCTGCCGGTACACGTGATGAGTTGCCAGGCGAGGAGGGTATGGCCCATTTCTGCGAGCACATGACGTTTAAGGGTACCGAGTATCGCAACGCTATCCAGATTATCAACGGTCTGGAGCAGTTGGGTGGCGACCTGAATGCCTTTACCAATAAGGAGGATACCACGTTTTATGCCGCCATCCAGAAGGAGCATATAGCCAAAGCCATCTCGTTGCTTACCGATATGGTTTTCCACAGCACCTATCCCCAGCACGAGATAGATAAGGAGGTAGAGGTTATCTGCGATGAGATTGAGAGTTATAACGACTCGCCTGCCGAGCTGATTTACGATGAGTTTGAGAATATGCTGTTCGAGGGTCATCCCCTGGGGCATAATATCTTAGGTAATGCCGAGCAGCTGCGAACCTATAAAACAGCCGATGCCTTACGATTTGTAAAGCGCAACTACCGTACAGACAACGCCATTTTCTTTGTGTATGGCAATGTGGATTTCAAACGTCTGGTAAAAATGGTAGAGAAAGCGCAGACTTCAGGTCAGGCGCCAGCCGAACAGCAGCCTACGTTGGTTAACGATATCACAGCGGTTACTGCCCAATCGCTTACTAAGGATATTGGTTCGCACCAGGCACATGTGATGTTAGGCACACGTAGCTACGACATCCATCATCCATTGCGTATTCCCTTGTATCTGCTCAATAACATTCTTGGTGGTCCCAGTATGAATGCCCGTCTGAACCTGGCCCTGCGCGAGCGTCATGGCTTGGTTTATACCGTCGAAAGCACCATGGTAAGCTACAGCGATACAGGTATATGGAGCATTTATTTTGGTTGCGACCCACACGATGTGCGTAAATGCCTCCGCCTGGTGCGTCGCGAACTGGATAAGGTGATGCAGAAGCCCTTGAGCGATAATGCCTTGCAGAAAGCCAAGCAGCAGCTGAAAGGTCAGATAGCTATTGCCTGCGACAATCGCGAACAGTTTGCACTCGACTTTGGTAAGAGCTTCCTGCACTATGGCTGGGAGAAAAACGTTGAAAAGCTGTTTGACAGTATTGATAAGGTAACGGTTGATGATATACAAAAAGTAGCAAACGAACTGTTTGCTGCCGATAAGCTCTCAACCTTGATATTTAAATAGCTCGCAAGTACTGGCGCATGGCCTTGCGGGCAGTACCTAAGCGATACTCTACGTTCTTGTAGTTCTCGCCTAAGAAATCGGATATCTCGCCCACCTTCATGCCATCGTAGATATGAAGGCGATACACCTCGCGACAGTTTTCTGGCAGTCGTGCCAGTCCGCGTTCCAGCTGTTCGGTTATTTCTCTGATGGAGTAAACCGAATCGGCCGAAAGAACCTCGCTACACACCTCTCGGATATAATGCTCGTAGTCGTTGGCGCTGATACGTCGACGATAAAAATCGCATATCATGTGGCGTGCTGTGGTGTAAACTAAGGCTGGTAAGGTGGTGTCGGTAATTAATTTGGTGGAAGTGAGCAGACGCAGAAACACGTTCTGAACCACGTCTTCTGCCTCTGCTCTGCCACCAAGACGAGTGCTGACGTAAGCCAGCACCTCGTCGCGATGAGTAACGTAATAATTGGTTATAAATTGGTTTTTATTCATTCACAACCTTTTGAATAGTACCATCCTCGTTGTAGAACAAGCGCTGTACTTTGAGCGAACGCAGATGGGTAATATCGTTAGAAGGTACGCAATCGTGATAGAACAGGAACCACTCGCCCTTGTACTCAACGATAGAGTGGTGGGTAGTCCAACCTACTACTGGATCGAGAATCACACCCTGGTAGGTGAAAGGTCCGTAAGGGGTATCGCCGATACCGTAGCACAGCATGTGGCTGTCGCCTGTAGAGTAGCTGAAGTAGTACTTACCATTGTACTTGTGCATCCATGAAGCCTCGAAGAAGCGGTGAGGATCGCCAGCCTTCAGGGGCTGTCCGTCCTTGTCAACCACTACCACGCTACGTGGAGCCTCGGCAAACTGCAGTACGTCGTCGCTCATCTTAACTACAAAGCTCGACAGGGCAGGTACATCGGCGGGCGCAAAGAGCCGAGTCTTCTTATCAGCAGCAGGGCCCAGGTCAACACCTTCCTTCACCAGCTTTTCTGGTGCCTGATACCACTGCAACTGTCCGCCCCACAATCCGCCAAAGTAGCAGTAAATCTGTCCGTCGTCGTCTTTAAACACGCTGGGGTCGATAGAGAACGAACCGCGGATAGGCTGATCCTGTGGAATGAATGGACCTTCGGGCTTATCAGCCACAGCCACACCCAGATGGAATACGCCATTATAGTCCTTAGCCGAGAAAATCAGGTAGTACTTACCGTCCTTCTCAACACAGTCGTTATCCCACATCTGCTTTTCGGCCCACTTTACGTCGGCAACATCCAGAATCTTTCCATAGTCGGTAACCTCGCCGTTCTCTACATCTTCCATAGAGATAACGTGATAGTCTTTCATTTGGAAGTGACCGCCATCATCGTCAAAAGCAGCGCCAGCCTCCCAGTCGTGCGAGGGATATACATAAAGCTTACCATTAAACACATTAGCAGATGGGTCTGCATAATAATCTTTTGGATAAAGATAGCGTGGTTTCATATACACATTTTTTATAGTTAATAATCATTATTCTGGTTGGCAATCCTGCGGCGTGCCGACAGTTCTGCCTGCATATTTTCGTTATACTCTTTCGATATGGGGTAGTAGTGCAGCGCCACCACACCTACCATAAACAGCATGGCTGGCACAATGCTCGATACCAATCGGATACCCATCGTGGCACTCTCGTTCTGTATGGTGATGTCGCCACCCGATACATAGCCGAACATCGAGATGATGATGCCTGCGATGGCGCCTCCAAAGCCCAGACCTAATTTCAGGGCCAGCACGATGCCCGAGAAACAGAAGCCTGTGGCACGGCGATGGCTCTCGTATTCTATATGGTCGGCCACGTCGCCAATCATGGCCCACAGCAGTGGGATGGTAGGCGCATAAGCCAGTGAGCGCAGAAAGTTAATCACAAACAGCAGTCCTACGTCGGTGGGCTCTGGGATATAGAACAGGGCGGTAAGGAATGCCGTCATGGTAAGGCAAACCTTAAATGTTTTCTTTTTGCCAAACTTATTGGCCAGATAGCGCGACAAACAAATTACACCCACAAACTGTACCACTGCGCCCATCATGTTAAAGGCCGAGAAGCCGATAGAATAGGCGTTATTGAAGTCGAGACTGATGAAGTGCGACAAGAAATCGTACAGTGACTTCTGGTCAACATTGTATTGGAAGTAGAAGTTCATGGCCGATCCCCACATGGCTAATGTAACGAATAGCGCAAATGTGAGTAATGCCATCGCGTTCCACGATACATTCGACACCGTATTCTTAATATCTTCTCTCACACTTACTTGCTGGCGTGGGGGCGGCTGTATGCGCTCTTTGGTTACAGCAAAGGTGATGATAAAGAAGATAAAGGCGATGCAGGCAAAGATGGCGATGGTACAGCTCCATCCATGCTGCAGGGTGCTGCCTTCGGCAAAATGGTCAACCAAAGGTAATGTAAGACCCTGAACCACGAACTGCGCAATGGTTACCACCACAAATCGGATGGTAGTAATGCTGGTACGCTCGCGAATATCGCTGGTCATCACACCTCCTAACGAGGTATAAGGTATATTATTAAAGGAGTAGGCCGTCATCAGCAACACATAACTGATGGTGGCGTACATGGCTACCGAACTTTTCTGATGAATGCCTGGATTATAAAATGCCAACATGTAGAATACGCAGAAGGGGATAACGGTCCAAAGCATCCAAGGACGGAATTTACCCCAACGGGTGTTGGTATGATCAGTAAGCAAACCGATGGCAGGATCAACGATGATGGCCGAAATGCTGGCAATCATGAGTACCGATCCAGCAACAGCGCCGTCGAGTCCAAAAACATCGGTGTAGAACTTCAACTGGAATATCATCATCATCTGGAATACCAGGTTAGCGGCGGCATCTCCTAACGAATAGCCGACCTTCTCACCTAATGATACTTGCTGCGATGATAATTTATTCATAACTGTTGAAAAATAAAACTGGTGCAAAGGTAGTGAAAAATCGGCAAGTTTATATTTTAAATTGTTACAGAAGTTTTTCAAAATGTGTCATTGCATAACAAAATGGCATTTTTTGGTGGTTTCATCGAAGATTTTTCTTAATTTTGTGACCTCAAAGCAACAATTATGAAGAAAATTATATTTTTTTGTGCAACACTATTTTGTTTGTCAGTTGCCGATGCAAAAGTAACCATGCCTAAGTTGTTCCAGTCGGGCATGGTGGTGCAGCGTGGCAAACTCATACCTGTTTGGGGTCATGCCGATGCTGGCGAAACCGTTACCGTTCGTTTCAACAAGAAGGTATATCAGACCACAGCCGATACCGATGGCCGTTGGCGTGTCGACCTGCCCAAGATGAAAGCAGGCGGACCTTATCAATTGTCTGTTAACGACCAGACCATTGATAATATTCTGGTAGGTGATGTTTGGCTATTGTCTGGTCAGTCTAATATCGATGTGACTATCGAGCGTGTTTATCCGCAGTACACCCAGGAGATTGATAACTACGAGAACAGTCAGATTCGCTTGTTCCGTGTGCAGAACGAAACCAGCACCCATGGTGTAAAGGACGATATCCGCAATACCAATATCAACTGGAAGCCTGTTAACAAGCAGAATGCCTGGTTGTTCTCGGCTGCCGGCTATTTCTTGGGCAAGAAGATGTTCGAGAAGAATAAGGTGGCCCAGGGCATCATCGTTAACAGTTGGGGCGGCACGCCCATCGAGGCTTGGATTAGCGAGGATTCGCTGAAGGCCGACTATCCCATGCTGATTAAAAAGCTGCAGATGTATCAGAACGATAATTATGTACGCGCGCAAATGCGGGCCAATGGCGCTGCCAACCAGCAGTGGGAAAGCATCCTGAACCAGACCGATCCTGGTTATGCTGATGTGGCTGTTGATGAAACCTCTTGGCAGCAGGTTGATCAGAACAACTGGACCTGGCGCGGCACAGGTAGCGTTTGGCTCCGTCAGCACATCATGATTGATAAGGATCACGCAGGCAAGCCAGCCCGTCTGTTGCTGGGCACGCTTTTTGATCGCGATGTAACCTATCTGAATGGGAAACAGATTGGACAAACGGGTTATCAGTATCCCCCACGCCGTTATGATATCCCCGAGGGCATGCTGAAAGAGGGCGATAATGTGATTGCCATCCGTTTTATAAATAAGTATGGTGCCTGCCACTTTATCCCCGAAAAGCCCTATATGCTGTGCTTTGGCGACGATCGCTTGTCGCAGAACCCCATGCCAAAGGATGTAATACCCCTTGGCGCACAGTGGAAGATGAAAGTAGGTGCCGAGATGCCACAATGCCCAGGTGGCGATGTGTCGTTGCAGAACCTGCCCACCACGCTGTATAATGCCGTGCTGTATCCGTTGGCACCTTATGCTATCAATGGCGTGGTATGGTATCAGGGCGAATCGAATACAGGCAATCCTGCTCCCTATGCCGACCATCTGAAAAAGCTGATGGGCAGCTGGCGCGACCGCTGGAACGACCAGCAGATGCCGTTTGTCATCGTGCAGCTGGCCAACTACGATGGTCGCCAGCAAACAGCCTTCCCACGTCCCATCACCCTGCAGGCTGAACCAGTAAACAGCGGTTGGGCACAGTTGCGCGAGGCTCAGCGCACAGTGGCTAAGGCCGATGCCAAAGCCGAACTGGCTGTGATTAACGACCTGGGCGAGACGGTTGATATCCATCCCCTGCGTAAAAAGGAGGTGGCCGAGCGCATCGCTTTGTGTTTTGATAAGCTTATATATAATAATAAGGTGAAGCTTTCGCCCGAGGTGGTATCTACGCAGGTGAGCGATGCGGCTATCCAACTTACGCTCGACCAGCCTATACAGGAAGGCGATCTCTATACATTCGAGGTCTGCAACAATTGTTGCGATAAATACCAGAATGTGCCTGCTGTAGGCAAGGGCAATGTGATTACCCTTCTCGTACCTCACGCTTCGCAGAATTCAACCCTTAAAATCCGCTACGCTTGGAAAGACGATCCCAAGCAGGCCAACGTACGCTCGCTGAGCGGACTGCCCATGAGTTCATTCGAAATAACAATTAAATAACTAATATAAATATGAGTACATCTAACGAAACCAAAGGCTTTTACAAGCTTTCGTGGCTCCAGCGCATCGGCTATGGATCGGGCGACCTGGCGCAGAATCTTATTTTCCAGACAGTGGCATGTTACCTCATGCTTTACCTCACTACCGTACTGAAGATTAATCCGGCTTTTGTAAGCGGACTGATTCTCTCCGTTCGATTGATCGACTGCTTCTGGAGTCCTGTAGTAGGTCGTTATATCGACAACCGCAACCCTAAGTTGGGTAAGTATCGTACTTATCTGCTGTATGGTGGTATCCCCTTAACAATTGCCGCCTGCTTGCTCATGCTGCCTCAGGCCGCTACCTGGTCAACCAGCGTGAAGCTGATTTATGCTACCGTTAGCTATACCGTGCTTAGCATGATCTACTCGGTAGTAAACATTCCTTATGGCTCTATCATGGCCAGTATGACGCGCGATAACGACGAGGTGCTTAAGCTTACATCAACCCGTATGGTATGCGCCAACATCGGTCAGATTGTGGTTCAGGCTGGTTTCCCCATTGGTTTGGCTATCGTGGCCCACACCATCATCGACTGGAACCAGGCGCTGTTCATGGCCATTGGTACCATTCCTGCCTTTGTTATCCTGCCTTCGCTGCCTATGCTGAAGAGATGGTTGGGTAAGAAGGGTCTGTATTACCTGCTGCTTACCATCGGCTTTGTGGGCTTTGCCATCCTGTTTACCATTGGTAAGTTCTTTGATGTGGCCGAGCTCAATACACTGATACAGACAGCTAAGGTGATGACAGGTGTAGGTTTGCTGGTAGGTTCGCTCATGTGGGCACTGGTGCCCGAGGTTATTACCGAGGCCGAGTATCGTACAGGCAACCGTCCTGCTGCTACCGTTAACGCTCTGGCTGGTGTAGCTTTCAAGGCTGGTTTCTCAATCGCTGGTTGGATTACTCCACTGGTAATGGGTATGATTGGTTTCGACCTGGCCAGCGAGGAGTCGGCTCTGCCCGTCGATCCAGCTGCTTGGTTCACAGTTACCTGCGTATTCGCTATCGTAGGCTTTGTGCTGCTGCTTTACTGCTTCACAGGTTGTAAGGAGCGCATTGCCACCACACCCGAAAAGCCTGTTACCTATGGCGAGATGTTTGCCGAGTTTAAGGCCAATAAGTGCCTGCAGCTGGTGCTCAGCATCTTTGTAACGGTGTTCCTGGCTTCGTTCATCAGCGCACCTGTTAACGCTTATTACACCCACTTGGCCGAATATTCAGTAACAGCTCAGAATGCCATCCTGGTGTTCACCTGTATCATTCCTGCCGTTCTGTTGATTATTGTTGGAGGTCTTATTTACAAGTATCCTCTTACCGATGAGCGCCTGGACGAGATTAACAAGGAAATCGAGGCTCGTGGATAAAAGAGCGATATTTATTAATATTTTGATAGAATAACTTGCAAGTTTCAAACTTTTTCCGTATCTTTGCCCTCAATAAATGATTATTGGGCATAAGAATGAGCCAAAGAACAATGAAACTACTGGCTTGTTTCTCACTGGTGGTGATGCTGGTGGTTGCATGCGGCGAACGGAAAGAAACAGGACTTGAAAAGAATACAGCCGACGGATTAGTCCTTGATGCGTATAAGCATAAGGACTATCCGTTGTTGTTGTCTTTAGCCGATAGCCTTGGTAAGATTGGTGCTATTTCCGAAGTTCAGTCGCACTATTGGAGTGGCTATGCCAGCGACCGCATGGGTAAGAAGCGCACAGCCGAGTATTACTGGAAGAAGGCCGAGAGCGAAGTCGAAAACTTTAATAATTCCGAGCAGGTAGATTATTATGCCAAATCGGCCAGTCATCTGGCTAACCTGCTGAACCTGAAGGGCGACTACGACGGTTCGCTGAAAGAGGCCATCAATGCAGCCGAAAAACTCGAGGTGTTAGGTTGCGATACCACCACCGATTATGTTAACCTATTGGTGTTTATAGGTTGCGGTCAGGCCCGTTTGCCAGGCATGGAAGAAACCACCAAGAAATCGTTCGAACGCGCTTATAACAAGCATCTTGAGCGCATCAACGCATCACCTACCGAAACGACCTACAAAGGTGCTATTGCCGGCATTGTAAATATGGCTTACTCGTGTAATGCCACCCATCAGTACCAGCAGGCCCTGTATTGGTGCGACCACTACGAAGAGCTGGTACACAAATACGAGAGGCGATATCCTGCCGACGTAGATTATATCGACAAGCAGCTTGCCCGTTGTAGTATCTATCGTGCCACAGCGCTTGCATCGTTAGGGCAATCGCAGGAGTCGTATTTGGCTTATCTCGACTTCAGAAACACCAAGTTCAGTAAGAGTCCTGAGGGTATCTACGATGCTGGCGAGTACCTGATTGAGGCCAAACAATGGAAAGATGCAGCCGTTTGTTTCCAGCGACTTGATGAGTTGGTAAACAAATATCGCATGGAGTTCTCGATCGAGAATCTCGAAACCTATTATCTAAAGAAGTACGAGGCCAACCTCAAGGCAGGTCGCAAGGACTCGGTTTATGCTATCAGTACCTTTATCTGCGACTCGCTGAGAGTAGCTATCGATCGTGCAAGAGCCGACAATGCTGCCGAACTGGCCACTATCTACAATACTGAGCAGAACGAAACCCGACTGGCCGAGAACAAGGCCAAGCTGATGCGCGAGCGTCAGATAGCCGCTGTTGTTACTATTATTCTGATTATCGGCTTCTTTATTGTTTATGCCCTTTACAAGCAAAAGGCAGCAGCCAAGTTGCACAAGGCGCATAACGATCTAAAGGCGGCTTACGATCAGCTCGAAGAAACCACATCGGCCAAGGTGCGTATCGAGAGTGAGTTGCGTATCGCCCGCCACATTCAGGAGTCGATGGTACCCAACGAGTTCCCACAGCGCTCCGATTTCGATCTCTATGCCTCGATGACAGCTGCCAAGGAGGTAGGAGGCGATTTGTACGACTATCTGATTATTGGCGATAACCTGTGCTTCTGCGTAGGCGACGTATCAGGTAAGGGAGTGCCGGCAGCGCTCTTCATGGCTCAGGTTATCAGGTTGTTCCGTGCTATGGTTAAGCGTAACTACACGCCTGCCAAGTTGGCTACCGAGTTGAATGCCGAACTGAGCGAGCATAACGACGACGGCATGTTTATTACTATGTTTATCGGTGTGGTGAACCTGCGTACCGGCAAGCTCGATTTCTGTAATGCAGGTCATAATCCCCCCATACTGGGCAATGACAACGAGAGCAGATTCCTGAAGATGGAACCCAATGCGCCTATCGGCCTTTGGGAAGGACTGAAATACGAGGGCGAGGTAATCGATGATATCCGTGGCTGCCTGTTCTTTGTATATACCGATGGCCTGAATGAGGCTGAGAACACGCAACTCGAACAGTTTGGCGACGATCAGGTGCTTAATGTATTTAAACGCAACAGCCACTTGAGTCCTCGCGAGATGGTTGATACCATGAAGAACGAGGTGAATAGCCATCGCAATGGCGCCGATCCTAACGACGATCTCACCATGCTGTGCCTACATGTAGTATAGACTTAAAAATAAGAGAATATTTAGTATGATTAATTGCAAACAACTTTGTATGATGCTGTTGTTGGCATTATGCACTCTTACAGCTCACGCTCAGCAAGCAGAGCTTATCCGTAATGGCGATTTTGAACTTAAACCCAGTATTGAGCGAGGCACCAAAGCCACTACAGCCTGGGATGCTCGTAAGCCTGTAGTAGTGGTATATGTCGATCCTGTTAGTGCCGATAATCCTTACTATGCTGTTATCGGCTGCGACACCATCTATAACCAGGGCTTTGATGGCATTCCTGTAGTTGATGGCACCAAGTACGATTTCACGGTATGTCTGCGCAACCTGCCAGCCCTGAAGGAAGAGGACCGTACAGAAGGCTGCAAACTGCTGATTATCCAGCTGGTTGACGAGCAGCGCCAGCCCCTGGCCGAGGCCACCATCCGTGCCAAAGGCAACCAGTGGCAGCAGTATCACGCTGTATTTACAGCCAGTGGCACTTGTGCCAAGGCCCAGTTGGCCATTGCAGGCGTAGGATGCCAGAAGATAGCTATCGATAAGGTAAGTCTGAAAAAACACCAGTAGAGTATGTTACATATCCGTTGCAAGAATAACAATGTTACCAAGCCTTTCCCCGAGGGCACATCGTTGGTAGATGTTTATCAGGCATTTGCCGATGATCTTAACTTTCAGTATCCTGTAGTGTCGGCCAAGGTAAACAATGCCTCACAGGGGCTCAAGTTCCGTTTGTATCAGAATCGCGACGTAGAGTTCCTCGATGCCCGCAGTGGTTCTGGTCGCCGTGTATATACCCGTTCGCTGTGCTTTGTGCTCTACAAGGCCACCTGCGATGTGTTTCCTGGTAGCAAACTCTACATGGAGCACCCCATATCAAACGGCTACTACTGCAACTTTAAAAAGAAAAACAACGAGCCCCTGACGGATGAGGATGTGCAGAAAATTTGCCAACGTATGAAGGAGATTGTTGATCTCGACCTGCCTTTCCGTCGCACCGAGGCCACTACCGACGAGGCTGTACGCGTGTTCAGCGAGCGTGGCTTTGCCGATAAGGTAAAGCTGATTGAAACCAGCGGACAGATATATACCGATTATTATATGCTGGGCGATACCGTAGATTATTACTATGGTCCGTTGGTGCCATCGGCAGGCTTCCTTAAGGTGTGGGGCCTGGAGCGCTATCACGACGGCCTGTTGCTGCGTGTGCCCGATAAGAACGACCCTACCAAACTGGCCGAGAAGGTTGACATGCCTCGCACGTTCGAGGTGTTTGCCGAAAAGGTGCGTTGGGATATCATCATGCGCCTGTCGAATGCCGGCGATGTTAACAAGGCCATCCTGCGTGGCTATGCCTCAGAGCTGATTCAGGTGAGCGAGGCCCTGCAGGAAAAGAAGATCGTAAAGATAGCCGAGGAGATCGATCGTCGTTTCCGCGACCCTGAGAATCCCATCCGTATAGTCCTCATTACAGGACCGTCTAGTTCAGGTAAATCTACCTTCTGTAAGCGTCTTTCTGTACAGCTGCTGGCTTGCGGTTTGCGCCCCTATTCGTTCTCAACCGACGATTATTTTGTGAACCGTGTCGATACCCCCAAGCTGCCTAACGGTCAGTACGACTTTGATAATATCGAGACCGTAGATTACAAGCTGCTGGGCGAGCACTTGGAACGCCTGATGAAGGGCGAGGTAGTAGAGGTGCCCCAGTATAACTTTGTAACAGGCAAGCGCGAGTGGAACGGTAAGAAGTTTAAGTTGAGCAACGATAGCGTGCTGATTATCGAGGGTATCCACGCCCTGAATCCCCTGCTCACCAAGCAGATTGCCGATTCGGCCAAGTACAAGATTTATATCTCGGCCCTTACCAGTATCTCGCTCGACGATCATAACTGGATTCCCACCCAGGACAACCGTTTGCTGCGTCGCATCATCCGCGACTACAACAAAGGCGCCTTCTCGGCTCGTGAGACTATCAGTCAATGGCACAGCGTGTGCGAGGCCGAGGACCAGTGGATAGCACCTTTCCAGGAAACAGCCGATGTGATGTTCAACTCGGCGCTCAATATCGAGTTTGCCGTGTTGCGCACCCATGCCGAGGTGATTCTTGCTTCTGTGCCCAAGAACTGTCCCGAATATGCCGAAGCCCATCGCCTGTTAAAGTTCCTGCGCTACTTTATCCCCATCAGCGATAAGGAGATACCACCCACCAGCATCATGCGTGAGTTCGTAGGTGGTAGCAGCTTTAAATACCGTGGCTAAAAATAAACAACAAAACAGAAGGCTTGCTCAATTATCCCGAGCAAGCCTTTTTTGTTTGATATTCCCATTAGTGGAACGCGATGTTCCCAGGTTGGGAATCAAATGTTCCCACGTTGGGAACCAAACATTCCCACGTTGGGAAAAAATCGCGCTTTTTGATGGCGAGGGTTGTAGCCTAAATTGGTGTTTTTTATAACGTTTTTGTAAAATAGCCCCAGCACTCCCGTCGATAGACTGAAATACCTATAAACACAGGGCTTTTACAAAAATCAGCACTCCCTTCAGCACTCCCGTGAGCACTCCCTTCGGCACTCCCTACCCAAATTTTAACATTTCAAGAAAAAATAAAATTAATTTGGGGAAATACTTGCAAACCGCGATTTTTTTTTGTATCTTTGCATTCGAAAACGCACGCTGTGGAAAGCGCGCCAATACCGGACCTAAGGAGAAGGACTAAAGGAAGAGGTTAAACATTAAAATTTTTTTCATATGCTAGAAAACAGTATTACTACCAGTGAGGCAAATAACGCTTCACAGGAGGCAACGCTCGCCATCGAGCTGTTCCTCATGACCAACTACCGTTTCCGTTGAAACATACTCAACGGTAAGGTAGAGTTTGCAATCTTGCCTAAGGCTGATAAGTCGGCCAACGGCCTCTCGTGCGCCTCGAACGAGGCTGATTTGGATTATCGTACACTTTCACAGGCAGCCCTTAACAGCATTGTGATTCGTGCCAAGCGCGAACAGGTGTTGGAGAAAGGCAGTCCTAAGTCGGAGATATCAGAGTATGTGGCATCTGAAGAGATACCTGAGTTTAATCCTGTTCAGCAGTTTTTAAACAATCTGCCAGAATGGGATGGCCAGAACCATGTGGCCAAGCTGTTTGCCCGTATTCCTGGCATTACCTCCGAGCAGCTTAACTACCTTATTATATGGTTGCGATCGGCTGTGGCGCATTGGCGCCAGATGGATATGCTGCACGGCAACGAGTGCGTGCCTACATTCATTGGCGCTCAGGGCTGTGGTAAGACCACCTTTGTGCGCCGATTGCTGCCCCCTGAACTGCGCGAGTATTATCTGGACCATCTGAACCTGAGCAACAAGTTCGATAAGGAGATGGCGCTTACTAACAACCTTCTCGTAAACCTCGATGAGTTGGAGGCCATCAGTAACTCGCAGCAGGCATCGCTTAAGCAGACGCTCTCTGTAAGTAAGGTGAATGGCCGCCCTATCTTTGGTCGTGTACAGCAGGATCGCCCTCGATTCGCATCGTTTGTGGCAACCACCAATAATCGTCATCCTCTGAAGGATGCAACCGGTTCGCGCCGCTACATCTGTATCCAGGTACCCGACGGCAAGCTGATTGATAATACTGGCGAAATTGACTATCAGCAGCTGTACGCCCAGGTGTTGTACGAACTGCAGGAACAGAAGGCACCTTACTGGTTTAATAACGATGAGGTGGCTCGTATTCAGCAGCTAAACCAGGAATATATGGAGAAAAAGGACCTGGCAGAGATGTTTACCGCCTGTTTCCGTCAGCCTGCAGAAGGTGAGGTGATTAAGACGATGAACTGCGACGAGATTATCAGTATTATGCAGCGTGACTACCCTACACTGCAGAAGACGATTGGCAACAAGATGAAACTTGGCAAGGCCATATCGGCTCTTGGTTTTAAGCACAAGGAGCACTCGCATATAACCTATTACGAGGTGGTTCCACTTAAGGCAGCCTGAGGGCTAAGGGAGTGCTGAAGGGAGTGCTGAAGGGAGTGCTGTTTTTTCAAGAATCCCAGTGTTTACGGGCCTTTCTGACTCCCGACGGGAGTGCTGAGAGAAAATTTGATTAATAACTAAAAATTTGAATGATTATGGAAGAGAAGGAACTTAAAGTAGAAGATATTCCTGGGAGCTATGCCCTGTGTTTTAATGGCGAGTGTGGTAAAAAAGATACGTGCATGCACTATCAGGCCATGCTGCTAAAGCGAGGGGAGCATGGTCGTGGCATGGCCATATATCCTACAGCCTGGCAGGCTGGCGAGTGCTGCTACTATCGTGAGAAGAAACTGGTACGGAAGGCCTGGGGATTCAGTAAGCTGTATAGGAATGTAGACAAGTATCATAAAGCTGAGGCCCGCCAGATGGTAAGCTCATTCTTTGGGCGTGGTAACGGACCCTATTATCGCGCCCATCATGGCGAGCTACTGCTCACACCCGAGCAGCAGAAGGGCATTATGAACATCGTGGCCCAGTATGGCCCTATCGATGACATCAAGTTCGACCACTACGTTACCGCCTGGGACTTTGATTACTAACCAACCTAATGCGGGTGCGCCAATTTAGGCGCACCCGCATGGCGTATGAAACAAATGGTGCGGGTTTTGGTTACATTTCGAAAAAAGTTAGTTTTTTGATTGCTTGGCTATGTTTGGGATTATCTATACCTTTGCGGTCGAATTAAAAAATTGAATATCTAACTAATTTTTGAAATGAAAAAATCTCTATTTGCCATCGGTATCATGCTGGCCCTGCAAGCAACGGCAGCCAAAGCCGATGTTGATCCTAACTTTCACATTTATCTTTGTTTCGGACAGTCAAACATGGAGGGTAATGCCCAGTGGGAAACCGTTGATAACGACGTCGACGACAGGTTCCAGATGCTGGCAACCACCGATTTTGATAGCCCCAAGCGCACCAAAGGCAACTGGTATACGGCCAACTGCCCCATTGTTAGCCCTATGGGCAAACTGGGTCCTACCGACTATTTTGGTCGAACCATGGTAGCTGCACTGCCTGCAAATACTAAGGTGGGCGTAGTGGCTGTGGCCATGGGAGGCAGCCCCATCGAGATGTTTGATAAAGACCTGTACCAGCAGCAACTGGCCGATCACCCCACAGATTGGTGGGCCACGCTGGCCAAGAACTACTACGGCGGCAACCCTTACGGCCGACTGATTGAGATGGCCAAGAAAGCCCAGCAGACAGGTGTTATCAAAGGCATTCTGCTGCACCAAGGCTGTAGTAACTGTGGCAACCCCGAATGGCCCAACATGGTAAAGAAGATATACGATGACATACTGGCCGACCTGAACCTGAATGCCACCGATGTGCCCCTGTTTGTAGGCGAAACAGAGTATGCTGACATGGGAGGTGGCTGCTCGGGCCATAATGCGGTGGTGGCCCAGATTCCTACCGTTATAGCCAATGGCCATGTGGTTAGCTCGGAGGGTATCCCTGGCAATGGTACCGATGCCTGGCACTTCTCGGCAGCCGGCTATCGCACCTTAGGCAAGCGTTATGCCTACCAGGCGTTAAAGGTGATGGGACTGGCAACCAAAGCCGATGCCGACTATCAGATGGCCGATAACCTGAAGAAGTTTTTTAAACTCGAGGATTTTGATAACACCGATTTAACCGTACGCTTAGGCGCCACCAAGACACTAAAGGTTGTTGGCAAGTTTGCTGATGGCCACACCGAACTGCTTACCAAGGATGCCGAGATAAGCAGTAACGACTTTACCATCGAGAATGGCGAGCTGAAGGGTACCGAGGTAAAAACTGGCGTGGTAACAATAGCCTATACCGACTTTCTGGGTAATCGTGTTAACAAAAACATCAACGTAGAGGTAACCGATCAGGGCCCCAACCATGTGCTGGTGGTTAACAACGGCACAGCTGGCGAGAACCCATGGGACAAACAGTGTAACACCTATCTTAATGGCACGATGACCACAGGTCATACCTATGTGGTAACGGCAAGGATAAAGGCCGATAACCCAGGCGACATAGCCTTGTGGCCCATATGGAATGCAAGTCCCAATAAGAACCAGTGGGGCGGCAGCACCGATGTGCAGTATCTTGAAGGCAAAACACTTACCAAAGAGTTTGATGTGTATAAATGGGAGTTTAAAGCCGATTACACCATCGACAAGTTGCAGTTTGCCTTCGGCAAGATAAGCGGCAAGGTTTACTTCGACAGCGTGTCGTGCAAGGAAAAAGGTTCCGATGATGAGATGGTGATTAACGGCGGCTTTGAGGGCGACGACCTGAGCAAGTGGGAGGTGATAGGCTATAACGGCCAGACGATGGCTATCGAAGAGCTCGACACACCAGCAGGCATCAGCACCATCAAGGTTGATAAGCCACAGCGTTCACTCCTTTACAACCTTGCCGGCCAGGTAGTCGACGAAAACTACAAGGGCCTGGTAATCCAAAACGGCCAAAAACGCCTGAACAGATAAAACAAAAAAAAGGTGCAGCTCAATTGCGAGCTGCACTTTTTTTTGTATGTTTAGCTGTGATTACAGCTGGTACTGCAGCATAACCATCGAGTGGGGCGCCAGGTCGAGGGTGAACTTCTTCTTGGCCTTGAACTGCTCTTTCTTTGGAGCGATGGGCTGGGCGTCGAAGTTGTTCTCGTCGTTAGGCTCACCTGCGATAGTGGTCTTGGTGGCCAGTTTCTTAATACCAAAGCGGCTCAGGTTAATGTTGGCCTTCTTGGCATCGGCGCTGGCGTTAACAAGCTTAACAAACAGCTGGCGGGTCTTGGTGTTAAGGATTACGCTCTGACCGTAGTGCACACCCTCCATAGGCTGGATGGCATCGGCAGCGTCGCCCTCAAACTTCACGCAGTCGCCATAGTAGTAGTTACCTGCGCTCTGTCCGAACATCTGCTGTACGTAGTAGCTGCAAGTAGGATAGGTACGCTCGTTATCAAAGTAGATAAGGTCGGGATTCCACTGGGTGCCATCCTTCTTGGCCAGCAGCGGAGCGTAAGACGTCATGGTAACAACATCGGCATTGCGCTCAACATGCAGCAGATACAGGCCCTCGGCCAGGGCATCAATCAGCTTCTTATCCTTAGCGGCATACTCGCCCAGGTAAACCTTGGTTTTGCGGTCGCGAGGATAGTTGTCGTACTGGCGCTTGTTCAGGAAGTAATCGCGTGGCTCGTAGTAGTGCTCGTCGGTGATAGGCATGCCAATCTCGTCGGCCAGCTTCCAACCTGCCTCGTAGTCGGGGTTATCCTTGTGCGAACCAGGACCATCGGTACCTACGATGACAATCTCGGGATGAGCCTTGGTTACACGCTCGTAGATATATTTAAAGCGCTCGATGAATTCGGGCGAAATCTTCTCCTCGTTACCAATACCCAGGTACTTAAGGTTGAATGGCTTGGGATGACCAGCCTCGGCACGCATCTTGGCCCACTTGTTGGTGGCAGGATCGCCGTTGGCCCACTCAATCAGGTCGATAGCCTCGGCTACCCACTCGTCCATCTCGCTCATGGGCACTACATCCTGGGCCTGCTTAGGCCACATGCTCCAACCGCCGTTGGTACCCTGACAGCTTACGCCACAAGGCAGAATGGGCAGGGGCTCCATGCCTAAATCCTCGCAGAACTGGAAGTACTCAAAGTAACCCAGACCTACGCTCTGGTGATAACCCCAGGTGTTCTTCTGCTGCTTACGTGTTTCCTTTGGTCCGATGGTGGTCTTCCAGCGATAGGTGTTCCAGAAACCGTCGCCACCGCCATGAACTACGCATCCGCCAGGGAATCGCATGAACTTAGGCTTCAGGTCGGCCAGTGTGGTGGCCAAGTCCTTACGCAGGCCGTGGCCCTTATAGGTGTCCTCGGGCATCAGCGATACCATATCTACATCCATATCGCCATCGGTAAGCATCAATATCTGCAGGGCTGCGTGCTTACTGTCCTCGCTGGGGGTAAACACAGCCTCGTACTTTTTCCACGAATTGTCGTTAACGTTGATAGTTGTCTCGGCCAGCAGTTTGGGGTCCTTTGGTGGCCAACCCTGTACGGGCTCAACCAGGGCTACACGTACCTGCTTGGCATTGCCGATATTACGCAGGAATACTGAGAAGTCGTACTTCTGACCAGCCTTTACTACCATGCCGCCAAAACCATCGTTCTGTATGCCATAGCCGCGCCAGCCTGTATAATCGTAGAACTCGCGTGTGCGCTCGGCATGCAGGCGCATGTAGGTGGGGTTGTTGGGGTGTATGCCATTGTCCATACGTGCCTGCAGCATACCCAATGAGTGGCCTGGGCGCAGAATCTTCCAAGCGGTGCTGGGGCCCCAGCCATCGCGCTCGTTGGCATTAAACTCGAAAGAGCCGTTTTGTATCAGCTCGGCATAAAGACCACCATCAGCACTGTTGTTGATGTCCTCAAAAAAAATGCCGAGCAATTCGTTACTGATAGCCTTGCCGCCAGCTGGGGCTGCAACAGGCTTCTGGGCATTAAGGCCCAAGGCTGCTGTAAGTAACACAGCACTTAGAATTTGCTTTTTCATATTTTTATGTCATAAATTAGAGTAATGGTGGCGCAAAGATAAGCAAATTTGTTTAATATCAGCGATTTTTTCGAATAATCTTTTGGAGATTTAAATAAAAAGTGTAATTTTGCCAACAAAACCAATAATAATGAACAAAATGAAACGTTTTTTTGCAGTTTTTTGCTTAGCTACCGTCCTGACGGGTCAGGCTGTGGCTCAGAGCGGGTATCCTTATACCCAGGTGCCATTTACCTCAGTTAAAATCGCTCCAAACACCTTCTGGGGCGATCGTATCAAGGCGGCTCGCGAGGTAACCATACCTCTGGCTTTCTCGAAGTGTGAGAGCGAGCATCGTTACAAGAATTTTGAGATGGCTGCCTATACGCTGCAGCACCCAGGTCATGCCGGGTTACAGACCAAGGAGTGGGATGTTTCGAAGTTTATGGGTTTCTCGTTCGATGATACCGATGTGTATAAGACCATCGAGGGTGCCAGCTATGTGCTGCAGACTTATCCCGATGCCAAGCTGAAGGCTTATATCGACTCGGTGCTGGATGTGGTGGGTGCTGCCCAGGAGCCAGATGGCTACCTGTATACCGCCCGCACCATCAACCCTGAGCACCCACACCAGTGGAGTGGCAAGAAGCGTTGGGAGGTTGAGGAGATTCTGAGTCACGAGCTGTACAACCTTGGCCATATGGTAGATGCTGCCTGTGCACACTATCAGGCCACAGGTTCGGATAAGTTCCTGAACATTGCTAAGCGCTATGCCGACTGTGTGATTCGCGAGGTTGGTCCTAAGGCTGGTCAGGCCTGCGTGGTGCCTGGACACCAGATTGCCGAGATGGCGCTGGCCCGCCTGTATGTGCTTACTGGCGAGAAGAAATATCTGGACGAGGCTAAGTTCCTGCTGGATTATCGTGGCAAAACAGGTCGTAAGGATCTTTACTCGCAGAGCGACAAGCCTGTGGTAGAGCAGAAAGAGGCTTGGGGCCATGCCGTTCGTGCTGGTTATATGTATGCCAGTATGGCCGATGTGGCTGCGCTTACTGGCGATGAGGATTACATTAAGGCCATCGATGCCATCTATAATAATATAGTATCGCGCAAGTACTACCTTACTGGTGGTGTAGGTGCCCGCCACGCTGGCGAGGCTTTTGGTGCCGACTATGAGTTGCCTAACCTGACGGCCTATAACGAGACTTGTGCTGCCATATCGATGGTATATCTGTTTGAGCGTATGTTCCTGTTGCATGGCGATGCTAAGTACATCGACTGTCTGGAGCGCACCTTATATAATGGTGTGATTAGTGGTATGAGTGTGGATGGTGGTAAGTTCTTCTATCCCAACCCCTTGAGCAGCGACGGTCATTACCGTTTTAATGCCGATAACACCATGACGCGCCAGCCTTGGTTCGGCTGTGCCTGCTGTCCGTCGAACCTCTGTCGTTTCATCCCATCAATGCCTGGTTACATCTATGGCGTTCGTGAAAATAACCTGTACGTGAACCTGTTTGCCGCTAATACCGCTACTATTGCCGTTGGTGGTAAGAAGGTTACGCTGCAGCAGAGCACCCAGTATCCTTGGG
Source organism: uncultured Prevotellaceae bacterium (assembly GCA_902789415.1). Lineage (GTDB taxonomy): Bacteria > Bacteroidota > Bacteroidia > Bacteroidales > Bacteroidaceae > Prevotella. The sequence goes on from CADAOD010000003.1 coordinate 131,364, forward strand.
AGGGCGATATTGCCATTAAGGTGCTGCAGAACAAGGCCAAAGCCTTTAATATGATGGTACGTATACCAGGATGGGCGCAGAATCAGGTGGTGCCAAGCGATCTCTACTCGTTTAGCGATGATATCCTGTCGGGCTACGAGGTTACTGTGAACGGACAGCCTGTAAAGGGCGAGCTGCAGAACGGCTATCTGGTTATTAACCGTAACTGGAAGAAGGGCGATGTGGTGCGTGTACACTTGGACATGCCTGTACGTACCGTGGTGGCTAACCATCGTGTGAGCGACGATCGCGGTCGTATTGCCGTAGAGCGCGGACCACTGGTTTACTGTGCAGAGTGGGCCGATAATGCTGGCATTAATCCTCACCACCTGCTGCTGGCCCGTCAGCCACAGTTTGATGTGCAGACCGCCTATAGCATCCAGAACACAGAGGGTAACGGCAATAGCTTTAACGTTACAGCCATCAAGGCCAATGCCCAGGAGGCTAATGTGGATGCCGACGGACGATTGGTATCAAAGGATGTAAAGGTAACGCTGATTCCATACTATGCATGGAACCATCGTGGTGCTGGAAAAATGGATGTGTGGTTGGCTCGCAGTTTGAGCGGACTTGACGACTAACGGGGCATTACCCGTTAGTCTTTACTACCTGCCAAACATCGTCGATGCTATGGGTGAAGGGGCCTGTGTGCTCTAACTTCAGGGTACACATGGCTGCCGCAAACTGGCCGCTCTCTACGTAGCTCATGCCTTTGGCACGGGCGTACAGATAGCCAGCGCTGTAGGTATCGCCGCAACCTGTGGCATCAGCCAGCTTGGCTGGTGGATAGGCTGGTGTTTCGTAAAACTTGCCATCGGCATAAATCACCGATCCGCCACCACCTAAAGTAATGATTACCTCGCGTACACCCCAGTCGCTAATCTGCTGGGCGGCCTCGTAAGGGTCGGTCATATTGGTAAGCGTCTGGCATTCCCACTCGTTTACCTTCAGGATGGCTGTGTGCTTAAGCAGTCGCAGCTTATCGGTCCACTCGCAGGCTCGTACCTCCTGGCCTACCACCTTGCGCAGATAGCCCTGTACATCAATGCTTACATCGCCCTTGGTGGCCAGGTACTCTACGATTTCGGGTGCAAAGTCGTCGGCCAGCAATGTGCCCAGATGGAACACGCGCGCCTGTTCGTCTTTCAGCTCGTTAAGTGTAAACGGAGCCGACTTAGCCAGTACCCGCTGTGTGCGGTTGTCCATGTTGGCACCATACTTATTCTCGAAGAACACGTTGGTGTCGCTCTCAAAGGCTGTTACCCGCACACCTGCCTGGCGCAGTTTCTCAACTTCGGACATCACCTCACGACTTACCGAGGTGATAAGGTGGAAATTAACGTCATGGGGCAAAGCCTGTATTGCCCACGCCATATAATAGGCCGAGCCGCCTGCACAATGTGTGGTTACGGGGGGATTCTGTGTAATGATTCTATCTCGGGTGATATGTCCGATACAGCAAATGTCTGTCATTTTATCGATTTTTTATTGAATATTATCTTTATTTTGGCTGCAAAGATAACATTTTTTTCTAAATATTTTGTTTTATTCGAGAAATATACTACCTTTGCAACGGAAATATTCATTACTGCTAATATAATTAATGGCGAAAAAAACGTTTTTTCAAATCATCCTGCTTTGGATGACAGTGATGTCGGCAGCAGCACAATCGGTTTACGATGTGACGGCAGCAGGAGCTATTGGTAACGGTATCGTAGATGATGCCCAGGCCATTCAGCGTGCTATAGACCGTTGTTCGGCTGAGGGCGGCGGCCGCGTGCTATTGCCTCGTAATCATACCTTCATGGCTGGTCCTATCCAGCTTAAGAGCAATGTTGAGCTTTATCTGGAAGCTACTGCCACCTTGAAGGCTAACCCCGATGAAAGTATTTATAAGTTGAGCGCCTTTGGCGATAACCGTGGCGAGGGTATGTTGTGGCTCTGGGCCGAGCATGCCGAGAATATCAGCATTTGCGGTAAGGGTACCATTCATGGTAATGGTATCGCCTTTATGGGTGCCGAACTGAGCGACAGCTACGAGTTGAAGCCCCTGAAGGATCAAACCTTCGACCCACGTCCACACGTACTTACGCTTACCGATGTGAAGAATCTGACCATTCGCGATGTAACCATTAAGGAGGGCGCCTACTGGACCGTGCACCTGATTGGTTGCGATGAGGCTGTGATTGATGGCATTAACCTGCTGAACAATCTGAAGATACGTAATGGCGATGGTATCGATATCGATCACTCTAAGCATGTACGTATCGCCAACTGTCATATTACCAGTGGCGACGACTGCATCTGTCTGAAGAACCGTCGTGAGTTCGAGCAGTATGGCTCGTGCCACGACATTACTGTTACCAACTGTGTGATGTCGAGCCGCTCGTGCGCCATCAAGATTGGTAGCGAGAATATGGACTCTATATATAATGTGGTGTTTGATAACTGCATTATCACAGGCTCAAACCGTGGTCTGGGCATCCAGAACCGCGACGAGGGTACTGTTACCGATGTGGTGTTCTCGAACATCCAGTTGGATTGCCGCCTGTGGAGCGATGTGTGGTGGGGTAAGGCCGAGCCTATCTACGTTACCAGCTATCCACGTGCCAACGGTAACCATAAGGATGCTAACTGGCGATTCCCCAAGGGGCAGATTGAGGGCCGTTGCGGCGAGGTGAGTCGTATCTACTTCAATAACATTACCAGCACCAGCGAGAACGGCTGCTTTGTAGGCGGCGACGTGCCTGGCAAGGTAAAGGACATCTATTTTAATAATGTACGCGTAAGGCTTTTGGGTGAAGGTGCGCGTAGCATGGACAAGCGCCCCTGCAAAGGCGAGGGCTTTATCAAGGCCGACCTGAAAGCCATGAAGGCCATGCAGGTGCCGCTGATAACCGAAAATGCTACTGTAGAGATCAAATAAAAACTTTTAATAAACTCTTTTTATACTAACTTTTAATTAATGATTATGCAAAAGATCCTAAATCTCAAGCAAGGAACTCAGAAGGCCATGTTCTTCGTGTTCTTTCTGTTGTGCAGTACAGTGATGCTGGCACAGAACAAGGTGTCGGGAACTGTACTGGACGCAACCGGTGAGCCTCTCATTGGTGTTAGCGTTCTGGAGGCTGGAACCAACAATGGTGTTGTGACCGATTTCGACGGTAACTACACACTGACCGTAAAACAAGGAGCTAAGCTTACATTCTCGTATGTAGGTTATCTTTCTCAGACCGTAGCTGCTAAGAATGGTCTGAAGATTACTCTCCAGGAGGACAACAAGGTTCTGAACGAGGTTGTAGTAGTAGGTTATGGTACCATGCGCCGTAAGGACGTTACCTCATCTATTACAACTGTGAAAGCTGAAGACCTGAACCGTGGTGTATTCACCGACCCAGGACAGATGTTGCAGGGTAAGGTGCCCGGACTGGTTGTATCTTCAACAGCCGACCCTAACGGCTCTCCAACCATCACGCTTCGTGGTGCCTCTACACTGCGTTCTGGAGCTATGTCACCTTACTATGTAGTTGATGGTATTCCAGGTGTTGATATTTCTATCGTTTCGCCCGATGATATTGAGAGCATCGATGTGCTGCGTGATGCTACAGCTACAGCTATCTACGGTTCGAAGGCTGCCAACGGTGTGATCATCATTACTACCAAGAAGGGTGATAAGGAGAGAACCAACGTTACCTATAATGGTTATGTGGCTTTTGATAATATCCTGAAGAAGTATGATGTGGCTTCGGCTTCTGACTTGCGTCAGTATGCCTCTAAGAATGGCGTAGCTCTGAAGGATGGTGGTGCTGATGTTGACTGGCAGGATGAGGTGTTGCGTACTGGTATCAGCCATAATCACAATGTGGGCATCAATGGCGGTAACGGACGTACCAACTATATGATTAGTGGTAACCTCATGAAGCGTGAAGGTGTTATCAAAATGACAGGTATGGATCGTTTCAATGTACGTTCACTCGTGTCAACTAAGACTCTGAAGGATCGACTCACTTTGTCGATGAGCCTGAATGCGATGTATGGCAAGCACTTTGGTGTGCCTACAGGTAATGAGGGTGCATCAGTTCTCGATGCGATGAACTACTACTCGCCTACTAATGCAGTTAAGAATGCTGACGGTTCATGGACGTCGGGAGCTGGTTCAAAGAACTACAATCCACTGGCTCTGATGGAGGAGAATACTTCTGAGACCATCTGGAAGCGTAATCAGTTTATTGGTAAGGCTACTCTGGAGATTCTGAAGGGACTTCTTTGGAATGTTAACTACTCTTGGAGTAACTATCAGAGCACTTACAGCGCGTATAACACTCGTAACTCTCAGTTGGAGGGTATTGGTAATAAGAATGGTCAGGCCAGCCGCAATACATACTTTGGCTACGAGCAGACCTTCGAGACCTATCTGAACTATGGCTTTACAACAGGTAAGCACAAGATTGACCTGATGGCCGGTTATACTTGGGAAAAGAAAAAGAACAATGATGGTTTCGGCCTGAGTGTTGAGGGGTACTATAATGATGACCTGACATGGTATAATATGTCGTATGCACAGACTATTCTCGGTGTTCAGAACTCTGTATCAAGTGGTTATGTAGAGAATGTTAAGAATATCTCGTTCTATGGTCGTGCCAACTACTCATTCGATGGCCGTTATATGCTGCAGGCTACTATCCGTCGTGATGGTTCATCGGTATTTGGTAAGAACCACCGTTGGGGTACATTCCCATCTGTATCTGCTGCTTGGAATATCACAGAGGAGAGCTTCATGAAGAACCAGCATATTTTTGATAATCTGAAGTTGCGTGCTGGCTATGGTGTATCTGGTAATGCTATGGGATTCGATGTCTATTCTTCATTCGTTACTTATGGAGCTACGGGTACATTCGAATATGATGGTAAGATCTATCGTACATACGGTGCTTCTAAAAATGCTAATCCCGACCTGAAGTGGGAGACCACATCAATGCTGAACATCGGTCTTGATTTTGCATTCTTGAGAGGTCGTATTAACGGTACTTTGGAGGTTTATCATAAGAAAACCAAGGACCTTATCTGGGGCTATCCTGTTCCAACCACACAGTATGTGTATGGTTGGCTGGACGCCAATGTTGGTGAGATGACTAACAAGGGTATCGAGTTCTCTATCAATGCTGTTCCTGTTCGTACCAAGAACTTCACATGGAGCACCACTCTTAATCTGTCGCACAACAAGAATACTGTTGACAAGATGCAGAATGAGACTTATCATACTACAAACCTGGCGCAGGGAGATCCAATGGTATCTGGTGTTTCTCATGATGGTTGGACCCAGCGCATTATGGAGGGTGAGTCTATCGGTACATTCTATACCTATCAGTATGCAGGTACAGTGAAACGTACAGATCCTGATGGAAATATTATTGAACGCTCTGAGTATTACGTTCTTGATGAGAATGGAAACCGTACAGGTGAGACTACTAACAACCCCACTCTGAAGGATCGTTCTATCACTGGTTGTGCACAGCCTAAGCTTAATGCCGGTTGGAACAACAGCTTCAGCTATAAGAACTGGAACCTGAATGCATTTATCACAGGTGTATTCGGTAATGATGTTTACAATGCTCCACGTGCACACTATACCAGTTCACAGATGTTCTCTGATGGTAAGAATGTGCTGAAGGAGTTCCTGTCGTTCCCTGTTGGCGATGCTTCTGGCTCACTGCCATCTGACCGCTGGATTGAGAAGGGTACTTACATCCGTCTGCAGTCATTGTCGCTGAGCTACACATTCAAGAACTGTTTCGACAACTGGATTCAGGATCTTACTCTCTATGGTACAGCTAATAACCTTCTCACTATCACAAACTACAAGGGGCTTGATCCAGAGGTTAACCTCGGTGGTATCGATCCTGGTATCGATTATCGTTGGAGCCGTTATCCACACACACGTACATTCATGGTTGGTGTGAAGATTAACTTTGGCGATGGCAAGAAGAAATAAAGTTATTATCATTTAATAAGATTCAAGTATTATGAAACTAAATAAAGTATTTCTTGCAGCTGGCATGTTTGCCGTAGCACTCACCAGCTGTACAGATTTGGATGTAACTCCAAGTTCTCAATACACAGAAGACCCCAGTAAGAATTCTGGAGTTGACCCGATGATTATGGTAGAGGCAAAAATGGCAGATTTGTATTTCCACCTGTCAGGTACATTTGGTCGCCGATATATGGAAGCACAGTGCCTTGCTTCGGATGAGTTTACGTCTCTGGCTTTTGATGGAGGCTACTATGATGGTGGTACCTATGCTCATCAGGCTCTTCACTGCAGTTCGGCTACCGATGCCTCGCTCGACTGGTATTCGGATGTAACTGCTGGTATTACAAAGGCCAACACTATTCTTGAGGAACTAGGTAGTAGTGCTTCTGTCCAGATGACAGCACCTGCTCGTGCTATTCGTGCTTACTTTACATGGATATTGATGGATAGCTTTGGCGATACACCTATTCTTGAAAAGGTGCCTGCTGAGGGTGAGGTGGTAGCTCGTTCTCCACGCAAGGAAGTTGCTGAGTGGATTGAGAGTGAACTCACAGAGATTATTCCTTACCTCACAGAGGATGTAACAGAGAATACCTATGGTAAACCAACCAAGTGGATGGCACAGGCTCTGCTTGCTAAGCTTTATATCAACTGGCCAGTCTATACAGCCGAGTCTGTTGATCAGTATGATGCTGCTACTGCTGCAAATCCAAAACTCGATGCATGTATCGAACTTTGTGATGACATCATCAATAGCGGTAAGTTCAATTTGGGCTCTGTTGACTATCTGCATAAGTTCTCATACGACAATGGCTCTCAGATAGAAGACTTCATCTATGCAATGCCTTATGACGCTATCAACCGTCAGGGTATGCAGTGGGGACGTCCTCGCTCATTCAAACAGTTGAAAGGCATGTTGCCAACTTATTATGGATTTGCTGATAAGTTTACCCAGTCGTTTGGTGGTAATATGGTCGTTACACCTGAGTTCGCTAAACTCTTTAGCCTCGATGGCGATATCCGCAACCTCAGCATTCTGCGTGGCGACGTCTTTATCCGTGATTCGAAGACACTGCGTCCTACCTCTGACCCATTTATGTATAAAGACAAGCAGGTTCATTTCACAGAGGACATTACGCTGATTAAGCAAGACAACACTATCGACGTGGGTAATGATGATAACGCTATCCAGCAGGGCTGTCACTCTATCAAGTGGTTCATTAATCCTGCCGACTATAACAATGGTCGTAACCAGTCGAACGATGTGCCCATCTTCCGTTATGCTGATATCCTGCTGATGAAGGCTGAGGCACTCACACGCATTGGCAAGACTGGTGCCAAGGATCTCTTCAATCAGATCCGTAAGTATGCTGGTGCACCAGAGATTGCAGCAGAACCTACACTCGATGAGATCTATCAGGAGCGTGGTCGTGAGTTCTTCGACGAGAACTGGCGCCGTAACGATATGATTCGCTTCGGTCACTTCGAGGACGAGTTCTTCCCTCACTACAAGAACTTCCCTGATGCTAATTTCGATAAGCGTCATCGTATCTTCCCTATTGAGCAGGAGATGCTCGATCTGAACCCAGGTTGGGAGCAGAACCCTGGTTATTAATTTGAAAGTATTTATAACATCTCTATTTATCTGGGCAGTCACTGCTGTGGCTGCCCAGAATATTCATTGTGCGAAGCCTGACATGGAAACAAAGGCTTTGCAAGCGCTCATTGATAAGGTCTCAGCCAAGGGCGGTGGACGAATTACATTCCCCAAAGGCGAATACCACACAGGGCAACTGGAACTGAAGAGTGGCGTAGAGCTGCATCTCGAAGAAGGTGCTATGATCCTTGGTAGCACATCACCTTATGATTATAATAAGGTGGAAACCAAGCAGTCGGCTGGCGATGAACGAAAGGATAAATCGCAACTTGGCCTTATTATCGCTAACAATGCACGTAACATCGCTATAACAGGCTGTGGAACCATCGATGGACAAGGTCTGACTTTGGCATTGACCATCGATAGTCTTCACCATATAGGCGAGCGTATCGACCCTAATTATAACAAGCGCCGCCAACGCCCAAGCGAGTTGGTGCGGCCTACGCTGTTTAACTTTGTGGATTGCAAGGATGTACGTATCGAAGGCGTTAGTTTGCGAAACAGCGCTGGATGGGGATTATCATTCCACCAGTGCGTGGATATGCATTTGAATCACCTGGATATTTTTAACCGTGCTTACTGGAATAACGATGGTATCGACCTGACTGACTGCAAACAGGTGCTGATAGAGAATTGCCGTGTGAACAGTGCCGATGATGGCATCTGCTTGAAATCATACAATCCTGAGCGTTGTAACGAGGACATCAATATCCGCAACTGCGAGATTCGTAGTAGTGCCTCGGCCATTAAATTTGGAACAGCATCTTATGGCGGATTCCGCCATATCAACATCAGTGGCATACGTGTGTTTGACACCTTCCGCTCGGCATTAGCAATCGAAAGTGTGGATGGTGCTATCATCGAGGATGTGATGGCTGATGACATCATAGCCATGAATACTGGCAATGCGCTCTTTATCCGCTTGGGCCAGCGCTCAGGCAATAGGAAAGGCGCCATCAGGAACGTTCGCATTACCAATCTGACGGCACAGATACCTTTCGAACGTCCTGACATCAACTACGACCTTCGAGGACCTGAGGTGGATTATTTCCACAATATCCATCCAGCTCCTATCTGTGGTATCCCAGGCAATCCCATCGAGAATATCTGCCTTGAGAACATCAACATTACCTATCCAGGTAGGGCCACCAAAGGTATGGCCTATATACCCCTTTGGCGAAAAGGCGACGTACCAGAACAAATAGATAAATACCCAGAGTTTACCATGTTTGGCGAACTACCATCGTGGGGCCTATATCTACGCCATATTCGTAACATTACCCTAAAGAACGTACAACTATCTTTGGCTGCCGATGATTTCCGTCCGGCGATAGTAGAGGAGGATGTAGAAGGAAAGAACATCATTTTTTGAAAATTAATTCAATAAATATTTGGTAAACTCATAATTTGTATTTACCTTTGCAGCATAGTTAATAAACTTACAACCAAATAGTGAATACTTAAAAAAAATATGAGAAGAAATCTTTTACTTGCACTGGTTATGGTGCTTGCGCAAACAGTATGCGCCCAAACTATTGAACCAAACATGAAATGGGGTAAACCCACAGATCAGGAACTCACAATGACTGAATATCCTGACGACAAGGATGCCGACGCCGTTGTACTGTTCAATAAGTTAGATGTTTATTATGGATTTATCGGTGGCAGCTTCAAGGTTTATTATGTTCACAAAACACGAGCAAAGGTATTAAAACCAGAGGGCAAGCATGTGGCCGACAGGAGTATTGTTATCCAGGACAATGCCTCAAATGGCGCCACTAAAGAGGTAGTAACAGGCTTGAAGGCTGTTGCCTACAATATAGAGGATGGTAAGGTTGTTAAGACCAAGATGGAACGCACGATGGTGAACGAAGAGCGACTGGACAAATACCAGAAGCAAATAAAGTTCAGTGTACCACAAGTCAAGGTGGGTACTGTTATCGAATACGAGTATCACATCGAAAGCGACTATTTTTACAATCTCCGCGACTGGTATGCCCAGTCAAGCATCCCCGTGTTATACACCAGCTACGAGCTGGCAATTCCTGAATGGTTCGAATTTAATATCGAAGAGACAGGAATGAACCATTTAGAGAAGAAGATGAGCGAAACTCCTTTGACCCTTCATTATAATGGAGGTTCCGAAACCATTCTTGCAAAAGTCAAGACTTTCACTGGTCGCAATTTGCCAGCCATTAAGGGCGACAACTATCTGTGGTGCCCCGACAACTACAGCAACAAGGTTACCGCCGAACTTGCAGGTATATATATTCCTGGTTCTGTATACAAGAACTACACCACCTCATGGGACGATATTGATAAGCAACTGATGGAGGATGATGAGTTTGGTGGCCGTTTAAAGAAAAACAGTCCATTCAAAGCAGATATCGTAGCTGCCGGCATACCTGGTATTGCAGATAAGAAAGAGCGTTTTGCTGCTGTATGGAATCTGTTGAAGAGCAAAGTACGCTGGAATGGCGATTATGCTTTCTGGGGCCAGTCGGCCTCTAAGATTCTGAAAAATGGTATAGGCACCAATGCTGACATCAATTTTCTCTTGATTAATATGCTACACGATGCCGATATCGAAGCAGTGCCTGTTGTGATGCGTACACGCAATTTGGGCATCCTGCCTCTTTCGCACGCCAGTCTTAAGTATCTTAATACTTTTGTAGTTGGCATATATCTCGACGCGAATACCATGGTATTCTTCGATAGTTCGGCTGAAGATGGATATCTGAATGCATTACCAGCAAAACTGCTTGTTAACCGCGCCCGCCTTGTAAGAAAGGATGCGCCAGGCGAATGGGTCGATCTGCAGGCTTCAGCTCAGGGAAAAGAAACCATTTCAATCATCGCACATCTGGATGCCAACGGACTGTTAACGGGTAAAAAGACTTGTCGTCTTTATGAAGAAGCCGCAGCAACCCTGCGCCATACATGGCGAGAGGCAAAGGACAGTGTGGAGCAAATTCACAAATTCCAGGAGGATGATGGTATTGAAATCCAAGAGTATAATACGTTAGGCCGTACAAACTTCTCACCCACAATGGACGAGCTGATTACATTTACCAAACAGTGCGATGCTGCGGGCGATATGATTTATCTGAACCCACTGGTGATGGTTCCCTTTAAGAACTCGCCTTTTACCGCCGCCGAGCGCAATCTTCCTATCGAGTTTCCCTATAACCAGTCTGAAACTATCAACTCTGTTATCACGCTGCCTGATGGATATGTAGTAGAAGAGATGCCCAAGCCTATCATGCTTAAGTTTGATGGTATTACTGTGCGTATTGCTTGTAATGCAAACGGCAATCAGTTGCAAACTCAGCTCAAGTTCAATCTCAGCAAGACCTTCTATGATCAGACAGAGTATCAGGATATTAAGGCTCTATTCGACCGTCTTACCGAGTGTAACAATAATATCATTACTATCAAGAAAGCATCATGAGAAAGGTAATCCTGTTTTTAGCAGCCCTCTTCTGTTCGCATGTGATCAACGCTCAGAAGGCTACTATCGAAGAGTCGACTGATGTCATTTGCGATGGTCCTGACCATGCTATACAGCACTTCAAGGGAGTTACAACTATACACAACGAGCATGGGGCGTCGATGGCTATGTTTGTTTGGTCGTGTAGTAAGCACGACAAACTTACCAGCTTCAAGGGGCAGGTAACCGATGCCTCTGGCCGCGTCATCCATAAGTTTAAGGAGAGCGAACTCAAAAAGACGGAGTATTCTGCATATCTGGCAGTAGATGACTATAAGATGTATCTCGACTACACGCCACCATTCTACCCCGTCACCATCACTTACGAGTGGAGCATCGATAGTCGCGATAATGTGATAGAATTCCCCAGTTTCTGTCCCCAGTCCGACTATGATGTAAGCGTAAAGAAGGCCACCTACAGTCTGAAGGTGCCCAAGAGTATGAAGATACGTTATGCCCAGCAGAATATTAATAATAAGGTGAACGTCACTGATGGCGACAAGGATACTCAGGTATTCACACTTCAAGTCGAAGATCTGCCAGCTCTGAAACAAGAACCATATTCTCGTCCGCTTTGCGAAAAAATTCCGTATGCTTGGTTTGCTCCTACCAACTTTGTGTATTATGGCACAAAAGGCAGTCTGAACTCTTGGACCGATTTTGGCAAGTGGGAGTATAGTCTGATAAAGGATCGCGACCAACTGACTGATGCCGAGCGCCAGGAACTACACCAACTGACAGATGGTCTGAAGACAGATCGTGAAAAGGTCGAGGCTATCTATAAGAGGCTGGAAAAGTCAACCCGCTACGTGGCTGTTCTACTAGGCATAGGTGGACAGCAACCAGCACCAGCTGCCGATGTGAGCAAGAGGGGATTTGGCGACTGCAAGGGCTTGTCGAACTATATGCGAGCCATGCTTAAGGAAATAGGTATACCCTCAAATTATACCACCATCAGCACCGTCAATCGCCGACTGCAGAAAGACTATGCCAGTGTTGGTCAGATGAACCATGTCATACTTCAGGTTCCCTTAAAGAACGATACGTTATGGCTTGAGTGTACCAATCCACAGCTACCAATGGGATATGTTCATGAGGATATTGCTGGTCATGATGCTATCGAAGTGAGCGAGGCTGGAGGCCGATTGGTTCGCCTGCCCGTATATGCCGACAGCACCAATCTGATGCATACCGCTATCAATATCAACCTATCAGAACAGGGTGCTGCCAGTCTCAAGGTTTCGCAGTCAGTCCAAAACCATCAGTACGAGAGCTATATCCCACTATTAAAGGCCGATGATAAGGATCGTCAGAAGTATCTCCAGAAGATAGTATATGCGCCTCAAGCCGAAATCGGCAAGGTCGACATCAACGAATCAGGCGCTAAGATTACCCTTGATGCAGAAATCAAGAGTCAGAAGTATGCCAACCAGACTGGTCAGCGATTGTTTGTGCCCATCTGCCCAGTTCATCGTGGGTACACAGTGCCAAATACCAATTCAGAGCGTAAAGAATATATTTGGCGCGAAATGGGCTATCTCGATACCGACGATATCACCATTACAATTCCTGAGGGCTACGCCATCGAATCCTGCCCTAAGGATGTTAACATCGAACAGCCCTTTGCATCGTTTTCATTCAACATCCAAGCTGATGGTCAGACAATCCATATCAAAAACCGATTATTAATGAAGTCGGGTACATTCCCCAAATCGCAATATACCCAACTTGCCGATTTCATCCGTTCCATCAACAATATCTATAATCAGAAAGTTGTACTTAAAACGACCAATTTATAAGACTAGTGCATTGTTTTTTGCATTTATTCAGAACTTTTTGTGGTAAGTATCAAGATTATTTCGTATCTTTGCGGCGTGAAACCAAAGGTAAAATTATTTATTACTGCTATAACGCTTGCAATTTGCTTGCCGTTGCTGGCGCAGAAGAAGTACACAGGAAAGTTCGTCTTCACGCCACAGTGGACTGCCCATGCGCAGTTTGCTGGTTATTATGTGGCCCAGGAAAAAGGTTTTTATAAGGCCGAGGGTCTGGATGTGGATATAGTACACCCATCGGTATCCGAAACGGCTATGCATCGCATTCAGGAGGCTGAGAGTCATGCCACCACGCTGCCACTCTGCTTGGCGATGGAGATTATAGACAAAGGTGTGCCTTTGGTGAATATCCTGCAGACATCGATGAACAATGCCATGGTGATTGTATCGCGCCGTGGAAAGAATCCACTTTCGCAGAAGGGTGCCCGCGTGGGTATCTGGCATGCTGGCTTTGGACAGGTGGCTGTTTGCATGAGTCGCAAGGAGCATCTGAATTACCAATGGATACAGTTTACCTCGAACTTCGACTTGTTTATAAAAGGTGCCATCGACGCCACGCTGGCTATGAGCTATAACGAGTACTACCAGCTGATGCAGATGGGCTTTACATTTACCAAGGATAATGTTTATCGCTTTAGCGACCACGGTTACAATATTCAGGACGATGGTCTGTACATGCGCCGCGACTACTACGAGACCCATAAGGCCAAGGCAGAGAAGTTTGCCCGTGCCAGTCGTAAGGGTTGGAAATGGGCCAGCGAGCACCCAGAGGAAACGCTGGATATTGTGATGAAATATGTACAGCAGAACCACGTTACCACTAATCGCACGCTGCAGCGCCTGATGCTGAAAGAGATACTGCGCCTGCAGGTGGACCGCGACTCGAAGAAACGTGAGTTCCGTTTGCGTCCTGATATGGTGAAGAAAGCCAATATGCTGATGCGTGCCAACGGGATGCTGACGCGAGAAATAACTTATAAGGAATTATTAGATCGTTAATACCATATGAAGAATCCAAGAGACTATATTCGCACCTCCCTGTCACGTCGCCTTAGTATTATCATTGTACTGATGGCCTCGATATTTTTTCTGGGATCACTTGGATTCTTGTTTGTAGAGTCGCGTAAGGCTGTGCGCGAGGAGGCGCTGAACGGTGCGGCTCAGGTGCTGGATAATACGGTGCAGCGTGTAAACGTGCTGATGCAGCGTGTTGAGATAGCCTCGGATAACTTTATGTGGTTGCCATTGCGACACCTGGATGTGGCCGACTCGATGTTTGTGTATTCACGTCGCATGCTGACCTGTAACCCTGATCTGAACGGCTGCTCGATTGCTTTCGAACCTGACTTTTTCCCTGATAAGGGTCATTATTTCTCGGCCTATACCTATAATGATGATGGTAAGTTTGATACCACTCAGGAGGGTAACCCATCGTACGATTATCACTATATGGATTGGTATCAGGCACCCAAGTTGCTGGATGAGCCTGTGTGGATTGAGCCGTTTGCTGATTTCAACCCTGAGGATGTCTATGCCGAAGAGATTATCGCTTCGTATTGCCGTCCGATGAAGGACTCGAAAGGTCATTACGTGGGTACATTCTCTACGGATATCTCGATGGAGTGGATATCGAAAACCATATCCGAAGTAAAGCCCTATCCCAATTCGTATTGCATTATGATAGGTCAGAGTGGTACTTTCTTTGTACACCCTGATACCACCAAACTGCTGCGTGAGAGCATTTTTACGCCTACACTCGAGCATCCTGATACTGCCCTTACCAACCTGGGTCATGCCATGCAGCGTGGCGAAACAGGTGTGCGCAAACTGGTGTTCGAGGGCAAGGAGAGCTACGTGTTCTATAAACCATTGGGTATTACTGGTTGGAGCGTGGCTATGGTGTGCCCCGAGAGCGATATCTTTGGCGGATACATGCGCCTGTATAAGATAGTAATCTTTATTGTAATCGCTGGTTTGATACTGATGCGTCTGGCCTTCAGTCGTATTATCAAGCGTGAGCTGAAGCCGCTTAACACACTGGCCCTGCAGGCTGAGACGATTGCCTCGGGACAGTTCGACAAAACGCTGCCACGTGATAACCGTATCGACGAGATCGGTAAACTCACCCAGTCGTTCAGCGACATGCAGCACTCACTGGTTAACTATATCAGCGAACTGAAGCGTACCACAGCTGTGAAAGCCTCTATCGAGAGTGAGCTGAAGGTGGCTAGCGACATACAGATGGGCATGATTCCACGTGTGTTCCCGCCATTCCCTGAGCGTCAGGATATCGACCTCTATGCATCGATGACTCCTGCTAAGGTGGTGGGTGGTGATTTGTACGACTACTTCCTGCAGAACGAGCGCCTTTACTTCTGTGTGGGCGACGTATCGGGCAAGGGTATTCCTGCTGCAATGTTTATGGCTATTACGCGCGACTTGTTCCGCATTATTGCCCAGCAGAACCGTTCGCCATGGGAGATTGCTACCATGATGAACAACTTCCTGGTAAAGGATAACGACCAGAGCATGTTTGTGACCATGTTTATTGGTATGGTTGACCTGCCTAAGGGCCGACTAGAGTATTGTAACTGCGGTCATAACGTGCCTATACTGGATGGTAAGTTCCTGGAGATGGGCAGCACTAACCAGCCATTGGGTTTGTGGGAGTGCAAGGCTTTTGAGGGCGAGGTGATAGAGGATATACGCAACCGACAGCTGTTGGTTTATACCGACGGACTGAATGAGGCCGAGAACGAACGTCAGGAGCGTCTGGGCGACGATCGCCTGCTGGAGGCTATGCAGGGTACCGAGCAGTTGACCTCAGAGGAAATCATCCACCGCCTGAAGGTAGTGGTTAGCAACCATCGTGCCGGCGCCGAACCAAACGACGACCTCACGCTGTTGTGCCTCTCAATTCGAAAATAAAAAGTATTATATACGTTTTATCAACCATTTTTATTATCAACTTATGAAAAAGTATGTTGTTTGCCTTATGATGGCAAGTGCGGTAGCTGCTCAGGCTCAAATCGCACGTTTTTCAGGTAAGACAGCACTCGAAGAGATTGCTGCCGACAAGTTCTTAGCTGCTGGTAACATGACCGACTACGATCATCTGCCACGCACGCCACTCACCGCTGCCCCCAAGGGTTACGAGCCTTACTACCTATCGCATTATGGTAGGCATGGCGCACGCTACCTGCTTGAGGAGAACGATTATGCCATGCCTGTGCAAACCTTGCGCAAGGCTAAGTTTGCTGGTAAGCTGACCCCGCTGGGCGATAAGGTACTGGCTAAGCTCGACTCGATGCAGAAGACTACAAAGGACCGTTTGGGCGATTTGACTGCCACTGGTCAGCGTCAGCACCATGGTATCGCCAAGCGCATGGCGCAGAACTTCCCTGAGATCTTCAAGACACCTAATTTGCCCATACACTCGGTATCAACCACTTCTATCCGTGCCATTATCTCTATGATGGCCGAATGCGAGGAACTGCAGGCAGCCAATCCATCGGCCCGTATCTTTAACGATGCCAGCAAGGCTGATATGCATTATATGAACTACTCGCCCTCGCGCCAGGAGCGCGGCATGGGCATGCCACAGATGAACGTGATGCGTGCCATGCAGAAGCAACAGGCCATGAGCGACAGTTTAAAGCACCCTGAGCGCCTGATGCAGCAGCTTTTTAACGATCAGCACTGGGTGTACCTGAACGTAACCACCGGCTCGTTGATGAGCAAGATTGCCGATGTGGCGCTGAACATGCAGAGTCATGATGGCGATGCCACCCTGCTGGAACTCTTTACTCCCGAGGAACTGCGCGATCTGTGGCGTAGCAACAACCTGTATTGGTATCTGTTGTATAGTAATGCACCACAGACGGGTGGCAAGATGCAGTGGAACCAGAAGAATCTGCTGAAGAATATCATTGAAACGGCCGATACCGTTACCCAGAAACAGGTTTCTTTGCGATTTGGTCACGACACCGTGGTACTGCCTCTGTTGTGTATGCTGGATTTGGATGGAGCGGCCGTACAGGTAGATAATCTCGACGAGCTCGAAAACTCATTCCGTACCTACTATCTTATCCCCACAGGCTGCAACGTGCAGTTTATTTTCTATCGCCCCAAAAAGGGAAAGACAGGCGATATATTAGTAAAGGTACTGTTTAACGAGCGCGAGGCCCACATGCCGCTTAAAACCGATACCTGGCCCTACTACAAGTGGAAGGACGTTCGCGAGTACTACTTAGCCAAATTGGCCGAACAGGAAAAGAAATAAAAAAGGCCCTCAGGAGTTTGAACTCTTGAGGGCTTCTTTTAGTGTGGACCAGCCTGGGCTTGAACCAAGGACCTCCAGATTATGAGTCTTTTCCATGGTGCTTTCATAGAATTTCAAAAAATCCTAAATATCGGTAAATAAATGAGTTGCAAATTTTGCAGTTTGCATTGCACTGAATTTAGAGGTCTATGTTCACATCATGTTCACCAAAATATAGTTGGAAACATTGATAAATAAAGGGTTTAGCTATGCCAAAGAAGAAATTCATGTTCACTGAATCGGCTGATTTAGCCAATTTCAACTACAAGGGAATCTATGTGTCCCTTACTATTGATATACGCAAGTGGGCCGTTACAAAGAGAGATGAAGCTGGCCATCCGTTGGAGCACGACCAACTTCAGGAGTTGCCAATTGTTCTAAGAATAACCAAGGATTCCAAGCGTCTCTATTTGCCAATAGGTGAAAAATGCAAATGGAATGATTGGTTGGAAATGTGCAAGCACGAGCAAAGTACAAGAGTGAGAAGTGATTCCGAGAAACGCGCACAACTAAAGAAGCATATCACCAATCTGAAGCCAATAGTTTATGAGATGGCCGATGCTGGTACTTTTTCCCTTGCCCGGATCAAAGATAGGTACAATGGAATTTCAAATGACGATGTCACCATATACACTATTTGGGACGAGTATATTCAAGAGAAGAAGAATGAAGGAGAATTTGGGACGGCTGGTGTGGGCAAAGACACTCGGAATCGTTTTATTAGAGACAATGGTAGAGAGGTTAAGTTTTCTGAGATAAACTTTGATTTCGTACAAGATTGGGTGAGAAAGATGCAGAAGGCCAAATTGAGCACAACATATATCGGTATTAATCTACGCACTTTTCGTACTATGGTAAATAGAGCCATCAGAAAAGGTTATGTTAAAGGTAATACGGAGGAAATGTTCAAGGACTCTGGCTATAACCAAATGGAAAGCCGGAAGGATTGCTTTATGGCGGTGACAGTCTTTCAGCAGCTATATGAGTTTTGGGAGAAGGGTGAAGCAAAAGATGAGAATGGCAAGGAACTCTTTATTCCAAGGGACAAAAATGCGCTATTTCGCGACCTTGGCCTGTTTCTTTTTATGTATTTTGCCAATGGGCAGAATTTGGCTGACACACTTCGTTTGGAATATGATAACTGGTATTTTTCTTCACAAGGAAAACAACTGAGATTCCAAAGGCATAAGACAAAAGGTCGTACTAAAGGTGGCAGTGAAGTCATCTTCCCTGTTACGCCAGAGATACAGAAGATTCTTGACAGGTATGGCAACAAACCAAAACTGGGTGAACGCGTTTTCCCCATTTTGGACAAGTCTAAAACTCCAGAACAAGAGTTGTGGGTGATACAACGCTACAATAAATACATTCGCAAACATATGAAGAAAGTAGCCGCGCTATTGAAATTAGAGCAGACACCCACCTCAACTTGGGCGCGTCATAGTTTCGCAACAAATCTGAACAATTCTGGATGCGTTCCACGGGAATATATACAAAGTAGTATGGCACATAGCTCCAACAATGATATTACGTCAAAATATATTGGCTCATATCCGCTACCCAAGATGCAGGAGTATAATTCATATTTGCTAAAAATCCCACAAACCGTTAATAGCACGGAAGATTTGCTCAATATACTTAAAGCTATGAGCGAGGAGGAGCGTGCGGCACTGATGGAAGAGGCTTCTAAATAGGTTATAACTCGGCGCAATCTGGCAAAAAAGTCAGGATTGCGCCAACTTATAAAGCATGGAACGGAACAAGTGGGCATATTTATGGTTTTAGAAACGGAATAAGTGGGTATGTTTGCGGTGGCAAAATCGGAATAAGTTGGCAAAATTATTGCTAAAACTACGGAATAAGTGGATTTTTCTTTGCTGAATAAAGATTTTATTGTAATTTTGCAGCGAAATTTTAATGACATTGTTATGCTTGAACGTAAATTCACTTCATT
>CADAOD010000004.1 GCA_902789415.1 uncultured Prevotellaceae bacterium
GACAATTCTAATATCCCTACTACCTGAAACCACTGTTAATCCATTTAACATTCTGGACTTTTTCAGTGGGCTCTTCAAAGGGGGATGCAACCGCTCCTATTCGTCGCTCTTTCATTAAGGTATGCTCGGACCATCAAAGGTCCGGCATTTTTTTTGTTGCGACTACGCGTAGCTGGTCGCTTTTTTGCGCGAAGGCGCAATATCTAATACCTGAAAACACTCGGGGAGCGGCGCGCGCCAAGGGGCAGACAGCCCCGACGAGCGAGGGTGGGCGGAGCGAGCGTCCATGCGAGCGGGGGGGATTATTACTCGAAGTTTCTGCCAGGGACCTGTCCCCTGGCAGGGATAATTTTATCATTAGAGCAATTTCTGTTCAATAAACTGTTGAGGTGTGTAGATTTTCACTTGTCCATCTGCCGACTCCTTATAATCTGAGATATTAAATGAGATCAGAGCCTCACATCCAACCTTCTGCGCCACTTGATATTGACAACTATCCTCGATGTCTTTATACCTTTCATCAGAAACACCTTGTAAAAGGCTATTCTTATCATGCTCTGCAATATCAAATATCTGAAGTATCTTATTCAAGATAATCCGTAGACTCTGCAAACACTCCTCGCCAACGAGCCCCTGTTCTTTATGTAAGTATTTCAGGATAATAAAATGTATGGTATAGAAAGCCCCTACCGACATTAACATCTGTGCATCTCTTTTATGAAGTTCTTTCAAAAGTTTCTCTGCCACCTCATACTTCTCACGATGCATGAAGTATTCTAGAACAATATTTGTATCAATAAAGACTTTCATATCAGATTCCGTACTTATCGGTTAGCGCCTCTTCAAGAAGTTCATCTGCACTGCTACTGCTATCTGACATAAAGCCACCCAATTTTAAGAAACCCTCTGAATCATTCTCAAGAGCATTTATCTTCTGAGTAAACTTTTTAGCATCAACAGCTTTTGCTGCTAAGGCTGCCTTTTCCTGTTCTAAAAGTCTTTTGGTAAGTGCAACTCTTACAGCCTTGGTTTGTCCCTGTATTAACGTCCAAAGCGCATCAACAGGAGACACTTCTACTTGATTATATGTTGTTGTTACCATAATCGTAAATTTTACAAATCCGCTGCAAATATAAAACAAATAGTTGAAACTTGCAAGTATTTCTTTTGAAATCTTCATCTTTAGCTGCCAGGGACCTGTCCCCTGGCAGTGGCGAAATGGCACAAAATGAAGAAAATGTGCATTTTTTCTGGAATAATGATGGGATTGTTTGGGATTTTTATTATTTTTGCAGCGAAAATAAGACTAAGTTAAATCATTAAACAGAAAAAAGATAAAATGCCTAGACAATCACGAAAGGAGTCAGGAACAGGAATTTACCATGTGATGATACGTGGTATAAACCACCAGAGTATATTTAATGATGAGGAGGACTACTACCAATTCATCGCAACGCTCGACAAAATGCGTTTTCGTTATGACGACGAAGGTGCGCCTTGTGGCTGCAATTGTACTTATTATGCCTATTGTTTGATGTCAAACCATCTGCATCTGCTGATACGTGAGCGTGAAGAAACCGTGGGCGAAACTATCAAGCGCATTGCTGGTAGCTATGTCTTCTATTATAATCGAAAATACGGTCGAGACGGTCATCTTTTCAAGGATCGATTCAAGTCAGAGCCGGTCAACGATATGGGATACTTTACCACTTTGCTCCGTTACATCCACCAAAATCCAGTAAAAGCTAAGCTTGTTGAGCGGGTTAGCGACTACACATACAGTAGTTGGGGCGAGTTTGACGGAACAGTAGAACCCGTGTTCCAAATCTGCGATACGGCGACAGTATTGAAAAGAATTCCATTTGACGAACTGAAGGAATGGATTGACGAGCCGCTGGAGGATGATGTACCTTGCCTGGAAATGGAAGACACGCCGAGGGAGAGGCCCTCGGACGATCAGATTATGCTATTGATTAAGGAGCATACTGGTGCTTCGAACAGCACAGCATTCCAGCAATTGGAAGATGGCATCAAACGCGATGTGTTGAAGCTCTTGAAATCAAAAGGAGCCTCTTACCGTCAGTTAGAGCGATTAACAGGCGTAGGCCGCGGTCTTATCCAAGGTCTGTAAGCCCATGACAGGGGACAGGTCCCTGACAGCCCGAAGGCGCAATATCTAATACCTGAAAACACCGAAGGGGATGCCGCGCGCCAAGGGGCAGACAGCCCCGACGAGCGAGGGTGGGCGGAGCGAGCGATTTAGCGAACGGGGGGAATCGGATGACAGGGGCCTGTCCCCTGGCAGGGGCACTCACCTCCCCACAGGGCGCAAGCCCTGAATTACTCAAAGCTAAGAATTACATTCTTATAACCCAAACTTTTGAAGAGGTTTGAAAGCTGGGGTTCGGCGTTGGCTTGGGCGGCAGAAACGTTTTCATCGGTGAGGCAGTGCTGGAGCATTTGGCGGTGGGCTTTTTGGTAGAGGGCCTGGTGGGCCTGAGGGGTCCATTTGCCACTCTCGTAGAAGGATTTTGTTTTGGCTTCATCGATGAAATCTTTGTCCAAGAGACTCACCTTCGGTAACGTCACTTGGAGGGTGTCACCTTGGAGAGTGATGGCATCGTCGCGCAGGTTTTGCATGTTGATGCCCAGGCGGAGGGTGCCGTAGTAGATGCGGACTAACTCATCATCCGAGAAGAAACCCTTACGGACGGTATCAACCATCTCCTCGGCAGAGATAGAGAGGAACTCCCATTCGCCGATATCCCTAATAGACTGTATCTGCGTGGGGGTGGGATCGATTTTATCGTTTGAGCCCAACTCGATATAGTTGCTCTTCAGGACACTCCGTACCCAGAAGAAAACCGCGATAACAGCGATGACTATAACTGCACCTATGATGATATTAACCTTCTTCATAACTCTAATCTTCAAAGCGAATCAGACCCTGATATTTGTGCTTAAAGTCCAAATCCTTGCGGAAAGCAATGGTAATATTCTGTTCTTCGTACCCCAACTGGGTGAGCATAGGAACGAGGACCTTAGCGGCGTTGGCACGGGCGGTTTCTTCGATACCCATGTCGGGGATGCTCTGCAGGATGGCCTCCCTACCCTGCTGCTGATAGTTGGCCAACTCGGCGTCGCTGAAGTGAGCTCGTGTAAGGCCTACGTACTGTTTGACGTTGTTCTGATCGATCTTAGAACTGGTCATCACCACCTGTGGGTCGGGCAGAATGATGGTAATCTTGTCGCCATTGCGCTCGACATTCTGCTCGGAGAAGTCCGAGAAATCGATATATGCCTTGATTTTGGCATCCATGGGGATGGCAATTTTTCTGTCGGCTAGGGGGACCTTGAGATTGAAGGATTTGCTCATCAACTGGCCTTTTAGGCGTAAGGCGTCATCGTGGGTGATGATTTTGTGAACGCGATACTCGGCGGTGTAAAGTTTTGAGCATTGCTGGACTTGAACAACAACGTTGGTTTCCCTGCCAGGGGACAGGTTCCTGGCATCTGTTTCAGCTGCCAGGAACCTGTCCCCTGGCAGGGAGGTCCGCTGGCAGGTTAGCAACAATAACGCTGCCACTACTGCCAATACGACGGCGATAACAATCAGAATGACTTTACGGTGGTTCATATCGATTACTCCATTTGTTGGTCTTTGGAGATGCCGACCTCGCCGAAGTTGCTGATGGTTACTACCATGGGGATGTACTCATCGGTTTGGGGATGGCAGACGCTGGCGGCAAAGAACAGCTGGTTGCCCTCGGCCTTGTCGAACACAAAGCCTTCGAGGATGCCGGTCATGCGATAATCATCGTCCAAGCAAGCATCGAAAGCAGCCTTGGTAAAGGTCTTGCTACAGAACACACTACCATCGGTGCGGATGACACGCAAGGTAATGCGGTTATCCACAAACTTCTGACCGGTCTCGTCCTTCACCATTTTCAATGAATCGTCGGCCGTGCGCGACACCTCAATCTGGTACTGCTTGCCCAACCACTGCACATCTTTTACATCTTTGTAATCCTGCATACGGATGGGGGCCTGAGGCTTAGGCGTCTCGGTTTGTTGAACAATAATATCGTCGTGCTGCTTTTTCTGACCGCAACTGGCCAGCAAGCAGGGCACTGCTATCAGGGCTAAAATCACATTTTTCTTCATCATACTACAATTTTTACGCTGCAAAGGTAAGAAATTTTAGGCACGGATTACACGGATTACACAGATTTTTTTGTTTTAATGATAAAAAATGGCAAATTAATTTGGTAATTGTAGAAAAGTTTGTATTTTTGTGGCATGAAAATAACTAAAACCCTTATAGCTATAGCACTACTATTAGGAACCAATGACATCCACGCCCAAGTAGACTATACGCACGACGCGAAATACAAGGTGCTTCGCGACTCGATGAGTCATGCGTTTAACGATGGCGACAGTGCCCGATTCTATACGCATCTGACGAACCTGCAGAACTATCTGCTGGAGCATAACGACCTGCACGGCTACTACACGCAGCGGTGCAACGACATCATATTCGAGATGAACCGCCAGAATATTTTTGAGGCCTACACCAAGGCTCAGGAACTGTCGAAGGAGTTGCGCGAAAAGAAGTTGACCAAGGAGATGTATATGGCCGTGAACATGATGGGCCATATCAACAAGTACTGTGGTAACAAGGAGGCTGCCAAGAAATGTTGGTACGAGGTGGTAGAGATGATGGAGAAGAACGGCTACTACGAGAGTATCCCGCCCATCTACATGAATATCATCAATGTGGCCTTGGATGATGACGCTCAGGAGGCCTTAGACCTGATGGACAAAGCCAAGGAGATAGCCAAGAAATACTCGCCCGACCGCGTGTTTGATATCGAAACCCGCAAAACGCTTACCTATTATAACAGTGGCGACATCGAGAAATTCCTGGAGGGCTACAAGGTGTATAAGGAGGGCGAAAAGAAAGGACTGTCGTCGGTTCACGGGCGCAGCATGGAGGCCTACTACTTAGCCGCCACAGGAAAGGTAGATGAAGCTATCGAATATGCCAAGCGCGAACTGGGCGATGAGGGTGCCGATGCCATCCCACTCATCTACGAGCGTGCCGGTAGATGGGAAGAGGCCTACAAATCGTTTAAGAAAGAATCGTTGATCGGCGACTCGATAGATAATGTGGTGCTAACCAACAGTATGCAGGGCATCCAGGAACAGGTAGAGTTGTACGAAGCTGAGAAAAAGGCGGCTACTTTGCGCACCACCGCCCTGTTGGGTGCTGTGTTTATGCTGACACTGCTAATCATCGCCCTGGTATATATTGTGCAATCCCGCAAAAAGCACCTGGAGGAATTGCGCAAAGCCTACAACAAGGCCATGGAATCGGAGAAGATGAAGACGGCGTTTATCCATAACGTGAGTCATGAGGTGCGCACCCCGCTGAACATCATCACGGGTTTTGCCCAGGTGATAGCCGATCCCGATCTGGCGGGCAATCCCGAGGAGCGCAAACGCATATCGACCATGATGCAGAAGAGCACCCGACAGGTAACCGTGCTGATAGATGAGATTATCGGCTTATCGCTGATTGAGAGCACCGAAAAGATGCCCAAGGAAGATAACGCCAACATCAATAAGATGCTGCGCGGGTTGCAAATAGAGTATCAAGACTACGCGAACGCTGGCACCACCCTAAACGTAGAAACGGAACTGCCCGACGACTTTACGCTGACCACCAACGAGAATATGCTGCGCCGCATACTGGCCTGCCTGATGGATAATGCGGTGAAATATACCGAAAAGGGCAAGATTACCTTGAAAGCCAAGCAGGAAAACGACCAGTTGAAGTTGACTGTAACAGATACAGGAAGCGGTATTCCAACCGAAGAGGCAGAGCATATTTTTGACCGCTTTGTAAAGTTGGATAATTTTAAGGAGGGTATCGGTTTAGGATTGCCACTGAGTCGCAGACTGGCCGAACAGTTGGGTGGAAAAGTAGAACTGGACACCACCTATACAGATGGCGCCCAGTTTATCGTTACTTTACCAATAAGTAATTAGCTTATTAGCCCAGGTATTTCATCAAAATGCGGGCATAACCACTGTCGTGCAGTTTGGTGATGCTCTTCTCGCGAATCTGACGTACACGCTCGCGGGTAAGGCCCATCTCGGCACCAATCTCCTCGAGACCACGCTCCTGACAGCCAATACCGAAGCACTCCTTCACGATCTTGAGTTCGCGATCCTTCAGTACGTTGCGCAGTACATTATCCAAATCGGATGTGAGCGACTCGTAATCCACCAGCTTATCGGTACGGGTATCCTCGCCACTGCTCAGCATGTCGGCCATTGAGTTATCATCGTCCTCGCCAAAAGGTGCGTCGATACTCATGTGGTGACTATCGGCCTTGGCAGTCTGCTCAATCTTCGACTCCTCAATCTGTGTGAGCTCAGCCAGCTCGGTAACCGATGGACGGCGCTGGTGCTGCTGCTCGAACTTGTTAATTTCCTGATTAATCTTGCTCAGAGCGCCACTCTGATTCAGGGGCAAGCGCACAATACGACTCTGCTCGGCAATAGCCTGCAGAATGCTCTGACGAATCCACCATACGGCATAAGAGATAAACTTAAATCCGCGTGTTTCATCAAACTTCTCTGCTGCCTTCACTAGTCCAATATTACCTTCGTCGATCAGGTCGGTGAGTGTCAAACCCTGATGCTGGTACTGTTTTGCTACAGACACCACGAAGCGCAGATTGGCTGTAACCAGGCGTTCCTTAGCCTTCTCGCCCTCAGGACCGCCACGACGGATGGCCTGAGCCAGCTCAATCTCTTCATCAATAGTGACAAGGGGTTGACGACCGATTTCTACAAGATACTTGTCGAGTGCCTCACTTGATCGGTTGGTAATGCTTTTTTGAATCTTTAATTGCCTCATATTTATATCGTTACTCTGAAAAAGTCTGCAAAGGTACTAAAAAAAGCGATACGTTGCAACCAACATATCGCTTTTTTAAACTATTTTAACCGGTTTTCAACCAATCACTTGACTTATATCTTATAACTTAACGCTGACAGCCTTGCCATTGTACTGAACCAGCTTGCCCGATGGGTTATCGAGGTTGAGGGGCTGGGGATGCTCTTTTGATACCAGCACGATGTTGAACTGACGGTTCTTTAACATGCCTGCGAACTGCCCCTTGCGAGCACCAAACGATACGGTACGGGTAGCATCATCGTAGGTGATATCGATGGTGGCGTACTTGCCCTTCTCGTAGTTGTAATTGGTACCCTCGTCCTCGTACAACTGGAACTGGCCGTTCGCGCCCGCGTATATATAAAGATGTATGAGTTCGGCAGGTTTCTCGTCGCTCCACTCCATCTCAGGTCCGAAGGGGATGATGGCGCCTGAGCGCACGAACACTGGAATCTGCTCGTACGGAGCATCTACTACGAGGCGCTGGCCGCCCTCAATCATCTCGCCGGTGTACAGGTTATACCAACTTGATTGGGCGGGGAAATAAACTGAGCGGTTGCGGGCTTTGTAGTAGCCTACGGGGCAGGCCATGAGGGCGGGACCTAACATCCACTGGTTGCCAATGTTCTCTACTTCGCGATCGCCATTAAAGTCCATCACCAAGGGTCGCATCAGGGTGTAATCCTTGAAGTGGGCCCAACCTGCCAACGAATAGAGGTATGGCATGAGGCGATAACGCAGCTTATCGTAGTAAACAAACGACTTGTAAGCGGGGTGCTCATCGGGGGCGATGTTCCAAATCTCGCGCAATGGCCACTGACCATGCGAACGGAACAAAGGAATAAAGGTACCAAACTGGTTCCAGCGGGTCTGCAGCTCGCGCCACTCCTTCAAGTCCTCGTTCTCTACCCCACTCTTATCATAGAGTTGTTGGGCTGCTACATAACGACTCTCTACACAGAATCCACCCTGGTCCATACCCCAGAAAGGTACGCCCGAGATAGAATAGTTGAGACCTGCCGTCATCTGGGCACGCATATCCTCCCAACGGGTACCGATATCACCACTCCATGTAGCAGTAGAGTAACGCTGCTCACCAGCAAATCCACTACGAGTGAGCAGGAACACACGGGGCTCGTTGGTCTTGCCCTTCCAAACAGAACGCTGACCATTGTAGATGGCATCGGCATTCACAGTGCTGTAGGCATTGAAATACTCTGTAGAAGTACCTAAAGCTGTAGGACCACTGAGGGCTTTGCGATACCACATCGGGGTGCAGTCGCGCACATTGGGCTCTGAGGCGTCCATCCACCAGGCATCAACGCCCTTACCAAGGGCGGAATACAGATTCTCGTCCATCTGGCGCCAGAACATTTTGCGGGCACCGGGATCGTAGGCGTCGTAGAAACCATTGGTATAGCCAGGACCTACCCAGTCGTGGATATCATCGGTTGGGCTCTGGATGTACATCCAGCCCTTGGCATCGAGCTCCTTGTAGTTGTCGGTATTGCAATAGAACTTAGGCCATACGCTAATCATAAAGCGACCATGCATTTTGTGCACGTTGTCGAGCATCTGCTGGGGATTGGGATAGCGCGAGGCCTCGAACTGGTGCGAGCCCCACTGGTTCTCGGGCCAGTAATTCCAGTCCTGTACGATATTATCAATCGGGATATGACGCTTGCGGAACTCAGCGAGGGTACCTTCAATCTCGTCCTGCGTCTTATAGCGCTCACGACTCTGCCAGAAGCCTAACACCCACTTAGGATAGAGCGAAGCCTTACCAGTCAAAGTACGATAGCCAGAAACCACCTGATCGAGGTTGTCGCCAGCGATAAAGTAGTAGTCCATATCCTTGGCCATCTCGCTCCAGATGCTGAGTTGCTCACGCTCCTGCTTGCTACGGGGCTCAGCCACACGCAGTCCGCAATAAGCCTCGCCACCATCAGGGCGCCACTCGATACGCAACTGCACACGCTTGCCCTGCTGCAGTTCGGTAGAGAACTTATAGCTATTGGGGTTCCAAGCCGTACGCCAACGCTCAGGAACTACCTCCTTGCCATCAATGTATACTTTTACATAGCCGGAGTAATACAAGATGAACTGATAGTTCAGTTTACAGTTTACAGTGGAGAGTGGACAGTTTCCACTGTTCACTGGCTCGATAAAGCCTTCGTAAGTAACGTTGGCGCCCATGAGGTTGATACCTTTGGGGAAGTTTTTGATGCCGCCATTGTCGGTTTTGAGGGCGATGGCAGACTTTTCGGGGGTGCCATACTCGTAATAGATACTATCCTCATCGCGGACTAACTTTTTACCATGGGCATCAACATAGGTGCCTGTGAGATGACCCTCGCGCCCCTGCTTATCGTACAACTTAAATGCACGATTGAGCTGCAGGTAATCGTTGGGATTACCAAAGCGGCAATACGAGTACGAATCCCACAGCAGTCCGTAGTTCTTGTTAGAGAGCACGAAAGGAATAGATACCTTGGTGTTATACTGGAACAGATCCTCGTTCTTACCCTTCATGTTAAACTCCTCGCTCTGGTGCTGACCCAAGCCATAGAAAGCCTCATCCTCGGGCGAATCGAACTTCATCTGCCACGACAGACCATGCTTATGCGCCTCGGGCACGGTATAGCCCGTTTTCATACCCAACTCACGCTCTGGAACAGTAAAGTCCCAGAACCGCTTACCATCCTGCGCCTCTTTGAGCAGTTGCTTACCAGCGGCATCGAAAAAGGTGATGGCACCAGTAGACTTCTGAACCACAGCCTTTACCTTCTGGGTTTTAACTACTACGGTAGCACCCTCGTCGGTAATGGTATAACTACCTTTGGCAGGGGCACTCTGTGGCACAATCATGAGCGAGGCTGGCTTGGTGGGCAGCGCCTGCTTACTGGTAGCACGCACACGAATAATCTGGTTGTTCATTACTTCAAGGTACACCACCTTGGCCTGACCACCATCAGGCATAATAGTCACATTGTTTCCGTTGGTCTGCACCACTGCTGCCATCATGGTTGAGGATAGCAGCATGGCCGACACCAAAATCTTAATTCGTTTCATTTTTATATTATTGGTTGTAATATCAACTATCAACTGTCAACTAGTCCTCGTCGAGCATCACCGCCTCTTCGGGCGCCTGCTCTACGGGCAGGGTGATGGTATAGATAGAACCGCCACTGGGGTTGTTCTCGGCTGTGATGTTACCGCCATGCATCTCGACAATGGCCTTGACAAAGAACAGACTGATACCTGAGTCATCGTCGCTCACCATCGGATCGAAGATGGCCTCTTCGCCACCAGGAGGCAGACCTACGCCATTATCCGAGATACGGATAGAGCCAGAGGTAGAGGTCTTATCGACGAACACCTTGATACGGCAATCGGTTGGCGAGAACAGGGCACAACTGTTGAGCAGCATCTGTACCGCCTGTGCCATCTGCTCACGGTCGAAATCCACAGTAAGGTCGTTGGCCAATGGGAAGAACGAGAACTTGACATGCTTTCCAAGAGGCGCCTTGAACTTGGCACACTGCTCCTTCATAAAGTGCTGCAAGTCGTGTGGTTTCTTCACCGTTTTCTCGATGCTCCAAGCCTCGTTATAGAGTTCCTCGGCCTGTGCCTTCTGGTCGCTCTCCTGCTGCTGTTGCAACTCGGCACGCATCTCGGCCATCCACTGTTTCTTCATCACCTCCATGCGCAGGTAGTCGCGCTCGGTCTTCTCGGCCTGCTGCTTGAGGAACATGCGGCGCCAGATAAAAATGCCCAAGGCAATGAGCGCCAGGAAGATAACCATAATCCAACTGTTACGCAACAGCGGTGGCGTGATGGTAATCTTGAGGGTAGCCTCGCGCTCGCCCATGGTGCCATCCTCGTTGAGCATGCGCACATGCAGCACGTAATCGCCATGGTGCAGCGACATATAGGTAATGTTAGGATCGTTCTCCTCGGTCTTGATCCACTTATCGCTATAGCCCTCCAACTGGTACACAAAGCGCGAGTCGTTGTGCATCTCGCCCTTATCGGTAGCCAACTGGATGGTAAACTGGTTTTCGTAATAACGCAGCACCAGTTCCTTGCTCACGTTCAGGTCTTCGTCCATAATCACACGACCATCGTAAGCCTCGCCCACACCTAACTGCTGACCAAAGAGCTTGAGTCCGCTAAAGATAGGTGTTTCGTTGTTGTCGATACTGGTAACCAGCTTGGGATTGATGACATCCACGCCATTCACACCACCTACCAGAATGAGTCCTTCGGGGGTAACGCAGATAGAACGCTGGTTGTAAGGACCTTGCTGCAGACCATCCTTGGTACTGAAGCTGCGCACGTTGAAGGTCCAGTGGCCCTCATCGTCCTTCTTAGGCACCACATTGGATACGCCATACTCGGTAACTACCCACATGTTGTGCTGCTTATCTTCGGCGATACCTACCACACTCGAGCCAATGAGTCCGCTACTCATATCCAACAAGGTCTGCTGGTTGGTTTTCCAATCCATGATGCAACAGCCTGAGGTAGAGCCATGCCAGATTAAGCCACGACTATCCTCCATGACACAGGTGGTAGAAGGCATGGCAGCCTGCTGTCCCTCGACGGTAGGTATCTTCATGTTCACAATCTTACCACTTACAGGGTTGATGAGCGAGTAGAACTGTGAGTGACCCACGATGAGCCAGCCTTTGGCGTTCCAACCGGCAGAGGTCATAAAGTTCTCGGGCAAGGTAGAGTTCTGCGAGTTGATGGTGCGGAACTTGCCAGTTTGGGCCGACAAGCACTGCATACCATTACCCAAGGTTCCTATCCAGATGTTACCCCATTTATCCTCGGTTACCGACCAGATATTGTTATTGAGCAACTGACCATCGGTATTGGCCATGGTGTAGTTCTTCACCTGTCCGTGGCCCAGATGGATCAGTCCGCCATTATAGGTACCAAACCATACAGAGCCATCCTTAGCGCCATAGCTCGACACCATCACATCGCTGGCAAAGCCACAGCGTGCCTTATCGTAAACCTCGGTTTCGCCAGTGGCAGGCAGGTACTTGATGATACCACGGTTGTCGGTACCAAACCACCAGTTGCCAGCGGCATCCACACAAGTGGTGTTCACGTCGCCCAACTCCAAGGTATTGAAGCCCAAGAGTTTCTCGATATACTGATTCAAGCCATTGCGATAACAGCCAATCCACATGTTACCCGAGCGGTCGAGCATGAGTTTCTTGGCAGTGTTCTCGCTAATGGATGTAGCATCGTACTTATTATTCACGAAGTTCTTTACCTCGCCACGCTTCAGGTCGATGACGTAGATACCCATGTGGTCGGTAGCCAACCATATCCAGCCACGCTGGTCCATGCACACATCCCACACCTCCAGGTCGGCAGGCAGTGGGGGTACGCCATACTGTGCCAGATAATCGTTGAGATGGGCGTACCATTTCTTGTCCTTCTGGTCGAACACAAACACATGTCCCACGTTGAGCACCCAGAAATTGCTGTGCTTATCGACATAGCAGTTATAAGCCTGACTCGACTTACCGCCATTGAGTTTCATAAAGTCGTCGCGCTGGATAATCTCGCCTTTATCGCCATCGATAATCATCAGATCGCCATCGGTAGAGGTTACCAGCAACTTATCGTTCCACTCGGCAAAGTTGGATACGTTGTACTCCTTTGGCAGTTCGTTCTGCTCGTAGCCATATTTGATGAGCTTATAGGTCTTTTTGCGCGGGTTATAGCAATACAGGCCCTCATCGTAGGTCTTGACCCAGAAGCGCTTCTGCGAGTCGATATAAAAACGGTCGATATTACCTTTGATGCCCCATTGCGACAGCACCGACTTGGGATTGCGGGTTACCTGCTCGGTAAAGGGATTGAACAGACTGTAGTTCATGCCCTGCTTGAGCCACAGCATACCGTCGGCATCCTCCCATATCTGATCAACCAGGTTGTTACGCAGCGTGGTGGTATCTGTAGGATTTGAGTAGTAGATGCGGAAACGATAGCCATCGTAACGGTTCAAACCATACGAGGTACCAATCCAGATAAAGCCACGCGAATCCTGGAACAGATAGTTGATTTGCGAGTTTGACAGACCGTCGCGGGCATCCATGCGACGGAACTTCATATCGGGTATCACAGCTGTTGCCGCACTGGCAGTGAGGCAGAACAGACAGAGGATATAGGTAAGTAGTCGTTTCATATACATATTATATAAATAAGTATTCTTATTTTTTAGCCGATGTTTCGCGGATCACCAGCTTCTGGGGAACAATCTTCTTGTAAATCTTGCTATCGCCATTGATATTCTTGAGCAACAGTTTGCAGGCCTCGGTACCCATCTCGTAACTCTGATCGACAATGGCCGAGAGGCGTGGGGTGACATAGCCCGCATGCACATCATCGGTAAAACCAATGAGTGCCACATCATCGGGGATGCGCAAACCTAACTGCTTGATGGCGGTAAAGGCACCAAACGTAATGATATCGTTAAAGGCCAGGATGGCATCAGGGCGGTTCTCCATCTGCAACAGACGGGTGGCAGCCTCCAAGGCCCAGTCGTAATCAATTTTCTCGCATACCACCAGCTCACGCTCGATGGGGATGCGATTCTCGCGCAACGCCTCTAAGTAACCATGCTTTCGGCGCACCACCATATCCAGGTGGTTAGGTCCGCCGATAAAGGCAATGCGCTTGCTGCCTGTATCGATGAGATGCTGGGTAGCCTCCTGAGCAGCGATGTCGCCATTGGCTGTGACGCTAGAGAACTTATCAGACAGACAGGTGCGACCAAAGAACACCATGGGGATCTGCATCTTGTAGATTTCCTCGAAATGACTATAGTCGCGTGTATCCTGCGCCAGACAGGCAATAATGCCCTCGACATGCAGGTTGATAAAGTTATCGATGGCTTTCACCTCGAGCTCGCTATCTTCGTGGGTGTTGGCACTGATGACCGAGTAGCCGGCCTTGCGGGCCTCGTCCTCGATACCATCCAGCACAGCAGCATAGTAGTGTGTAACCAGGTTAGGCACCACCACGCCAATGACCCTTGGGGCTTCTTTACGTAAACTCTGCGCAAAGGGGTTGGGGCGGTAATTCATTTTACGTGCCAGCTCCTTGACCTTTTCCTGCATGGCCTGACCAATCTCGGGCGAACTACGTAAAGCACGACTGACAGTAGCTATACTTACGCCCAATTCCTGAGCGATATCCTTGAGTGAGGTTCGATGTTTATTAGTTACCATTTATGTATTCATATCATGTGACGATGCAAAGGTACATATTTTTTTGAATATCTCAAACGTTTACGTGCGAATTTTTACGTTAAAGTATTGATTTTTAGTAATTTTCTTCGTACCTTTGCACCATCAAAATCAGAAATGAGTAATGAATAGTTGATAATAAGTTAGTTAGAAAATGGAAAAAGCAAGACTGTCGTGATGACACTCTTGCTTTCTTTTTTTGTCTGTATCGGACTGTATTTAGAATGTTGCTCGCACCATAAACCTCACGCCATGCTTGTGGGCTGTAGGCAGCTCGTTGTAGTTTAATCTGCGTACATACTCCACATGAACAATCTTGAAAATATTGTGCAGACCTAAGCTCAACTCCATATAGGGGCGCTTGGGATCGATGACATAACTGCCCTCGGGGAAGTACATCACAATGGGGTTGCCGATGTTGTGATCCAAGTAAGGGTTGTTCTTATCGCTGAGCTCACCCCACAGCACACGGAAACCAATCCACTCGCGCCACTTAAGCTTGCGCAACAGGGGAATGCGGTTGAGGATTTTACCATTCAAGTCCCAGTTAACCTGGCCCGACACGAAACGGTCGGTAGGGAACTCCATGTTGTTAATGGCCTCGAAGGTATAGTCCTGCACGATGTACGAGAGGTTGGTCTCGGGCATGATGAGCAAGGGGAATGGCACCTTCTCCCACTGGATACCACCCTTGACCTTAAAGTCCATCTTACCCCACGACTTGAGCCAGAAACGCTTGTAGATAGAGCCCTCGGTATAGTTATAGCTATACTGTCCGCCCAGCACACCTTTCAGTCCTAAGGTATGACTGACTGTAAACACCGGTGCATCGAGATTGATGGGCAAGCGGCGCTGTTTGGTGTTGATAAAGGTTTCGCCAGGGGCAAAACGCAGTTCAGCACGAAGTTCGGTGGTACGGATCTTCTGACTGGGCACGTAAGCTGTTGCTGCTGCCCCTGCAGGCGCTGGGTTACTCCAGTTGGTCCACAGACTGCGATCGCTACTGTACGACATGGGGATGAAATACAGACTACCGCAGGCCTCGTTCTCCTCGACCTTGGCCGAGAGTGTGGTGCGGAAGCCCCAGTCCTCCTCACGTTCGAAGGTGAGCGACTGGCGGTTGTAGAACATCATCTTATCGACCTTGCTCCACTTAAAGGCGGTAAACACATTATCCTTATCGGTGCGCATGAACTTATCGGATGGCGACATCACATCGTAGGTTGATGAGAAGGTGAGCGTGCGCTGAGGGAATTCGCGCGGCAGGTACTCCTTTTTATTGAACGACCAGATGAGGTCGCCCTTGTAGTACCACTTCTTAGAGTCCCAACCACGTGCCACGTAACCACGGGCAAAGAAGTTAGAATCGAGATTAGCCGTGGTCTGGGCCGAGATACGGGTACGTATGCCATCGATGATATTCTTGGTAATCATGGTGTTGATAGGTCCGATATCCACCTTGCTGGGGTGATCCTTCGTGCCCGTCTCTACAAAGTTCTCTACCAGGGCCTTCAAGCCAAACAGGATCCACTTAAAGCCCTTGACGTTCTGCATACCGTTGACAAACTGGTCCATCTGCCCCTCGGCCTTGGTAAGCTCTACCTGGCGATACTGGTTCCAGAAGTCGTCGTTACGCATCATGGCGTTCACATCCTTCACCTCTTTCTTAGTACCCTTAAACAACTGTCGGGGCAACTCATCGAAGGCGTAATCGTTGATGCGGGTGTTACGTATCACGGCAAACTTATGCAGGAAGCTGGCCAGTTTTATCTCGGTAAACATATCATCTACACTCAGCACCCAGTCGCCATCAGGCAACTGCGTAAACTCCTGAACCACCTGCATGTTCTCTACAAAGTTCACATCGCTCTTCTTAGGGATGGTCATCTCACAGCGCTTGACCTGCCAACTGCTGTCGGCGAGGATATACAGGTCGCCACGGAAACCAAAGTCCTGCTGGTTGTTGGGCAGGAAGTGCAGATGGTAGCACAGGTCCTTATCAACCATCAGCGTATCCTCGATATAATAGCGGTAGAAGCCAATGGCATCTTTTCCGATAGGCGATGTGAAGGGGTACTGCAACATACGAATCTGATCGTCGTAGATGTTCACATCGGTAAACACATCCTTCATGATGGTGTTCAGGATATCGCCTGTTTGGAACAGGTCGTTGATACCCTGGGTATTGATACCCTTTATAATGGTCTTCTCATCGTGCGGTTTTTTGCGATAGATCTTCTGCGATACCGTTTCATCCACGCTGATGGGTAGGATGAGCTTGTTGTTATAAGGGCATGCCTCGATCTGATCGATGAGCCACTGTTTCTTTTTATACTTGGGCGAATCGAGCACCTCGGGTTTAAAATCGTTGAGTGCCAGCGTAATCTTCTGGTACTTGTTGTACTGATAGAAGTCGCGGTTATCCAAATCGGTCTGCTTCTTAGCGGCGATGACCTTACGCATCATCTCAACAGCGGGGTTGTTTTTCCTGCTGTAACGACCACGTTTGGTTTTGATGGTAACCTCCTTCAGCATGCGGTTATCCGTTTTCAAGGCAATCTTGATATCGCTCCTGATACCTGAGTTAATCTGTACGGTGTGCGATACGTAGCCCACCGACGTAAATGTGAGTTGCCAGCCATTGTGGCGCGCAATCTTGAAGTTGCCATCCACATCAGAAGCCACTCCTACCCCATGACCCAGATACTGGGCACTGGCAAAGGGGATGGGCTCGCCGGTCTTAGCATCTACTATCTGACCGGTAATCATGTGCTGCGCCAGCGCACCCAGCGTTAGCAACAGCGAGAAAATCATTAAGTTTAGCCTTTTGCTCATTTACTATAATATTTGTGTTAAGTCTGTAATCACTTTCTCAGCGGCCGACTCATCTACGGGGTCGTTGGTCCAACCCTCGCCTTTAAACCATACAGTGTGGCATCCCGCCTTACCGGCTGGGATGATGTCCTTATCCATACTATCGCCTACAACCACTACCTCATCAGGGCGCATACCCAAGGCCTCAACGCCTAAGGTAAAAATCTGTGGGTCGGGCTTGCGAACGCCTACCACGGCGCTCTCGATGATGGTATCGAAAATACCATCCAACTTAAACTCCTTGAGCACAGTGGCGATGTTGCCATAGAAATTGCTGACCAGCACCATGGGGTACTGCTGCTTGAGTTGCAGTAACACCTCGCGACTCTTGGCAGTCTCGGCGCAGGTGATGGCATAGAGATCGTCTACCACGGTCTGCTGGTACTGCGGCAGACCGAGGAATTCGAGCTCGAGGCGGATTTTCTCTTCCAACGTACGACGGAAGGTAAAATCGGGCTGGATGATGGGATTCTTTCCCAATGTGCGCTCGGCATGCACGTAGGCCTCGCGGAACGCCTCCTCGGTGACAGGCACCTGCTGACGCTCGTAAGCATGCCAGATGACCTTGCCCCAGTGCTGTCCACCCGTATCCAGGGTTCCACCGTAATCAAAAATATATCCCTTCATCATAACGCAGCGCAAAGTTTTTCGTGCTTGTGGTGCATGTACATATACATAGCCTGGAAGACGGTAATCTCTACCAGGGGATATACCCATGGGCAACCCAGCAAACAGGTGACGTAGATGGTGATGGCACGCGAATTAAACGTCAGCAGGTTGGTGTACTTCATCAAAGGACGACTGCCCGCCAGCAGGCGCTGACGGATGTCCTCAGAAGGCTGCTGCTTCCAACGCTCAAAGAACTGCTGGAAGTTGGGTGTGCGTTGCTCCTGACTCTTACAGTAGTTAGCGTAGTTATAGAAGAACACACGCGAGAGCACGTCGCTCTTGGGCAACGACTCGTAGTGCGCACGCTGCTGCTTGTAGTTATCCAACTCGCTACCATCCTTACCCAACAGGAAGAACAGGTGGATCTGACGGTAGTAATCGGCCAGTGAGCTCTGCTTGGCGTGCAGACCGATACCAGCAATGGCACAGAGCACAAAGCCCCAGAAGCCCCACTCTATATCGGTGCCAGGGATGTTCTGATGCCACAAGCGGGCCACAATACCTAAGTAAACGGAAGTAAACCACAAGTCGCCCGAGAAACCATCGAGCATACGACCAATCAGGGTTTTCTTACCGGTGATACGCGCCATCTGACCGTCGGTACTATCGCAGAAGTTAGCAAACATCAGCAGCAGTACGCCGTAGATGTTATGCAGCAGATCGGTATAATGGAACATCCAACCTGCACCCACGCCCAAGAAGATGGATACGATGGTGATGACGTTTGGATGGATATCCAGTTTGTTCCACAACAAGGCGAATACCAGTCCGATGGGACGAGTAAAATGCACGTCCAACCACTCCTCGGTATCCTCCGATTTAAATGATAATTTCAATAATTCCTTAAATGTTGCCATTATAATGTTTAATTATTAATATTTATAAGTGCCGCTATCGCAGTAGCGGCGGACTCGCGGCAGCGAGAAAAGCTGGGCCAGTCGTTAAAATCTATCAGACAGTAGCTGCCATCCTCGCGGATGATGCAGTCGCCACCATACACGCTGATGCCTACAGCCTGAGCCAGTTTGTTGGCATCGGCCTGCAGTGCCTCTACCACAAAGGGGTAATGACGGGCGGTGCCATTACGCTGCTCGTCATCGAACTTGGTGTCGCCATCGTCCGTTGGGTAGTAATAACGGAAGAAGTTTGTACCTGCCACACCATAGAACTTGACTAGATCGCCAGGCACATGGGCACTGACGGTATAGCTGGTAATGCGACGCTGCTTAAAGGCAGCTATCTTGGCGTTCAGTTCCGTCTGGTTGGCAGCATACTGCACATCGCTTTTACTCTGTGCAGCTGCATCGCCACGCTTGAGCCAGTAGCCATGGGCGCCCTCGCGTGGTGGCATGGGGGTGCCTATCTGTTGCATGAGCGATTCTAACTGACAGCGTGCGCAGTTATGGATGCCTGCAGAGGAGTTGATAGCTTGACAATCGCGCAGTTTGTCGAGTGTCTCAGGCAGGCGTCCCATCGTAAAAATACGGTCGTAACCCTCGGGTGCAAACGGCTGCTCCTCGCTCACCATCTCCACCTCGTGCCCTGCCGCACTCAGCTTAGCGCCTACTGCCTCGAGTATCGCCTTATCCTTCTGAACCGAATTCGGCGAGAACACCTCCGCCCGCTGTACTAATAATACCTTCAATTCTAAATGTTTAATGTTTAATGTTCAAAAAGGCTTCTGCCTTTTCGATGTCGCTCGCATGATCGATATCCAGCACCTTAGCAAAGGGGAATGCCACCAGCTTTAACCCCTCGGCCACTAAGGCACGCTGGAAGTTACGCATACGACTCTCGCCACGCTCAATGCAGCGCTGCAGCACAGGGATGGCCTTGGGTGTTAAGCCATAGATGCCACCACTGATATATTTGGGCTGCTCGCAGGTATCGTAGAAGCCAGTTATCTGCAGCTGACCGCCAGTGGTGCCCACATACAAGGGTTTCTCGTCGTCGATATAATCGGTCACACCCATCAGACCATCAATCTGACCAGCCTTAGCCAACGTATTAAACAAGGCAACATAGGCCTGGAAGTCCTCCTCGTCGAAAATGGTATCAACGGTGGTGAGCACAAAAGGCTCGTCGTTCAGCCACTGGCTCAGCTCCCAAGCACTGTGCATAGAGCTGGGAGTGCTTTTAACCATAAACTTCAAGGGTACCTGTTTTTCATCTACTATCTTTTGCAGATGTTCGGCCACTTCGGTCATCTGTTCGTTACAAATCACACATATCTCGCTGGCGCCATTGACCATAAACACACGTATCAGACGGTCGATAAGGTGCTCGCCACCCACCTTTACCAGGGGCTTTGGCGCCTGTACACCCTCTTGTGCCAATCGCGATCCCTCGCCAGCAGCTATAATTGCATATTTCATCCAGAATCGTTTAAAATTACTAGTTTCCGGCGGCAAAGGTACGCATTTTTACCCAATTACGAAAACTTTGGCTATATATTTAGGTTTTATTTACTATAAAACCAACAAAAAAGGTGAGGTTTTTAATTCCCCACCTTGAGTTTATCGGTATCGATATCGCCGGAGCCGTATTTTTGTTTATTAAAGCTTTGCACGGTACCTTTCAGATCGATATCGCCGGAGCCCGTAAGCTGGGCATCAACAGAGCCACAACCCTTACCAAACTCCACATCCACATCGCCTGAGCCACGCAGGGTGATACGGGTATTTTCGGCATTCTGCTGGCGCAGACGGATGTCGCCAGAGCCTATCAGCGAGATATCGGTCTCGCGGGTGTCGAGGTTGCGGATAGTGGCATCGCCTGAGCCTACCACCTCAAGGCGACAGCGGTCGCACAACAGATGGGCAAACTGGATATCGCCTGAGCCCTTGAGGTTGACATCCATCTCATCGGTATCTACTTTCTTCTCGCTGATGAAATCGCCTGAGCCACCTACATAAACTGATATCAAATCGGGCGAGGTGACATACACTGCCAACTCGCCATCACCGCCAAAGCTGACGTTAAACATGCCTACCTTACCACGATTGCGAATGGTGAGCTTACCCTCATCGACCTCGGTAACAATACGATCGACCAGTTCCTTAGGACCTTTGACCTTGACCGAGAACGAGTCGGTCTGCTGGTAATAAACGGTGGGCGAACCTAACACCTCAATACGCTCGAAACCACGTAACGAGCGGTAATCGGTTACCACAGGACCAGCATCGCCAAACTTAAACGACAGATTCTCACGACTGCAACTGCAAGAGACTAACAATAGTGCCAAAATGGCAAGAAGAAACAACTTTGTTTTCATTGAACACTGAATATTGACCATTGAACATTTATAAACTTTTCTGACTGTTAGACGTAGTAAACAGCCAGAAAGTTGCATGGGGCGAATTTTTTTTAGCTTAATGGGAGCTCTACCCAGAAACGAGAGCCACTGCCTAATACAGAATCGACACCAATAGAACCACCCAAGCTCTCGGCATGACTCTTGGCAACTGACAAGCCCAGACCAGTGCCTGGCACGTACTCATCGACCTTGAAGAAACGCTCGAAGATGCGCTGCTGATGCTCGTCGGCAATACCCTTACCAGTATCGAGTACCCACAACTGCAGCTTCTCGCCCTGCAACAGGTCGAAGCCCAAGGTGATAGAACCCTGCTGGGTGAACTTAACGGCATTCTGCATGAGGTTGTTGACAATCTCCTTAAACTTGGCCACATCGGTGGTCATCATAATCTCAGGATAAGGGAACTGGGTGGCCAAAACCAGCGTAGTGCCATCGACCATCTGACTGTAATAATCGGCAATCTCCTGCAGAATAGGCACGATGTTGGTTTGCTGCTTAACCAAGCTCTTGGCCTCGCTCTCGACCTTAGACATGCTTACCAAACCATCGATAATACCAAGCAGTTTATGGTTATTTTTCTGGATTTCGGCGATAATCTGATTACGCTCCTCTTCGTTCTCAACCACAGGCAACAAGTCGGAGAAACCCACAA
Organism: uncultured Prevotellaceae bacterium; assembly: GCA_902789415.1. GTDB lineage: Bacteria > Bacteroidota > Bacteroidia > Bacteroidales > Bacteroidaceae > Prevotella. Next base: position 21,753 of record CADAOD010000004.1, read on the forward strand.
TGGCATTGAGCGGGGTACGGATTTCGTGACCCATATTGGCCAGGAAGGCAGTCTTCAGACGGTCGCTCTCCTCGGCCTTGTTACGGGCAGCAATCAAGTCGGCCTCCATCTGCTTCTGGTTATCAATACGCATAGAAGTACCTACGATACGTGAAGGTTTACCCTCCATATCGCGGGCAGCGATGGTACCAAAACTCTCCTCCCAATAGGTCATGGCACCCTTACCCAACTTAACACGATACACCTCGTGATAGGCAGGTGTCTGACCTAAGCACACCTTATCGAGCGACATGCGTACACGCTGACCATCGGCCTTATCGAGCACCTGTATCAAATCCTCGATAAGAGACTCGTGCGGACTTACCAGACCGCCTTTCTTTTCACGGTAATCGGCATCCACATAAAGCTTCATGGTAGGCACATCGATATGCCAGGTACTGAGCTTCATGGCCTTGAGCACAAACTCAGACTCCACATTATTACGACGAACCCTTTCGAGCTCGACCAACTCACGCTGGAGCTTACGACCTGTACGACGCTGCACAAAAATCATGAAGAACAGCCACAAGAACAACAACGCTCCGCCAATCCAAAGTACCGGAACGAGCGTATTAGTATCGGTTTGCGTGTAAAGTAGCAAATTATACATCTTGGGTTTTAATTTTATGTGGCAAAAGTAACGAAATAATTTGGAAAACACACATTTTTTGGCCGTTTTTTATAAAAAACGAGGATTTTTTGTTAGATTAACAGTAAAAAAGTGCATTTTTGGGCGAACTTTCATTAACTTTGCACGCTGTAAACTAAAAGAAATGGAGCAAAAGTTTGAATTGATCGCCAAAACGTTTATGGGACTGGAACCTGTACTGGCGAAAGAGCTGACCCAAATGGGAGCTAACGATGTTGAAATCGGTAGACGAATGGTTTCGTTTACGGGTGATAAGGAAATGATGTATCGTGCCAACTTTCAGTTGCACACGGCTATCAGAATTCTGAAGCCAATACGCCATTTTAAAGCTAAGAGCGCAGACGATGTGTACGAAGAGATCAAGAAGATTGACTGGACTGAATATCTGGGTACCGACAAGACCTTCACGGTCGACTCGGTTGTCTTCTCTGAAGAATTCCGCCACTCTAAGTTTGTTTCGTATAAGGTAAAGGATGCGATTGTTGACCAATTCCGTGAGAAAACGGGTAAGCGTCCTAACATCTCGGTGGCCAACCCCGATGTACGCCTGAACATGCATATTGCTGAAGATAAGTGTACGCTGAGTCTTGACTCGAGCGGCGAGAGCTTGCACCGTCGTGGTTATCGCCAGGAGAGTGTAGAGGCACCGCTGAACGAGGTGCTGGCTGCAGGTATGATTCTGCTGAGCGGCTGGCAGGCCGATACTGATTTTATCGACCCTATGTGTGGTAGCGGTACCCTGCTGATTGAGGCTGCCCTGATAGCCAAGAACATGGCACCTGGCTTGTTCCGTAAGGAGTTTGCTTTTGAGAAGTGGCCCGACTTTGATGCCGACCTGTTTGATGAGATTTACAACGACGAGAGTCAGGAGCGCGAGTTTAAGCACAAGTTGTATGGCTACGATATCGACATGAAGGCCGTGAATACTGCCCGCATGAATGTGAAGGCAGCAGGACTGAGTGATATCATCACCATTGAGCAGCAGGACTTTAAGGACTTTACACAGCCTGCCAACAAGAGTATCATCATATCGAACCCACCTTACGGCGAGCGTATCTCGACGCCCGACCTGTTGGGTACCTACCGCATGATTGGTGAGCGCCTGAAGCACCAGTTCAAGGGCAACGATGCCTGGATACTGAGCTATCGCGAGGAGTGCTTCGACCAGATTGGATTGAAGCCCAGCATCAAGATTCCGCTTTACAACGGTAGTCTGGAGTGCGAGTTCCGCAAGTACCAGATGTTTGATGGTAAGCTGAAGGACTTCCGCTCGGAGGGTGGCGTAGTGAAGACCGAAGAGGAGAAGCGCCAGATGGCCGAGAAGCACCGCTTTAAGAAGGAGCGCGAGTTTAAAAAGCGCCTGGAAGAGAAAGAGGAGAACGAGGAGGCCGATATTCTGAACTTTACTTTCCACAAGCACGACCTTGGTAGAAACCGCGGCGGACATGAGAGCTTTGACCGCAGTGGTAAGGACCGCAAAGAGCGCAAGGAGTTTAGCAAAGGCGACCGCAAGGAGTTTGGTAAGGGCAAGGACCGTAAGGACTTTAAGCGTGGCGGCAAGCGCGACTTTAGCAAAGGCAAGGACTTTGGAAAGAAAAAGAGATTTGATGATGATGAAGATTAAACTGATGGTGGCCGCACTGGCCATGATGATGACTGCCACAACCATGAGCGCTCAGGATAAGAAACTGTTTACACTCGAAGACCTGAACTTCGGCGGTACGAATTATGCCAACCTGCGACCACAGAGCATGTGGCTGACATGGTGGGGCGAGCAGCTGATACAGACTGATGTAGAGGCTTGCTACACCATCAACACCAAGACAGGTAAGAAAACACAGTTGTTTACACTCGACGATATCAACCGTTGGGCAGGTAGCAATGACGATACTTACGTGCGCCACCTGATGAACGCCACCTTTCCCTACCCCAACAAGCCTATCGTGAAGTTGGGTAACCGCAAGGCGGTGATTCTGTTGGATTTTAAGGCCAAGCAGATCGTCTGGCAGGACAGTGTGTCTGGCCATCAGGCTTACGACTGGAACGCCACCTCGCGCGCCACAGCCTATGTGGAGAACCACCAGCTGTACGTGGTGGATGGTGCCGGTAAGAAGCACCAGTTGAGCACAGATGGCAGCAGAGAGATTGTGTACGGTCAGAGTGTGCATCGCAATGAGTTCGGTATCGACAAAGGTACCTTCTGGAGCCCTGATGGTAGCAAGTTAGCTTTCTATCGCATGGACCAAAGCATGGTGACCGACTATCCACAGGTAGATATCTTTCCACGTAACGCCAGTTACGAGCCCGACAAGTACCCTATGGCTGGTATGACCAGTCACAAGGTAACCGTGGGTGTGTTCGACGTGAAGAGTGGTAAGACCGTGTACTTGCAGGCTGGTGACCCTACCGACCGCTATTTTACCAACATCAGTTGGGCACCTGATGCCAAGACAGTGTATATGCTGGAGCTGAACCGCAAGCAGAACGACTGTCGTCTGGTATCGTACGATGCCACTACTGGTGCCAAGATTGCCGAGTTGTATCGTGAGACATCAGATAAATATGTAGAGCCTCAGCACCCCATCGAGTTCCTGCCTTGGGATGCACAGAAGTTTGTGATGCAGAGTCAGAAGGATGGCTACAACCACCTATACCTATTTGATAAGAGCGGTAAGCAGCTGAAGCAGATTACCAACGGCAAATGGGTAGTGATGGAGGTTTTGGGCTACAACCTGAAGGACAAATCGGTGATTATCGCCTCGAACGAGTTGAACCCCATGCAGCGTAACCTCTGGGCTGTAAACATCAGCACAGGCAAGCGCACCCTGCTGGATAACGGCAAGGGCGTGCATCGTGGTGAGTTGTCGGCCTCAGGCGCCCTGTTGTTCAACAAATACCAGGAGCCAACAGTGCCCAACGCTATTGAGCTGACCAGCACCCACAAGGCTGCACCTATCACCCTGCTGAAAGCAGCCGACCCCTGGGCTGCCTACCAACAGCCTATCTACGAGAACGGTAGCATCAAGGCCGCTGACGGCACCACCGATTTATATTATAGAATGGTGAAGCCTCACGATTTCGACCCCAACAAGAAATATCCTACTGTGGTTTACGTGTATGGCGGACCTCACGCCCACAACGTAGATGCCTCATGGCACTGGGCCAGCAGATCGTGGGAGACCTACATGGCACAGAAGGGTTACATCTGCTTTATCATCGACAACCGTGGCTCGGAGAATCGCGGACGCGACTTTGAGCAGGCTACCTGGCACCAGTTAGGTCAGGTAGAGATGCTGGACCAGATGAAGGGTGTGGAGTTCCTGAAGCAGCAGCCCTACGTGGATATGAACCGACTGGGTGTACACGGTTGGAGCTTTGGTGGCTTTATGACCATCAGTCTGATGACCAACTACCCCGATGTGTTTAAGGTAGGTGTGGCTGGCGGACCCGTTATCGACTGGAAATGGTACGAGGTGATGTATGGCGAGCGCTATATGGGCACCCCACAGGACAACCCTGAGGGTTATGCCAAGTGCAGTCTGATTAACAAGGCCCAGAACCTGAAGGGCAAGCTGCAGATTATCACGGGTTACAACGATAATACCGTGGTACCGCAGCACTGCTTGAGTTTCCTGGATGCCTGCATCAAGGCCGGCACACAGCCCGACTTCTTTGCCTATCCCGGCGAGGAGCACAACATGCGTGGACATGCCTCGGTACATCTGCACGAGCGCATCACACAATACTTTGAAGACTATTTGAAATAAACAATATGAAAATCTTACTGTTAGGAAGCGGCGGACGTGAGCACGCCTTAGCTTGGAAAATTGCTCAGAGTGATAAATGCGAAAAGCTATACATTGCCCCAGGTAATGCCGGCACAAGCAACTGCGGAGAAAATGTAAATATGAAAGCCGATGACTTTGAGGCTATCAAGCAGTTTGTAGTTGAAAGGGGCATCCAGATGGTAGTGGTAGGTCCTGAGGATCCATTGGTAAAGGGTATCTACGACGACCTGAAGGCCGATGAGCGTACCAAGAACGTACCAGTTATCGGACCATCAAAGGCAGGTGCCGTGCTCGAAGGCTCGAAGGATTTTGCCAAAGCCTTTATGGAACGCCATAACATTCCCACAGCCCGCTATCAGACCTTTGATGGCGAACACCTGGAAGAGGGACTGAAGTTCCTGGAGACTCTCGAGGCTCCCTATGTGCTGAAGGCCGATGGCTTGTGCGCTGGTAAGGGCGTGCTGATTCTGCCTACACTCGACGAGGCTAAGAAAGAGCTGAAGGAGATGCTGGGCGGTATGTTCGGCAACGCATCGAGTCGTGTAGTGATCGAGGAGTTCATGAGCGGTATCGAGTGCTCGGTATTCGTACTGACTGATGGCAAGAACTACAAGATTCTGCCCGAGGCAAAGGACTACAAGCGCATTGGCGAGCACGATACTGGTTTGAACACAGGCGGTATGGGTAGCGTTACCCCCGTGCCTTTTGCCACCAAGGAGTGGATGCAGAAGGTAGAGGACCGTATTATCCGTCCAACCGTTGAGGGTCTGGCTGCTGATGGTATCGACTACAAGGGCTTTATCTTCTTCGGACTCATCAACCGCACTAACACCCCAAGCAAGGAGGCTGAGCCATACGTGATTGAGTATAACTGCCGTATGGGCGACCCAGAGACTGAGAGCGTGATGCTGCGCCTGAAGAGCGACTTGGTTGACCTGTTGGAGGGTGTGGCCGAGGGTAATCTCGACCAGCGTGCCATCGCCTTTGATGAGCGTGCAGCTGTTTGCGTGATGCTGGTATCGGGTGGTTATCCACAGGCCTACAAGAAAGGCTACCCCATCACAGGCATCGATAACGTAGAGAGTAGCATCGTATTCCACGCAGGTACAGCCCTGAAGGATGGCGAGGTAATGACCAATGGCGGACGCGTGATTGCCGTATCATCGTATGGCAAGGACAAGGCCGAGGCCCTGCAGAAGTCGTTCGAAGAGGCACAGAAGATACAGTTTACCGACAAGTATTTCCGTCGTGACATCGGAGCCGACTTGTAGTGAATAGTGAAAAGTGAATAGTGAAAAGATTTCAGAATAAAATAGCTGAGAGCCGACGCACGTTGCCGATTACCATCCTGTATGGTGTCGGCATCTGGCTTTTGGCGGGGTTGGTACATCAGGGTTGGTGGTTCCAGTTTGTGTGTTTCTTTACATCGGTGTTTGCCATGATTCACCTGAACAATATCAACCTGCTGATACGTGTCTACAGTCGCTCGGTTTCGGTATTTTATATTCTGTTGGCTTGCTCGGCTACATGGATGTTTGCCTCCATACAAGGTACGGTACAGGTACTCAGCATGGCAGCGGGACTATTGCTGCTGTGCTCGTGCTATCAGGACCAGAAGAGCTCAGGGCGCACGTTCTACCTATATATGCTCATCAGCATTGTGAGTCTGTTGGAGCCGCACTTCCTGCTGTTTGTACCCATCTTCCTGTTGCTGATGGCTACCACCATCTACTCGCTTAGCTGGCGCACCTTTTTTGCAGCACTCTTAGGATTGATAACACCCTATTGGTTATTTACCGGTTGGCAACTGTACACCTACAGATATCAGCCTGAGATGGCCATCGACTATCTGAAGCGCTTTACCGACATGCAGTGGGCTGCCGACTATTCAGTGGTTACCACCCAGCAGTGGGCATACTTAGCGTTACTGATGGTGCTGTTTGTGGTGGGTGCCATCCACTTCTGGATGACCAGCTATATGGATAAGATACGTGTGCGCCAGATATACAACAGTTTGATGATGCTGACCATCTACACCCTGGTGCTGATGGCCTTACAGCCACAGAAGTACGATACGTTTATAGGTATGCTGACCATTGTGGTATCGCCTATCGTAGCCCACTTCTTTACGCTGACACGAACACGACTGAGCAACCTGTTTTTTATCGCTACCATGATAGCTATCCTGGTATTAACCGGCATGAACCTATGGATTTTATAATTAGTTTCCTGACACAATACGGCTATTGGGGTATGTTACTGGCAGCTTTCCTGGCTGGCAGCTTTTTCCCTTTCTCGAGCGAGGCTGTGATGGTGGGACTGATGGCTACTGGTCTTGACCCTTGGACACTGATGATATATGGTACAGTGGGCAACGTGTTAGGCAGTGTGTTTAACTACGGTGTGGGACGCATGGGTAAGATAGAGTGGATAGAGAAATACCTGCATGTAAAGAAAGAGGACCTGGACAAGGCTCACCGCTTTCTGGCAGGACGCGGTGCATGGATGGGCTTTTTTGCCTTTCTGCCCGTGTTAGGCAGTGCTATCACCATCGCCTTAGGACTGATGCGATCTAACATCATCATCACGTTCATCGCCATCACCATCGGCAAACTATTCCGTTATATTATCTTAATTTACGGAGCTGGCTTGTTTATATAGACAATTTTTGTGTAACTTTGCACCACTATAAGTGTGTTTTAACATTAAAAGGTTTTTATCATAATGAAACAATTTAGATTAGTAGACAACACGTTGGGCTGGCTGACATTCCTGATTGCCGCCTTTGTGTACTGTTCTACCATCGAGCCGACAGCCTCGTTCTGGGACTGTCCAGAATTTATTACTACCGGTTATAAACTGGAGATTGGTCACCCACCTGGGGCACCTTTCTTTATGCTGACAGCCAATTTGTTCTCGCACTTTGCCAGCGATGCCACACAGGTGGCCCGCATGGTAAACACTATGAGTGCCCTGCTGTCGGCTACGTGTATCCTGTTCCTATTCTGGACCATCACACACCTGACACGCCGCTTGTTGATTAGCAACTGGGACGAGTTGACCATGCCTAAGATGATTGCCATCGAGGCATCGGGACTGGTAGGTGCTTTGATCTACACCTTCAGCGATACTTTCTGGTTCTCGGCTGTAGAGGGTGAGGTTTACGCCTACTCATCGGCCTTTACCGCTGTGGTATTCTGGTTGATACTGAAATGGGAGGATCAGGCCGACGAGCCTCATAGTGACCGTTGGCTGATTCTGATTATGTATATGACTGGTCTTTCGATTGGCGTACACCTGCTGAACCTGCTGTGTGTGCCTGCCATCGTACTGGTATATTACTACCGCAGATTCCCCGATGCCAACCTGAAGGGTTCGCTCATCGCACTGGCTGTATCGGTAGTTATCCTGGCAGCTGTGCTGTATGGCGTAGTGCCTGGTATCATCACAGTTGGTGGCTGGTTTGAGCTGTTCTTTGTGAACACCCTCGGCATGCCATTCAACACAGGTGAGATTATCTACATCATCCTGTTGGTATCGTGTGTGATCTGGGCTGTTTACGAGACCCAGACACAGAAGCACTCGCTCACTATCCAGAACTTAGCCTTTATCGCTTCGGTAGGTATGCTGGGTGTTCCCTTCTACGGTTGGGGCTGGTCGGCATTCCTGATTGGTGTGGTAGTACTGGTAGTGCTGTGGTTCCTGCTGAAGTACACCCGTGAAAAAGAGCTGCTCATCACTGCCCGCATGAAGAACACCATGCTGCTGTGCATGCTGATGCTGATGATTGGTTACTCGAGCTACGCGCTCATCGTGATCCGCTCGTCGGCTAACCCACCAATGGACCAGAACTCACCTGAGGATATCTTTACGCTGGGTGATTACCTGGGACGTGAGCAGTACGGTCAGCGTCCTCTGTTCTACGGACCAGCCTACACCTCGCAGGTAGCTCTGGAGCAGGATGGCAACTACTGCAAGCCTGTGATGAGTAAGGGTAAGCCTGTATATCAGCGTAAGGAGAAGGCTACTGCCGATGAGAAGGACTCGTACTTTGTAGTACGCACCAAGGATGAATACAAGTATGCACAGAATATGCTGTTTCCACGTATGTACGATGCCGGTCATGCTGCCGCTTACGAATCGTGGATGGGTGGCGTGGATGGCACTCAGGTACCTTACGACCGCTGTGGCGAACAGATGATGGTAAAGGTGCCCAGTCAGTTGGAGAACATCCGTTTCTTCCTGAGCTATCAGTGCAACTTTATGTACTGGCGCTACTTTATGTGGAACTTTGCCGGACGTCAGAACGATATCCAGGGCAACGGCGAACTGGAGCATGGTAACTGGATTACCGGTTTCTCGTTTATCGATGATGCCCGTCTGGGCGACCAGAGCATGCTGCCCACTGAGCTGAAGGAGAACAAGGGACATAACGTGTTCTACTGCATGCCATTGATACTGGGTTTGTTAGGTTTGTTCTGGCAGGCTTGGTACACCCGCAAGCGTAAGACGGTGGTGAATGGTGTAGAAAAGACCGTTGAAGAGCCTATCGGCATTCAGCAGTTCTGGGTGGTATTCTTCCTGTTCTTCATGACAGGACTGGCCATCGTGATTTATCTGAACCAGACACCAATGCAGCCACGTGAGCGCGACTATGCCTATGCAGGTTCGTTCTATGCCTTTGCCATCTGGTGTGGTATGGGTGTAGCAGCTATCATCGACTGGCTGAACCGCAAGATGAAGAAGGAGAACCTGGTAGTGGCCGCTGTGATTAGCGTGGCCTGTCTGCTGGTACCCATCCAGATGGCCAGTCAGACTTGGGATGACCATGATCGCTCAGGTCGTTACTGCTGTCGTGACTTCGGTCAGAACTACCTCATGACCCTGCAGGAAGAGGGTAACCCCATCATCTTTACCAATGGTGATAACGATACCTTCCCATTGTGGTACAACCAGGATACTGAGGGATTCCGTACCGACGCGCGCGTATGTAACCTTTCTTATCTGCAGACCGACTGGTATATCGACCAGATGCGTCGCCAGGCTTACGACTCTCCTTCGGTGCCTATCACCTGGAGTCGACTGGAGTACTGTGCAGGTACCAACGAGTATGTACAGGTTGACGCTTCGCTGAAGGCTGAGGTAGAGAAGCTGTATCGTGAGAACCCAGAGGAGGCTAAGCAGAACTTTGGCGAGAAGCCATTCGAGCTGAAGAACATCCTGAAGTATTGGGTTCGCTCTAAGAATAAGGATCTGCATGTGATTCCTACAGATACCGTATTTGTAACCATCGACAAGGAGGCCGTTCGCAAGAGTGGTATGATGATGGCTGCTGATACCATCCCCGATCAGATGGTGATCTCGCTGAAGGGTAAGAACGCCCTGTACAAGCAGGACCTGATGATGCTGGAGATGATTGCCCAGTGCAACTGGACACGTCCTATCTATGTAGCTACCACCGTTGGTTCGGAGAATTACATGAACCTGGGCGACAACTTTGTTCAGGAGGGCTTGGCCAACCGTATCACTCCATTCACCACCAACGCACCTGGTGCGAAGAACTTCGACACAGAGAAGACGTATAACAACGTGATGAACAAGTTTAAGTTTGGTGGTGTGGACAAGCCTGGTATCTATCTCGACGAGACTGTGATGCGCATGTGCTATACCCATCGCCGACTGCTGTCGCTGCTGGCCATGAACCTGGTTCAGGAGGGTAAGGACAAGCAGGCTAAGGATGTATTAGCCAAGGCTGAGAAGGCACTGCCAAGCTACAATATCCCTCACGACTACCAGAGTGGTTCGCTGGATCTGGCCAAGGCTTATGCCCTGACTGGACAAACCAAGAAGGCACAGGAGATTATTGAGAACCTGTGGAAGAAGTCGGCTGAGTACATGCTGTGGTACTGCTCGCTGAGCGCTGATCGCTTTGCCATGTCGCAGCAGGAGTGCCTGGTTCACATGTATATCCTGAACCAGATACTGAACCTTGAATCGGCTGTTGACGCCAAGAAGGCCAAGGAGAAGGAGGCACAGTTCAAGGCCATCGGCAATCTGTACGAAACCAAAGGTGGCACTTACGGAGAGTAAATTATGTTTATAGAGCAACCGGCCATATATTTGCGCTGGCTCTATCCAAGAGCATACTGGCGAATGGACCGTCGAGTGAAGGCAGTGTACCTGACCTTCGACGACGGTCCTATCCCAGAGGCTACCCCATTTATTCTCGACACACTGAAGGAATTCGGCGTGCGCGCCACATTCTTTATGGTGGGCGATAACGTACGCAAATATCCGGAACTATACAAGCGTATTCTGGCCGAAGGTCATCAGGTGGGCAACCATACCCACAACCATATTGGTGGCTTGCGCCATACCATTAAGGAATACAGCTACAATGTAGAGAAGGCCAACGCCTATATACACAGTCATTATGTTCGTCCACCACATGGGTGGATGCGTATGGCACAGTATGCCTGGCTGAGCAGAAAATACAAGATTGTGATGTGGGACCTGGTGACCCGCGACTACTCTAAATGGATGACTGCCGAAGATGTGGTTAATAATGTAAAGAGGTACGCGCGTAACGGATCTATCATCACCTTCCACGACTCGCTAAAGAGTATCGACAAACTGAAGACGGCCCTGCCTGAGTCGTTACAATGGCTGAAGGACCAAGGGTACGACTTCCGTATCTTCCCATAGAAAAACATTTTGCACAACTAAAAAAGGCATCAACAATATGAAAAGATTACTAACAACTTGCTTATTAGCAACAACATTCGCTATGACAACAAATGCTCAAGTACAGCTCCGCGCCGATAATATCGACGAGGTGCTCAAGGCTATGACCCTTGAAGAGAAAGCCAAACTTCTGGTTGGCGGTGCTAACAACTTTTTCAGTGCTAATGCCGTAGTAGGCGGCGAGGCCGACCTGGTGGCTGGTGCTGCTGGTACATCGCCTGCCATCCCACGCCTGGGCATTCCTGCCACAGTGCTCACAGACGGTCCTGCCGGCGTACGTATCGACCCAACTCGTAAGGGTACCGACAAGACTTACTATGCCACAGCCTTCCCTATCGGCTCGTGCCTGGCTTCGACCTGGAACACAGATCTGGTAAACAAGGTAGGACAGGCTATTGGTAACGAGACCAAAGAGTATCGCTGCGACGTGATTCTTGGTCCTGGCATGAACCTACACCGCAATCCCCTGTGCGGACGTAACTTTGAGTATTACTCGGAGGACCCACTGCTGACAGGTAAAATTGCAGCCGCCTATATACAGGGTGTGCAGAGTCAGGGGGCTGGTGTAAGTGCCAAGCACTTTGCCGTGAACTCGCAGGAGACCGATCGTACTGCAGTAGATGAGCGCGTGAGTCAGCGTGCTGCCCGCGAGTTGTATCTGCGTGGTTTCGAAATCGCCGTTCGCGAGAGTAACCCTTGGACCGTGATGTCGTCGTACAACCAGATTAACGGTCAGTACTCGATGGGTAACCGAGACCTGCTGACCAAGATTCTGCGCGACGACTGGGGCTTTAAGGGTATCGTGATGACCGACTGGATTGGTATTCGCGAAGGTCTGCCTACCATCACTGAGGTACAGGCCGGTAACGACCTGATGGAGCCAGGACAGCCTGCACAGGTGAACGAGATTATCGAGGGTGTGAAGAGCGGTAAGCTCGACATCGCCGATGTGGATCGTAACGTGCGTCGCATGCTGGAGTATATCGTGAAGACCCCAAGCTTCAAGAAGTATCCTGCCTCTAACAATCCCGACTTTGTGGCGCATGCCGCCATCACCCGTCAGAGTGCCAACGAGGGTATCGTACTGCTGAAGAACAACGGTACACTGCCCTGGAAGAACGGCAACATTAAGACCGTGGCCCTGTTTGGTGAGAACTCATACGACTTCCTGAGCGGTGGTACCGGTTCGGGTTGTGTTCACCCACCTTATGTGGTTGACATGCTGGAGGGTTTGAAGAATGCCGGCATCAAATCGAGCGAGACTCTCACTGACATCTATCGCAAGTATATCGAGTTTGCAAGAGTAAAATTCCAGGCAGAGCGTCATCCCGCCAAGTGGTTCCAGACAGAGATGATGGGACAGCAGAAATATCCTGAGATAGGTCTTGATCCTATCTGTATTCATAAAGAGGTGCGTGGTGCCGATGCAGCTATCATCACCATCGGACGTCAGGCTGGTGAGGGTATCGACCGTGATATCAACACCGAGTTTAACCTGAACGCTGAGGAGCGCGCTCTGATTACAGATGTGTGCAATGCCTTCCACGCTGCTGGTAAGCCTGTGGTAGTGATTATCAACTCGGGTAGTGTGATTGAGACAGCCTCGTGGAGTGGTTATCCCGATGCTATCCTGTGCGCTTGGCAGCCTGGTATGGAGGGTGGAAACTCGATTGCCGACCTGCTGACAGGTAAGGTTAATCCTTCGGGTAAGCTGACCATGACATGGCCTATCGCTGCTACCGATCATGCTTCGACCAAGAACTTCCCTGGACAGATTGACGACTACTCGCTGCAGATGATGATTGGCAACAAGGCGCCTATCCCTGGTCATGCCTACACCAACCACGAGGAGGATATCTACGTAGGTTATCGCTATTTCGACACCTTTGGTCGCAACGTGGCTTACCCATTCGGATTCGGACTGAGCTACACCACCTTCGCCTTCTCAAAGCCAGTGGTAAAGGCCAAGGGTAAGAATGCCGTTGAGGTAAGCATCACCGTGAAGAATACCGGTAGCGTAAGCGGTAAAGAGGTGGCACAGGTTTATGTAAAGGCACCTAAGGGCAAGCTGGAGAAGCCTGCACAGGAGCTGAAGGCCTTTGCCAAAACCAACGAGCTGCAGCCTGGCGAGAGCGAGGTGCTGACCATGACCATCCCTGTACGCATGCTGGCCAGCTTTGACGAGGCTAACAGTCAGTGGTTGACCGAAGCTGGTACTTATACCTTTAATATAGGAAATAGCAGCCGCAACATTGCTGCGACTGCTACACTTAAATTAGGTGAATATACCGAAAAGACCACGAATGCACTGGCACCTCAGCACAAGCTGAATCTACTGAAGCAGTAAGTGCATCGCATCTTTTTTAGAACGATATGGTTAAAGAGCCGCCTATTACAAAAGTATGGCGGTTCTTTTTTATATGTGTGGTCACAGGCGACATCTCCGATATCATGTCAGCAGCATATGCCGGATCTATCTCCTGCATCATCTCCGCAAAGTCGAAATATGTCGGGAGAGCCGAATGCATGAACTGTGTGGGATTATACTCCAACGTATAGGTCTTACGGGCCATATCATAATCTACAAACAGGCGCCAGGCATAATTCTCCTTGTAGGCATAGGTCAGCGAGATACCTGTTCCCCACTTAAAGGTGTTGTTGGCATTCAGCGTAAAGTAATCCCATTTGGTATCGTAGGTCTCATCTGTCTCGTAGAACAAATTGGGATCATCATCCAAGATGGCCATGGGGTTGACATCCACCACCTTACCCTGGTAATGGGCAGAGAGATTCAGCTCCTGCATGATACTACGACCGGCCAGCAACTTGGCGCCCATAGCAAAACGCTTAGAGAGTGGCAGATTGAAATACACACCAAGGTCGGCAGCGAACTCTGTCAGGTGGTCGCTCTCAATCGTAAACTGAGGCTGTTTATCAGCTGTTCTGAAGACGATATTATTCAGTGGTCTCAGGTCCATGTCGGCATCAAGATCCTTAAACATCTCCTTCACATCCTGGTCGGCATAGTTCAACACGCGGTCCCAGCCATTGATAGGTGTGCTATTCACACGCAGACGACCACCCACACCAACATACTTATTAAAGAAATAGGCACCCTCGGCAGATACGGCAGTAGAAGCACCAAACTTCAGGTTAAAGTTGTCGTGGGCATCACTCATGGTCTCCGCACCGAAGTCGAGCGATTGCGAACCTAATCCTAATCCCATCGAGATAGAGAAGAACGAAGGATGATCGATGATACTACGCTCGCTGATGGCATCGCCACGTAACAAACCCTTACCCTTGAAAAGCAGGTCGCTCATAGCATAAGCCAACTCACCCGACATGATACCAACACCAGCACCCGAGAGCACATCGCTCACCCAGTGACGGTTGTTCAGTACACGCATCACACCTGTAGCTGTGGCCACACCATAACCAGCTACAGAGTACCAAGGCGAGCGGGTTAAACCATACTCCTTATGCAGGATGGTGGCACCCACAAAGGCAGTAGCCGTATGACCGCTGGGCCAAGAGTTACGGGTAGAGCCATCGGGACGCATCTCCTTGGCGGTGTACTTAATGCTGTTAACAAACAGCGCCATGAAACCATACGACATAGCAGTAGAAGCCAGATAACGGCCCCAATCGCTACGACCTTCTACACCTCCAATCTTCAAACCTGTGGCCATCACCGGACCAAAGAACTGGGTGTAGTTATCAATCTCGGTCTTAAAGTCGGTCACCAGTGTGTGACGATTGTCGGCAGTGTTCTGTCGGAACGATTTCTTCTCGCTCTTGGCAATGATACCTGCCACAAACAATGGGATACCCGCAAAGGTCAGATCGTCCATCACCTTATAAGGCTTGACACCGGGGTTAGTACGCATCCACGTGAGCTGATACTTCTCGCTCTCGCCCATCAAAGGTGCTATCGGCAGTTCCAGTTCAGGACGATAGACAGGGGCAGCCTGACAATCGAGTTTCATCTCCATCACAGGCGTCTGCAACTTCAACGGTTCCAGATTGATAGCAAGATCAGCGGCTTTTGCTACGTTGCCCATAGCAAACATCATGAGTAATACAAAAAAAGTTCTCTTCATCGTTATTATTATTTAGATTAGAATGTTTACATATTATGATTTGCAAATATATGAAAAAAAAGGTATGTAAGGTGGATTGTAGTTTTAATATTTGTTAATCGCAACAAAAAGGGGCGCGCATCAACTGCGGACCCCTTTTGTTGTTAACTATTCGTTTAACATCTACTAACAAAGTTTTTAAAACCAACTACTAACTAAATTCAGTTGCAAATATACAATAATGTCAGTCAACTTGCAAGTATTTTAACAATAATTACCCTCAG
Source organism: uncultured Prevotellaceae bacterium (assembly GCA_902789415.1). Lineage (GTDB taxonomy): Bacteria > Bacteroidota > Bacteroidia > Bacteroidales > Bacteroidaceae > Prevotella. Next base: position 37,339 of record CADAOD010000004.1, read on the forward strand.
AAGTCAAAAAAGTATGCATATTTGCAAAAATATACCTGCAAAGTATGCATTTTGTTATAATTAAGCAGCTCTAAATATATGTTAAATATTTAATTTTCGTTCCGACTTATCGAAAAATGTCGTATATTTGCATCAATATTATTAGGGAAGGAAAATCTAACGAATGAAAAAACAAAGGGGGAGACACTGTCGTCGCGACGGGGTCTCCCCCAAAACTTATATAATAATACACGTATGATTGCCTCTATCGCCCTTACATCGAGAGCGCTTCAGCAACAAAAGCGCAAAAGGCTGGTCTTCAGACTTTCCTCCACTGTCCGACGCCTTCTCGCCCAAACGGGCAATGGCCTGTAGTCGGACAGCCATAATGGAGTTCACTGCTGCGGGACAGTCGGAGATTCTCACTCACATTCCCAATTAAGCACAGTTACGTGCACCTTTGCGGGTGATATTACGCAATATCACCAATTAATCCTCGGCCAACGCTTCGGCTTCGGTATCTTGTGTCAGCAGGTCGGCAATAGGCAACTGACGGTCGATACCAGTATGGAACGATATCAACGTCTGACTGCTTGAAAGGCCGAGCGGCTGCAGTTTATCATGAATAATAGTAAGCAGATGGTGGTTGTTACGGGCATAAATCTTGATAAACATATCAAAGTTACCTGTAGTATAGTGGCACTCTACCACCTCAGGAATCTGCTTCAGCTGTTCAAGAACCTCGTCGAACTTGGCGGGATCCTTCAGGTTCAAACCGATAAAAGCACAGGTCTCGTAACCCACGCTTTCGGGATCGATCAGATATTGGGTGCCCTTGAGCACGCCCATATTGTTCATCTTCTGAATGTGCTGATGAATAGCAGCACCACTTACATTACACGCACGAGCCACCTCCAGGAATGGAATACGGGCATCAGCGGCTATCAGACTCAGAATCTGCTTGTCGAGTTCGTCTATTTTTACCATATCAGTAGTTATTTTTTGATTTCTGTTGCATTATAATTAATCTTCAGGGCATAGGCTTGTTGCAACTGGTGCTTCACCTCGCTTACCAAACCCATGGGGGCCTTTTTATCAACACGCAGACTAACAGTGAGTCGCTGTTGGTTTTCATCAGAGAGCCCACTACGAATCTCTTCGATACGGGCTGGAATATCGCCAGGCTGTACAATATCGTTATTGAGCTGTACATGCCAAGCCTCGCCTTTATGACCGATATAGATGTTTACCACGGCCTGCTTATTAGCCAACTTCTGCACCTCGCTACCCTGTGGTACCTGCAGGCGTACCTTCACCTCGTCGCTACGCATGTGGGTAACAATCATGAAGAAGAAGAGCACCGTAAAAATCAGGTCGGGCATAGATGCCACATTGAGTGAGGGCACACTGCGACGACGCTGACTGAACATACTGCGCATAGGTCTCATTGGGCACCTCCTTCCTTTACTATTGGAGCCTCGCTAATCCGCTGAGGATAATAGTCGTTAATCATCTCGCGCTGCTCGCCATTACAAGCCTCGTAGGTACAGCCATAGTGTTTCTTGGCATACTCCTCGCGCAAGGTATGGTAGGCACCCACAATGGCATCCTGCATACTGAAGTAAGCCTCGTAGGTGGTCTTGGCATCGGCCTCGATCTGTACCACATGACCTGCATGGTTCACCATGGCCAGCGTACGCACCTCGGCAGCTAATTGTTCGAGTGTCACAGGTTTGTCATCACACCAGAGTTGGTTCTGCGCATCCAACTTTACCTGCATCACATTGTTGCGATTGATATCCTTGGGTGTCTCGTGCTCCAATGGCGGTGGCGCCATCTGACGCATCAATCCCTTCTCCGTGTCCATCGATGAGGTCACGAGGAAGAAGATCAGCAACATAAACGATATGTCGGCCGTTGATGTAGTGTTCAGCTCCGGAATCTGCTGACGATAGCGCTTACGAAACATCCGATAATCAATATAATAGAGGTATATATAAACATATCAGCGGCACGCAACCAGAAACCATCGGTAAGCAACGTGCCATTAGTGAGGATGGGCTTGGTAGAACCCAAGGCAAAGGTAACCGCCATGATAAGCACAAAGCCCACAGCTACCAGCCAACCAATGCGCCCAGCAGGTACACCGTTAACCACATCGCTACCCTTAAGACGATTGCGCAAGCCATGCCATATCGAAAAAGCGGTAACGCCCATGGCAGCAGCTAATGTGATATACATCAGCCACAGCATCACATCGGCAATAGCAGGCGAAATAAAACTATTCATGATGCGCTTGTTTGTAGTCGGAAATCAGGTCGAGCAGTGTGATGGCTGCCTCTTCCATCTGTGCTGTTAAACGTTCAATCTTAGAGAGGATATAGCTGTAGAACAGCTGCAGTACCAGCGCTACGACGATACCAAAGATAGTGGTAATCAGCGCCACCTTCATACCCTGAGCTACGATGGTAGGACCAATATCGCCCACCTGCTGAATCTGGTCGAAGGCCATCACCATACCAATCACCGTACCCAAGAAACCAAGCGATGGTGCCATGGCGATAAAAAGCTTAATCCACGAGCAACCTTTTTCCAAATTGGCGGTTTGCAGACCACCAAAGTTGGTAATGCTACGCTCGATGGCATCCATGGGCTGTTTGATGTGCAGCAAACCTTGATAGCACACAGATGCGACGGGTCCGCGGGTGTTACGGCAGAGCGTTTTTGCACCCTCCACATCATTAGCCTTCAGGCGTTGTTCGATATCGGCCATCAGTTGGTGACTCTTAATCTCACTCAACGTCAGATAGATGATACGCTCGATGCAGAATGCCAGACCCAGCACCAGAGCCAGGGCTACCAGCGACATGAAGGCCACGTTACCATCCACAAACTTGGTCTTGAGTTGTTTGTGCAGACCACCACCCTCTTCGGCCTCATCACCTGTAATGGCTTCCAACTCGCCATCCATCACAGTCATCGAGTCGGCAGCAGCCACCGAATCAGCAGGTGCTACAGCTGCGCTCTGAGTACTATCGGGCGTAACTTTTGTCTGAGCCCAACTGGTTTGCGTAAAACAAAGCAAACCTATCAGTGTAAATAGAAATACCAATCGTTTCATATCTATTTCCTAATCCGCGGAGAGAACAGGATACCTCGGCACTATGCCTCGGAGCTTTGAATCCTCGTTCTTCCTAGCGGAGAGAACAGGATTCGAACCTGCGAGCCGGTTTTGCCGGCTACACGCTTTCCAGGCGTGCCTCTTCAACCACTCGAGCACCTCTCCTAATTACAAATACTTATATTTAATACGTTCTTACAATTCTCGTTTGTCACGTTCTCAACCTCTTCTTCGCTTACCTGATAGGCCTCGGCCAACTTCTTCAGCACATAGGCCACAAAGGCAGGCTCGTTCCTTTCGCCACGCTTAGGCACTGGGGCCATATAAGGGGCATCAGTCTCCAATACAATACGATCCAAAGGCACCACAGCAGGCAACACCTCAGGCAGATGCGACTTCTTGAATGTTGACACACCGCCGATGCCTAACACAAACCTGTCGAACTGCAGCAGTTCCTTGGCCTCGAACTCATTACCCGTAAAGCAGTGGAACACGCCACCTGGCAACTGGTCCTTATAGCGTTTCAGGATGGCCAACATCTCGTTCTGGGCCTTGCGACAGTGAATCATCAGTGGCAACTGCAACTCGACCGACCACTTGACCTGCTCCTCAAAAGCCAACAGCTGCTTCTGTTCGAACTCACGACTCCAGTAGAAGTCCAAGCCCACCTCGCCAACAGCAACGGGTTTTTCGCCTTCCTGCAGGAAGTAGGGCTTTATCTTATCCAGCACCTCCTGCCAATCAGCCTTCACATCCTCAGGATGGAGGCCCAACATGGGATAGCAGTAGTTAGGATAGCGTTTGCATACGTTGATTACGGTATCGAGCGACTGCAGATTGATGCCTGGCACACCGATGGCTTGCACGCCAGCCTCGCGGGCTCGTGCAATCACCTCGTCGATATCCTCAACGAACTCTTCACCATCAATATGACAATGCGTATCTATCATTAGCTTTGACGTTTCATCATTTCGGCAGCGTAGGCCTTGATCTCAGCCTTACGCTCGTCGCTAACGCTTACCTTAGCCAGGTAAACCAGACTCTCCTGGTAATACTGCTCAATCTTCTGCTCGCACAACTCACGGATACCAATCTCGTTATACAGGTTGGTGACAGCAGCCACCTTCTCGTTGCGGTCGAACTCCTTGGCCTCAACCCACTTGGTCAGTTCGTCGCGCTGGGCAGGGGTAGCACGATTAAAGGCGTTGATGAGCATGTAAGTCTTCTTGTTCGAGGTAATGTCGCCACCAATGTTCTTACCAAACACAGCGGGGTTACCATACACATCCAGCAGGTCGTCCTGCAACTGGAAGGCCAAACCTAACTTCTCGCCAAACTTATACATATTCTCGATATCCTCGGCTGGCGCATCGGCCATAATGGCACCTACCTTGCAGGCACAAGCCAGCAGCACGCTGGTCTTCAGTCGAATCATCTCAATATACTCATCCTCGGTTACATCGTTACGCTTTTCAAACTCTACGTCCAACTGCTGTCCCTCACCAATCTCGAGTGTGGTCTGGATAAACACTTTGAATACTGCAGGCAGCTTGGCAGGATCGCAATCTTCTACGCGTTCAAAAGCCTGAAGCAACATGGTATCGCCGGACAAGATGGCACGGTTGGCATCCCACTTCTTGTGTACAGTCTCGTGTCCACGACGCATATCAGCGTTATCCATCAGGTCGTCGTGCAGCAGAGTAAAGTTGTGGTAGGTCTCCAGTCCGAGCGCCTGAGACATAATGCTCAGCGGATCGTCTTTATAGAGATTATACGCCAACATCGTAAGTACTGGGCGCACACGTTTGCCACCAATAGACAGTACATACTTGATGGGATCGTACAACGAGGCTGGCTGACGATCGTAAACCAGATTATCGAGAGCCTCATTCACTTTCTTCAGTAAATCTTCTGATGTATACATATCTTTTATAAATTAAATACAATTGGAATACATACCATGGTGCGGCAGGGCTTGGCATTCATCATACCGGCCTTCCACTGTGGCATGAGTTTCAGTACACGCATCACTTCGGCGTCGCAGGCAGGCTCCAAGGGCTGTACCACCCGCAGGTCGCTCAGCGAGCCATCCTTGTTCACAACAAACTGTGCCACCACACGCCCCTTTATTTTTCGTTGCTGGGCCGAGGGAGGGTATTTCAGGTTCTGCGTGAGCCATTTCATAAACTCGACGGCACCACCAGGAAACTGCGGCAGGTCTTCAACCACACGGAAGTCGATGGGTTCGTCGTACATATCCACCACCTGAGGCTTCTCTTCGGCAGCCTTCTCGGTAGGTTCTTCTTGTTCGGTCTCGTCCTGCAGGATGGGTTCGGGAGGCAGCTCCACATCGTTATCCACCAAGTGCAGCTGCTCGCTCTCCTGTTTCTCAACTTTCTTTTCCTGAGGCATCATCATCGGCACTTCGTCCTTATCACGCTTCAGGGGCGAGAGTTCTACCTCGGCTTCCAGACTGTCATCATCGTCAAACAACGCCCAGCTGGAGTCGCCACTGTTCCACTCGAGCAGTACAAACAGCGTGGCCAGCACCACAATCAGTCCCAGCAGGAACCCTTGTGTGCGTTTCTGTTCCAAATCCGCTTCACTACTCTTCTTGATTTCCATCTACAGTTTCCTTAAACCGAGTGCAAAGATAGTATTTTTTTCTGTATAAATAGATATATATTAAGTTTTTTTGCTAACTTTGCGACCAAATTAGGAGAAATGAACATCAGAAACGTCGTTATCACCACCCTACTCACGTTTTACATCTGTACCAGCACGGCACAGGAGAGTAAGACCGTGTACAATTTTCTGCGATTGCCCATGAGTGCGCATGCTGCAGCATTGGGTGGCGAGAACATCACACTGACAGATGACGACGCCACACAACTGTTTCATAATCCGGCCCTTATCAGCGGTGTGACCGACAAGACACTGAACCTGAATTACATGACGTATATGGAGGGTGCCAAGACCGTCAGTGCCTCGTTTGTACGCTTATCAGGCGAACGTGCCTCGTGGGGTGTATCGGCACAACTGATGGATTACGGAAGCATCAAGCAGACCTCGATAACCAACGAGGACTTAGGCGATTTCACCGCCCGCGATATTGCTATCGGCGGTACGTTTGCCTACGAGCTTACTGAACGTATCAGTGGTGGTATCACTGCCAAGTTCATCACCTCAACCATTGCAGGTTACAACTCGTTAGGCGTGGGTGTAGATTTAGGTTTGAACTATCTTGACGTGGCGCATGGCTGGAGTCTTTCGGCTGTTGCACGTAACTTAGGCGGACAGATAAAGGCTTACGACGATGAGTTTGAACGCATTCCCTTCGATCTGCAGGTGGGTGCCAGCAAACGTTTACAAAACTCACCCCTGCGTTTCCACGCAACCATGAGTCGACTCACTGACTGGAGCGAAGGTATCGGCCGCCACTTAGCCATCGGAGCCGATGTTCTGTTAGGCGAGAACATCTACCTGGCAGCAGGTTATAACTTCCGCAAAGCCAGCGAGATGAAGATTACCGACAGCGAAGGCTCGTCGGCCCACGGCGCTGGTCTCACCTTAGGTGCAGGTCTCTCGCTGCAGCGTTTCAAGCTCCACTTAGGCTGGGGTAAATATCATGTCAGCACATCATCGCTAATTATTAATATATCATACACATTATGAAGAAGATAACAATTGCAATCGATGGCCACAGCTCGTGCGGTAAAAGCACGATGGCCAAGGACCTGGCCCGCGAGGTGGGCTATGTATATGTTGATACAGGTGCCATGTATCGCAGCGTAACACTCTACGCCCTGCGCCACAACCTGTTTAATGCCGATGGCAGCGTAAAAACAGTCGAACTGGAGCAGCAGATGCCACAGATACAGATTTCGTTCAAGTTCAATGCCGAGACTGGTCGCCCCGACACCTATCTTAATGGAGAGTGTGTTGAGAAGGAAATCCGCAGTTTGGAGGTAAGCAGTCATGTAAGTCCCATTGCAGCCGTAGGTTTTGTACGTACCGCCATGGTAGCCCAGCAGCAGCAGATGGGTAAGGACAAGGGCGTAGTGATGGACGGTCGCGACATTGGTACCACGGTATTCCCCGATGCCGAACTGAAGATTTTTGTGACTGCATCGGCCGAGGTTCGTGCCCAGCGCCGTTTTGACGAGCTGAAAGCCAAGGGCATGCCTGCCGATTTCGATGATATCCTGAAGAACGTACAGGAGCGCGATTATATCGATTCACATCGTGAGGTAAGTCCGCTGCGTAAAGCCGACGATGCCATCGAACTCGACAACAGTCACATGACCATTCCTGAGCAGAAACAGTGGTTGATGGACCGTTTTAAGGAGAAAATAGAGCAATAATTGTTCTTTTTCTGCGTTTTTCTCATCATTTTTTCGCTTCTTTTGTATATTTTTGCTATCTTTGCTGCCGAATTTCATTAGAATCACAGAAAAAATGATGAGAAAACTGTTTATTTCGGCTTTATTGGCAGTAGCCACAACAGCCACCGTCCACGCTGGTGGACTAATGACCAACACAAACTATCACATAGCTTTCGATCGTATGTTCGCACGCGGCGCATCTACCGAAATCGATGCAGCCTACAGTAACCCTGCCGGATTGGCATGGGGGCACGAGGGTTTTCAGTTCTCACTGAACTTCCAGAAGCCTTGGCAGAATCGCGACATCGAGGCAGTAACAACAGCTGGCAACCAGAAGTTCGAGGGAAAGGCCTCGGCTCCTATCGTACCAGCCTTGTTTGCATCATATAAGAAAGGTAACTGGGCCTTCTCTACCATGATTGGTATCGTAGGTAGTGGCGGTTTTGTAGAGTACAAAGAGGGTGTTCCCATGTTCAACATGCTGGTACAGGGCATGCTCGGCCAGATGAACATCGCCCCAACAACATACAAGATTGACTCTGAGATGAAGGGAAAGCAGTACATCTATGGTGGACAGTTCAACATCACTCGCAAGGTAAACGACAACTTCTCGGCAGCTATCGGTTTGCGTGCCAACTACTACGACGGTTACTATCGCGGACATGTACTGGCTAACGGTCATGCACAGATGGGCGACCTGACTACACTTCAGCTCGACGTGGATCAGCGCGGCTGGGGCTTTGCACCTATCGTAAGTTTCGACTACCACAACGGTCCGCTCACCATTGGTGCCCGCTACGAGTTCCGTACTAAGATTGAGACCGAGAACAAGACCAACACCTTGAATGCAGGTCTTGGCGCCACCCTTCAGAGCTACCTGGCAGCTAACAATCCTGCAGCCCTACAGCAGATTGCCACCACCCTTGGCACCTACACAGCCGAATACCAGGACGGTGTAAAGACCCGCTACGATATGCCATCGCTGTTTGTAGCTGCTGTAGGCTACGAGTTCTCAAAGAAGTTGCGAGGCGCACTGGAGTACCACTTCTTTGACGACAAGCATGCCAAGATGGCTAACGACCGCCAGAAGGAACTTACACATGGCACTCACGAAATCTTAGCAGGTGTAGAGTACGACATCAACGATAAGTTCACCATCAGTTGCGGTGGTCAGCGTACCGACTACGGTTTGTCTGACAATTATCAGAAGGACACATCGTTTGCCTGCGACAGCTACAGTGTTGGTTGCGGTGGCGCCTGGAACATCAACGACAAGATGCGCCTGAATGTGAGTTACTTCTGCACACTCTACAGCGACTACACCAAAGCTACCAGCTATGGTTCGGAAATTTACAGCCGCACCAACCATGTGATTGGTGTAGGTTTAGATTATAAATTCTAAATATCAAATTCAATCTCTAATTTCACCGAGCGGGATCATCACAAAATCACGCTCAAACATCAGAGGGTGGGGAATCTGCAAGTCGGGTTCATCCACCCTCAGATCGTCATATAGCAGAATGTCTATATCTATCAGGCGGTCGGCATAATGACCGTTTACCGACTTATGTGTGCGCCCTAACTCGCGCTCAATCTTCTGGGTGGCGCGCAGCACCTGGCGGGGCGTTAGTGTGGTTTCGCAAAGCACGCAGGCATTCACAAACAAGTTATCCGACTCGAACCCCCATGGCTTGGTTTCGAGGAACGACGATTTACGCAGAACCTCGCCCACCCGTTCGCCTATTAAGCGAATGGCCTGAGCGAGGTTATCTTTACGATCGCCGAGATTACTTCCCAGTGATAAATATACTTGATGCATTAATCGTCGAGCATCAACAGGGCATCGCCATAACAACCAAACTTGTAGTCCTCCTTCAGCGCACGCTGATAGCCCTCGTACAGCAGGTCGTAACCAACGAACGAAGCCTCGGTCATCATCATAGGCGACTCTGGGTGATAGAAATTACCAATCAGAGCGTTACACAGTCCGAACTCGTATGGAGGGAAGATAAACTTGTTGGTCCAGCCCTCAAACTCCTTCAGCATACCATCGGTACCTACAGCACTCTCGGTAGCACGGGCAGTGCTCACACCTACGCAGCACACACGGTGTCCGTTCTCCTTGGCCTTGTTTACAATCTCACAAGCCTCGGCAGGGATAAACATCTGCTCGCTCGACATCTTGTGCTTGGTCAGGTCCTCAACCTCGATAGCATCAAAGTTACCCAGACCGCAGTGCAGAGTGATAAAGGCAAAGTTAATACCCTTAATCTCCATACGCTTCATCAGCTCGCGGCTGAAGTGCAAGCCAGTGGCAGGCGCAGTAACAGCACCCTCGTTCTTAGCGTAGATGGTCTGGAAGTTAGTCATATCCTCCTCGGTAGCAGGACGACGGTCGATAATGTAGCGTGGCAGTGGAGCCTCGCCCAAACCGAACAGCATCTGCTTGAATTCATCGTGTGGACAGTCGTAGAGGAAACGCAGCGTACGGCCACGGCTGGTGGTGTTATCAATCACCTCAGCCACCATAGGACCATCTTCCTCGAAAAAGAGTTTGTTGCCGATACGAATCTTACGGGCAGGCTCTACAAGCACATCCCACAAGCGCTGGTCGGCATTAAGCTCGCGCAGCAAGAACACCTCAATCTTGGCATCGGTCTTCTCCTTGGTACCGTACAAACGGGCAGGGAACACCTTGGTGTCGTTGAAGATGAATGCATCGTCCTCGTCAAAGTAGTCGAGGATGTTACGGAAGTCGAGACCTGTCTCGATTCGCTTACTCTTACGATGCAACACCATCAGCTTACACTCGTCGCGATGGAATGGTGGCTCGAGTGCAATCTGTTCTTCAGGTAACTTAAACTTAAACTGTGATAACTTCATATTTTAATGTTTAATCTTTAATCATTAATGTTCAATTTCTCCTCCAGCCAGGCAGGGAACTCATCGAATGTAAGACAGTCCTCCAGTCTGACGTCGCCCACGCGGGTACGGCACAGAGCAGTAAGATGTGCGCCACTGCCGAGAGCCTCGCCAATGTCGCGGGCCAGCGAGCGGATGTAGGTACCTTTACCGCATCCCACACGAATCTGCAGCTGCATCTTTTCGGGGTCGAAATCAATGATTTCTATCTCATCGATATGCACGGGCTTCTCGGCCAACTGATGGTCGCTACCCTGACGAGCCAACTCGTAGGCACGATCGCCACCTACCTTACAGGCCGAAAACAGTGGTGGGCGCTGCATAATATCGCCCACAAACTTTGGGAGTGTCTGCTCTATCAGCTCGCGAGTGATATGCGCTGTGGGGTAACTAGCATCCACCTCATGCTCCAAGTCGTAGCTGGGAGTGGTAGCACCCAACTGCAGAGTAGCAGTGTATTCTTTCGAGTGCTTCTGCAACTCCTCAATCTGCTTGGTGGCCTTACCGGTGCACAGCACCAACACGCCAGTAGCCAAGGGGTCGAGCGTACCCGCATGTCCCATTTTCACACGTTTCACATGCAGTCGCTTGCTCAGCACATAACGGATATGCGCCAAGGCCCCGAAACTGCTCATGCGATAGGGCTTGTTGATATAGATATATGCGCCTTCCTGAAAATTCATCGGGTGAGCTGATAAGTGATTACTGCTACACCGATGATGGCGCAATAAATTCCAAAGTAAACCAGCTTACCCTTCTTAACCAGGTTAATCATCAGCTTGCAGGCAAAGCAACCCGACAGGAATGCAGCCACAAAACCAACAATCATGGGAACCAAGCCGATGCTATCGCTTACAACCTCGTCGCCCTTCATGGCCTTCAGCACATCCAGCAGGGCCTCGCCCAGGATAGGAGGAATAACCATCAGGAATGAGAACTGAGCCAGTTTCTCTTTCTTATCACCCAGCATCAGACCGGTAGCAATGGTAGAACCCGAGCGCGACAGTCCTGGCAGCACGGCACAAGCCTGAGCCAGACCGATAACAAAAGCATCCCACATTGAGATATGCTCCTTTACACGGGGCTTGGCATAGTACGAGAAGATAAGCAGAACCGAGGTAACGCACAGCATCACACCTACAATCAGCAAGCCAGCACCAAATGCCTCTTCTACCTTATCCTTAAAAAATACACCTACGATACCTACAGGAATCATCGATACCACAATGTTCAGGGCGTATTTCGTCTCGGCATTCATCTCAAACTTAAACAGTCCCTTCAGAATCCAGTCAATCTCCTTCCACAGGATAACCAGTGTACTCAGTACGGTTGCCACGTGTACAGCTACAGTAAACTGCAGGTTGTCGGCACCATCAATAGCAAAGAAGTTTGAGAGAATAGTGAGGTGACCACTCGAACTAACAGGCAGATACTCTGTGAGTCCCTGCACCAAACCAAGAATCAAAGCTTGAATCCAATCCATATTATTTATTCCTTATCTTTAGGTTTACGAACTACGGCATAAATCATCGATACAAAGCCGAACAAACATACCACAGGAGCCACCTTGATGCGGCGCACGCTGAAGATGTCAGGTTCGAATGCGGTATCGGTAGAGTTAGGACCTACCATCAGCAAAAAGCCTATTACTACGATGGCCATGCCGATTGCCAACAATATAAAGTTGGTCTTATCGAATGCAAAATTCTTATTATCCATTATAATTGTCAATTATCAACTTTCAACTATCAACTAAATCTTATACAGTTCTCCTGCCGACATACGCAGGAACTTGTTTACCGAGATATACGAGCAGGCCGCGGTAATAATGATACCAAACAGCAGCACAGCCACAGCCGTGATGGTAAGCTCGCGCCAGGTAATAATGCTGATGATGTTGGGCTCGTAATAGTAGAGCGCATACACACAGCCGCCCAGCACAGCTATGGCTATCAAGGCTGCTATCACACCAACAAACAAAGCCTGCTTCATAAACGGCTTACGGATAAAGCCCCACGAGGCACCCACCAGTTTCATGGTATGAATGATGAAACGGCGAGAGTACACACTCAGCCTAACGGTGTTGTTAATCAGCGAGAACGACACAAACGTCAACAGCACGGCCAGCGCCAGCAGCACCAGATTAACCTTGGTAAGATTGCGGTTCACACTGTCCATCAGGTCAACCTGATAGGCCACATCCGTAATCTTCGGGTTCTTCTGCAGCTCACGGGCAATCCACTTCAACGAGTCGCGGTTGGCATAATCAGAATGCAACTGCAGCTCGAGTGTGGCAGGGAACGGGTTTACGCCTAAGAACTCCGACGGGTCGGACCCCATGGCCTCGCTCTGCTCCTTCAGTGCCTGCTCTTTACTAATGTAATCGATGTTACGCGAATAGGGACGATGATAAAGGTCGCGACACAACAGTTTTGCGCCGTTAACCGATACATCATCGCTCAGCATCACCGTCACTGTGAGATTCTCTTTCACCCACTGCGACAGATTACGAGAGGTTTGGACTGAAAGCACCACCAGTCCAAGTAAAACCAGCACCATCGCCGTACTAATGCAAAGTGTTACTAACTGCACACCACGACGGTTGCCAGCATCTTTTTTTCGTTTTTTCATTAATTTACGTACGTAAAAATTCGAATTCGGCTGCAAAGTTACACAAAAATTTAGACATAAGCACATAAGTACATATATTTTTTTGTAATTTTGCAGCCGTTATGAGTACAATTATTTATCCTTCGCCCATTTTTGGGCCTGTTCACAGTCGCCGACTGGGCATTTCGCTCGGTATCAACCTGTTGCCAGCCGACGGCAAGGTATGCAGTTTCGACTGCATTTATTGCGAGTGTGGTTTTAACGAGGACCATCGCCCCACCCTGCCCATGCCTACACGTCAGGAGGTAGCCGAGAAACTCGAGGTTAAGTTGCAGCAGATGGCGACCGACGGAAAGTTGCCCGATGTGCTAACCTTTGCCGGTAATGGCGAGCCCACCTGCCATCCACATTTTGCCGAGATTATCGATGATGTCATCCGTCTGCGTAATCAGTATTGCCCCCAAGCCAAGGTGTCGGTACTCAGCAATTCTACCATGATTCACCGTCAGCAGGTACACGACGCGCTGATGAAGGTAGATAACAACATTTTAAAACTCGATACCGTTGATCCTTTATATATTAATAAGGTAGATCATCCCAACGGCACCTACGATGTAGCCCAGATTATCGACCGTTTGAAAGCCTTTAACGGTCATGTGATTATCCAGACGATGTTTATGCGCGGCCAGTGCCAAGGCGAGAGTGTGGATAACACCGGCGAGGAATACGTAGTCCCCTGGTTAGAAGCCGTTAAAGCCATCAAGCCCCAGCAGGTGATGATTTACACCATCGACCGCGAGACACCCGCCCAAGGCTTAGAGAAAGCCACCCACGAGCAACTCGACGCCATCCGCGACCGCGTCATCGCCGCCGGCATCCCCTGCACCGCATCGTATTAAGATTTAGGATAATAGCCATAAAAAAAAATCCCTCAGCTTGTGATGAGCTGAGGGATTTGTTTATTTACACATGATACCGCGTTTGGTATTCTCAAGGAATGTGACGATGTTGCGGATTTCAGGGCCGTCGGGCACCTGTTCCTTAATCTGATTGATGACATCAAACACACTCGTCTTTCCATGGAACAGCAGACGATAGGCATTGGCAATATGCTTCTGCACTTTGGGGTCTATCTCCGCATAATTCATCATCGTGGTGTTAGGACCTCCATATTCCATGGGCGAACCACCGGCAATCACATAGGGAGGCACATCATGCGAGAAAGTGCATCCTGCCTGAATAAGTGACAGGTCGCCAGCACGGGTATTGGCATTCTGGATGGCACCAGAAGAGAAAATAACACCATTGCCAATCTCACAGTCGCCAGCAATCTTAGTGCCATAACCAAACACACAGTTATTACCCACCACTGTATCATGACTGATATGAGTTCCCTCAAGCAGGAAGTTATGACTGCCTATCTTGGTAACACCATCCTTGTTGGTACCACGGTTGATAACCACATTCTCACGAATCACGTTGTTATCGCCAATCTCCACATACGACTTGGCACCACGGAAGTTGAAATCCTGAGGCAGAGCCGCAATAACAGAACCTTGATGGATCTTATTGCTCTTACCGATACGTGAACCGTCGAGGATGCTTACGAAGGGGAAGATAATGCAGTTGTCACCTATCACAACATCGTCTTCGATATATACGAAGGGGAATATCTTACAGTTGTCGCCAATCTTCGCCTTGGGCGATATCTCAGCTTTTGGACTTATTTCACTTGCCATAACTATTCACTATTCTTAGTTCAACATACATTATTACTTCGCACCACCGCCAAGGGCCTGATAAAGACTTACTACAGCTTGCATCTTTGAGAGCTGATCAGCAACTTCGCTTATCTCCGCATTAAGCAGATTACTCTGGGCAGTGATAACCTCAAGGTAGGTGGTATTGCTTGACGACTCCATCAATCTCTTGGTATCCTCAACATTCTTCTGCAATACAGCCACACGCTTACCATCAAGCTCAGCCTTCTGACTATAAGAATTGTAGGCTACGAGAGCATTAGAAACCTCGTTACCTGCTTTATAGATAGAGTTCTGCCAAGTGTTATAGGCCTGTTCGTACTGCATCTTTGCCACCTTCAGGCCTGCCACAATCTGTCCGTGCTGGAAGATAGGCTGAACCAGTGAACCTACAGCAGAGAGGAGCCACTTTCCTGGATTTACCATGCCATTATTGTTGGTAAAGGCAGCAGTACCAGTGATGGTAATGTTCGGATAGAAGCGGCTTCGAGCAGTCTCAACATCGTAGAAGCACTGTGCCAGTGCCATCTCATTGGCATGAACATCTGCACGATTAGCCAGCATCTGAATACCTACACCTGTAGCAAACTCAGCAGGCAGATTCTGCTCGGCAAAATTTCCACGAGGAATGGCCTGACCTGGCTGTCCCAACAACAGCGAGAGAGAATTCTCGGTCTCACGCATCTGGCGCTGCAGATCGACATGCTGTGCCTGAACCTGATAATAGGCAGCCTCGGCACTCTGTACAGCCGTAGAGCGATAACCTGCACGGTTCTCATGCATGAACTGCATCTTCTCCCAAGTCTCCTTGGTGAGCTGCTCCATGTCGGTCACAATCTCCAGCTGACGGTCAATCATGAGCAGGGTATAATATAGATTAGCTATACCAGAGATGATATTAGTCTTTACTACCGTCTGATAATCCTTTGTGGCGATGAGCTGCATCTGAGCAGAACGCTTAGCACTGAGCAAGTTGCCAAACAGATCAACATTCCAGCTGGCTGATACTGGCAGCTGATAAGCCTTTGTGGCAGCAGCACCGTCGAATGAGGTGAGTGTGCCCTGAGGGCTCAGAGCTACAGATGGCAAGAAAGCCAGTTTGGCTACCTTCAGCGCCTCATTAACCATCTTCACATTCAAGGCTGCATTGAGCAGGTCGGGATTATTATCCAATCCCTGCTGGATAAGTGCCTGCAACTGCGGATCGGTAAATACCGTGCGCCAAGGCAGATTGCCGAAAGAGGTTGTGTCCTGCACGGCCAGGGTGTCGGTGAGCGACTGTGTGTCGCGCACCAATCCCTTCGTGTCCACATCAGGACGCTCGTACTTATTATAGAGTCCGCAACTTGACAACAGCACTGCTGCAGACATCATGATCATTATCTTCTTCATATTATTTCTCAATCTCATAATCTACTGGTTTAGAATGTGCATACTGAGCCAGCTCGGCTGCCACCTCAGCGTTCTCCTCATCCTCGAACTTGATCGGGCTGATCTTCTCCTGGATAGACTGGAAGATGACGAACAGTGTGGGCACGACAAACAGCTGCAACAGCGTACCTATCAACATACCACCCACGGCAGCGGCACCCAGTGTCTGGTTACCATTCTTACCTACACCGCTGGCAAACATCATTGGCAGCAGACCGATAACCATGGCCAGTGAGGTCATCAGGATAGGACGCAGACGGGCTGCAGCACCCAGCACGGCCGACCAACTGATGGCCATACCCGTCTGGCGGCGCTCAAGTGCGAACTGCACAATCAGGATAGCGTTTTTAGCCAACAGACCAATCAGCATGATGAGCGAGATCTGCATGTAGATATCGTTAGCATGACCGAACATCTGTGTGAACAAGAAACAGCCTGCCAGTCCGAAAGGTACAGAGAGTACTACCGACAGCGGCAGCACATACGACTCATACTGTGCCGACAAAATGAGATAGATGAACACGAAACAGAGCAGGAAGATGATACCTGTGGTATTTGAAGCCTTAGCCTCCTCACGTGTCAGACCTGAATAGTCGTAGGTATAACCCGAAGGCAACATCTGCTTTCCTACCTCATCAATGGCTTTCAGCGCCTCACCGGTAGAATAGCCGTTGGCCACCGTACCTGTTACGTTGATAGAGGTGAACAGGTTGAAGCGGTTGATGTTCATAGGACCATAGACACGCTCCAGATTACAGAACTCCTGGATGGGCGACATGCCGGCGGGAGTGCGTACATATATACTATTAAGCGACTCAGGCGTCATACGCGACTCAGGCGAACCCTGAATCATCACACGGTAGAGCTTACCAAACGAATTGAAGTTAGAGCCATACAGACCACCATAGTATCCCTGCAGAGTGGTGAGCACAGTGGTTGGCGAGATGCCAGCCTGCTTACACTTGGCCACATCCACGTGAACCATGTACTGAGGATAACCTGGGTTATAAGATGTCTGAGCAGTCTGGAACTCAGGACGCTTGTTGAGCTCGGCCAGGAAGTCCTTCACTACACCGAAGAACTTGTTCAGGTCGCCACCAGTACGGTCCTGCATCACCAGCGAAATACCCGAGTTGGCAGAGAATCCAGGAATCATTGGGGGCGCGAATGCCAGGATCTGAGCATCCTTAATCTGGGCTGTCTTGATGAATATCTGTGCTATCACACCTGTGGCATCATAAGGATTGATGAAGAAGCGATAGATACCATCGCCCTGCCACAAACCAGAGAGTTTCCACCAGAATCCTTTCTGACGCTCCTCGAAGGGCTTCAGCTTGATGATAAACGTACCCTGGTCAGAACCAGCACCTGCAATAAAGTTATAACCCTGAACCATCTCACGGTTCTTGATAGCAGGAATCTGCGACAGGATAGAATCAACCTGCAGCACGACCTCTTTGGTACGAGCCTCGGAAGTGGCAGGAGGCATAGAGATGGTACAGAACAGCGTACCAGTATCCTCATCGGGCACCAGACCAGTCTTGGTAGTCACGAAGGTAACAGCCAGCACGATGATACCCACAACGACCGTACCGATAATGGCCAATGGCTTGCGCACCAGTTTCTCGAGAATACCACGGTATTTAGCGGTTGTGGTTTCGAAAGCCACGTTGAACGACTGGTGGAAACGATCCACGCGCGACATCTTCTTTTCGTGACCATCCTTATCGTGAGGTTTCAGGAACACAGCACACAAGGCTGGCGACAGTGTCAAGGCGTTCAGCGCAGAGATGATAATACTGATAGCCATGGTTACACCGAACTCGCGATAGAAAGTACCCGAAGTACCACCGATGAACGATACAGGCACGAACACAGCTGCCATTACCAGTGTAATAGAGATGATAGCGCCCGAGATTTCATTCATGGCATCGATAGAGGCAGTAAGCGAACTCTTATACCCCTGGTCGAGTTTGGCATGCACCGCCTCGACCACCACGATGGCATCATCCACCACGATGGCGATAGCCAGCAGCAAGGCCGAGAGCACCAGCAGGTTGATAGAGAATCCCATCACATTGAGGAAGAAGAAAGTACCCACCAGTGATACAGGAACGGCAATCAGCGGGATGAGCGTAGAGCGTATATCCTGCAGGAAGATATACACTACGAGGAACACCAGTGCCAATGTCATGAAGAGCGTGAACACCACCTCCTCGATAGAGGCATACAGGAACTCGGTAACATCATAGTTAACCTTGTATACCATGCCCGGCGGCATCAGTTTCTTCTGCGACTCGAGCTCAGCCTTCACCTCCTTGGCTATCTGGTTGGCATTAGAGCCAGCCACCTGTTGAACCATCGTCATCACAGAAGGAATACCATTGTTTTTCATCGATACCGAGTAGCCCTGACCACCCAGTTCAATCTTGGCCACATCCTTCAGTTTCAGAGTCTGACCATTGGCATCGCTCTTGATGACGATATTGCCAAACTCCTCGGCCGTTCTGAAACGCCCCGTATAGCGCATGGCATACTCATAGGCCACATTGTCTGACTGCTGACCGAAGTTACCAGGTGCCGCCTCGACATTCTGTTCAGCCAGCACACCAGTAATATCGCTTGGCATCAGGCTGTACTGCTTCATCACCTCCGGCTTCAGCCATATACGCATGGCATAAGTCTTCTCTGAGAAGCTCGACGCATCACCCACGCCCTCGATACGCTTCAGGGCTGGAATAATATTGATGGCATTATAGTTGGTAAGGAACTCATCGTCATAACGACCATCAGAGGTAAGCGAGTACATGATGACCTGTGACGACTGACGCTTTACCACGCGCACACCAATCTGGTTAACCTCGGAAGGCAGCAGGGCTGTGGCCTGCGACACACGGTTCTGCACGTTAACCGCACACATATCAGGATTGATGCCCTGACGGAACATCACCTGAATCATAGCCGAGCCTGGCGAAGCTGTAGAAGTGATGTAGTCCATGCCCTCAACACCGTTGATACTCTCCTCAAGCGGTGTCACCACGGCATTTTTCACAGTCTCAGCATCGGCACCAGGGTAGCTGGCAATCACCATAATATTTGGTGGTGCAATATTGGGGTACTGCTCAATAGGCAGCGACACCAGTCCGATAAAACCCAGCAGTACGATGAGGATAGAGATCACCGTCGAAAGTACCGGGCGTTTTATAAAATTCGTAAAAGTCATTATTTCTTAACTCTTAATTCTTAACTCTTAATTACTTCATAGCACCAACGATGTCACCGGCAGTCATAGCCTTAGCCTGCTCGTCGATCTTCTGCTGGTAGCGCTCAGGGGTGATAGGGACGATCTCCATACCATCGGTGAGTTTGGTAATTCCATTGGAAACATACTTATCACCAGGCTTCAAACCTGTGGTAACCACATAGTTCATACCGTCGTTCTGTGGCGCAACGGTAATCTCGCTGTACTTCACCTTATTATCGGCACCCAGCAGGTAAACAAACTTCTTGTTCTGTACCTCAGAAACAGCCGACTGAGGGATGATGATAGCTGATGAAGTGCTGTGAGGAATAACGATAGCACCCGAACCACCACTCTTCAGCACACGCTGAGGATTCTGGAACAGGGCAATCATCTGTACCGAACCGGTAGCAGCATCAATCACACCGCTCATCTTGGTTACAGTACCATCCAGATTATACAAAGTACCATCGGCCAGCTTGAGCTTAACTGGTGGGAACTTTGATACGGCAGCGTTCTGACCACCTTCGCCCTTGCTCATCTCGAGGGCATCCTTCTCGGTTACCGAGAAATAAACCTCCATCGACGAGTTGTTTGATACGGTAGTGAGCACATTACCAGTGCTTACCAGAGCACCTACTTTATAAGGCAGAGTACCAACTACACCTGCAGCGGGACTCTTCACATAGCAGTAGCTCAGCATCTCCTTATTCGATGCCAACAGAGCCTCAGCCTGAGCTACCGATGCCTTGGCCTGCTCGTACTGATTGGTGGCCTGCTGCAACTCAAAGTCACCAATCACACCATTCTCGTGCAACTTCTGTGCGTTCTCATAGCTCAGCTTGGCAGTATTGAGCGAAGCCTTTGCTGTATTTACGCTAGCCTGTGCCTGGCGCACCTGAGCCTGATAGGTTACGTTATCAATCACAAACAACACCTGTCCAGCGCTCACAGTCTGACCTTCCTTCACGTTAACCTGAGTAATGAATCCAGCCACCTTTGGACTAATCTGTACATCCTGCACACCCTTGATGGTTGCGGGGTAAGTGGTCTGGGTTGTAGAACTCTGAGTACCTACCTCAACTACAGGGTACTCGTTGTCGCCAAAATTGGGGCGACCACCGCCACCACCGCATGACGACAAGATCAGCGATGCAACGGTCATTACCAAAAACATTCTTTTCTTCATACTAACTATCATGTATCTAATTTAATCCAAACACAATTCAACCCGAAAACTTTGCGTATTACGCGCGGTTTTCGGGTTGCAAAGATACGAAAATTATATCTTACGATATATTCTTCTGAATAAACTTTTAACGTTTATTGCCTATAGCCTATAGAGCAACGCATTTTTTAACATTTAGAATGGGAATACCAAACCAACATTCAGTGTGCTATGACCATCGTACTGAGTTTTGTAGCAGTACTCGCACTTAAACGAGAGATTGGGGTTGAGAGGGTACTCCATACCACAACCAATGTTAAGACCGAGCTTAGAATCGCTACCCTCATCGTAGCTCCAACCCATGACGTTCAAACCCGCCAGAGGATATACTGTGAACTTGCTGTTAGCGATATGGAACAGGTACTCTACGTTGATGTTGGGGTTCCACATGCTCACGTGATCCTTGTTGAAGAAGTAGTCGAACTGAGCTACACCACGAACATTCTCAGCAAACTCGTAGCCAATATTGGCACCGATACCACAGTTGTTAGGTGAGTCGAGCAAGTAATTGAAATGACCGCTGATAGTGGTCTTACCAACTTGTGCATACGATGCTACACTCAGCATCAGGGCACAGATTCCCATTACAATCTTTTTCATAACTTTTTTGTCTTTTAAGAATTAAATTAATACTACAAAATTAATATATCATAGTTTGATATAAATCTTCTTTCGATACAACACGTAACCGATGGCAAAATTCAGTAGTACAAAGTAAACTGCATAAGCAAACGATGCCCACTTGAGTGGCTCAATCAGCGCATGGATGCCATTATATACCATTTCGGATACTTCGATATTATTCAACAGAATAGCCAACAGCTCGCTCGATACATACAGGGCCAGGGCATTCACACCGAACACGTGGAAGAAGGTGGTCCAACCGCTCTTCTTCTGTATGTCAATCACATACATAAGCAGAGCCTGCAACAGCGATGCCAAGCCGCACGTCATCAGTACGTAGCTGGGGCTCCAGATGCGCTTGTTAAGGGGCAGACCGTAGCTAAGCAGATAACCGCCAATCACACATACAGCGCCCACTACAAACAGGGCAATCACCTTCTGTTCGACCGTCTCGCGTTTGCGAATCAGCATACCACAATAGAAGCCCAACAGCACGTGAGCTACCGATGAGATGGTACCCATCAAGCCCTCAGGGTCAACCGGACTTTTATGGTAGATATGATCGTAGCCAAACAAGTTCAAATCCACCTGTGCCAGCACATTCACATCAGCATCCTCGGCATAGCCGTTACCCAGAATCAGGATAGCGGTATAGATGGCCAACAAACCGGCAATCACGGGCAGGGTGTACTTGTGATTACAGAACAGCGCAAACAACGATACAATACCATAGCACAAGGCTATGCGTTGCATAACAGCAAAAATGCGCAGATGTTCGAAACACAGCAGGTCGCCCTCGATGGCATGGTCGAACCAGTTGATAAACAGACCGATAGCAAACAGCAGTACCGTACGCTTAACAATGCGACGGATGACCTGTGGGGTTGGCTTGAACTCCGACTTTACCAGCGAGAGATAGCACGAGATACCCATGATAAACAGGAAGAAAGGGAACACCAAATCGCAGGGAGTCATGCCGTTCCACTTAGAGTGACGCAGCATCTCGAAGCTCTCGCCCCAGCCGTTGTTTACCAATATCATGCCTGCCACGGTGATACCGCGGAGAATATCGAGCGACAATAGACGTTGACTATTACTTGCCATGATACATTAAACATTAAAGATTAAACATTAATGATTATTTAAAGAACTCCATGACCTCCTTGGCCACATCTACCGGACTGCCTTCGGGGGCAGCTGAGTATGGTGTCTGGTCCAGGGTCCAAGGCTCTTCCATAGCATAGTAGTCGAGCTTTACCTCCTGAGGCAGTGCCATGGCAAACAGCTCGGCAGCTGTCTTGGTGGCATTCGGACCACCACCCAACAACTCAGGCTGTGGGGCTGTCTGGGCCTTCATCTGGGCTGCCAGGGCATCGAAGTACGACTTCCAACGTACATAGTAGAAGTCCTTCAACAGTCCCTGCCACTCCTTGTGGGCATAATCGCGCAAGCCACCTGTATCGGCACAGTAGCGGTTACCCCAGGTAGTAATCTGTACGCGCGCATTCCACTCATACAGTTTCTTCTCCTCGGCAGTCTTACCGGCATTCAGGGCATCCTGAGTCCAATGACCAACACGGAACTCGGTGCGGGTACCCAACAGTTTATCCTGCAGGAGCAACATTTTCAAGAAGCGGTTAGCATCGCGGTCGAACTGCTTGCGACTGAAAGCCTTGTAATCGGCAATGGTCTTCTGGTACTGTATGCGTGCCTGATCGGCCAATGCCTGACGGGTGATATCCACCAGGTCGTATTCAAAGTTGTTGTTGCCACGATATTTCTCAGCCACACTGTTCATCAGCTTGGCAGCCTTCTTAGTCATTGCTGGGTCGTAGTAGTTCTTCATCTTCGACCAACTTGATGCCTGGAAGTTATTGAGTGTGGGGCGACCGCAGAAGATGCTCTCGTGAGGGCCCTGCTGGTTGTTACCTGCCGGACAGTTGTAGATGCTCTTGACCAGTGCCAGCCAAGCATCCTCGATAGCCTTATCCTCTACGCCATAGCGCGCCTTTACATAGCTCTTTATCCACTGCTCCTTGGTAAACTTCTCCGCACGCCAAGGCAGCTCGCTCATCAGCTCGAACATCACGGGGTTGTTCTCCGAACCCTCCATGGTGAAGCCGATGCCCTTGCAATTTTCCTTCGAAGAATAAAAATTGTTCAACAGCTGGTCCATACGACCATGCAAACCTACGTTGGCACCGAAGTTCTCCAGCAAACAGAACAGCCACTGGTGCTGCTTGTAGCCCTGCTCACGCTTCCAGATACTGGGGATACCGAACATGGGACGACACTCCGAGAAGAGGTCGAGCACCAGCAGGTCGCCAGTCTTCATATCATCCACCATAGCCTCGCGTGGGTTCTCGGTCCAACCCTGGATAACCCATACGGCCTTGGGATTTACACGCTTCATGGCCTGCATCATGGCCTGACCGGCTTTTGCATAATCGATATTTGGATCGTCGTTACTTTCGTGGAAGGGATCCATCGAATAGTAATCGGCTTTACCAAACAACTTTGTCAACTCATTATAATATAAGGTGGCGATTTCGGAGAATCGTGCATCGGTAGGCAACAGGTTAGCTGGGCGCTGGAAACCATTCCACAAACCTGCATCAGCCACATTCAAGCCCAACTTCTCCTTGGCATCGTGGGGCACCATACCGCAATAGCCTGGCAGTACGGGGTGCATGCCCAACTGTTTCATGCGAGCCAGGATCTGTTTCTGCAGCTTTTCCTGACGGGCGTACCACGATGTAGGCAGCGGTCCGCCCCACCCTTCGAGGTTGTTCATCTCCCACCAAGCCAGGAAGGCAGGACCAGCGATAAACTCGCCCACCTCTTTCTCGGTGTAGCCCAACTTCAGCAGCATATTGCGCCATACGCACTCCTCGCCAACAATAGCCAATGGCAGGTTGACGCCGTGAAGTGCCATCCAGTCGATCTCCTTTTCCCAGCGTTTCCAATCCCAGAACGCCATCGAGTAACTGAAGGTGCAGTAGTTGAAATCGTAACGCAGCGAGAGGTAAGTCTCGCGGCGCTCCTTCTTGGTTACTGCGGGCAGCTTGGCAGGCAGTTTGGCCTGCATCTGGTTCCACGAGAGGTGTACACCAGCATAATACTTAAGATACCAGTTAAGACCAGAGGCGATATTTACCCACGAGTTACCGCGGATAACCACCTTGTTGCCAGCCTGATCGAGCTCAAAAAAGTCCTTGTCGCTCTTTACCAGCTGTGTTTTAAACTTGGCCGAAGCACCTTTGTCGATACGCTCTATCAGTTCGTCAACTGGATTGGCAAACATCTGCATTGACAGCAGAATTCCGATAATAGTTAGTAGTTTCCTCATAATTATATTAACTTCATAGATTTTGCTTTCTCCATCAAAAGAGCCATCAATGGTTCACGCTCGTTTTCCACCTTATTATCTAATACAGCATCTTTCAAATACTGCTTGAGCACACCCACCTCGCGACAGGGCTGCAGATGGAACATCTCCATAATCTCGTTACCATCGATAACGGGCTGCAGCAGGCGCTTGTAGTCCTTCTCCTTCAGGTCGGTAAGCTTTTCGCGTACCATGCGGAAGTTCTCGAGGAACATTTTTTTACGAACCTCGTTCTTCGAGGTGATATCAGCCTCGCACAGGGTCATCAGGTCCTCGATATCCTCGCCGGCATCGTTCATCAGTCTTCGAACGGCCGAATCGGTTACAATCTCATCGGCAATCACAATGGGACGCATGTGCATATCCACCAACTTCTGCACGTACTTCATCTTCATGTCGAGTGGCAACATGAGGCGACGGAATATCTGGGGCACCATCTTGGCACCTATCATATTATGATTGTGGAAGGTCCAGCCAATGGCGGCATCCCAACGTTTCGATTTTGTTTTACCCACATCGTGCAGCAGGGCAGCCCAACGCAACCACAGGTTATCAGAGTGCTGAGCCACATTATCCAGCACCTCGAGGGTGTGGTAGAAGTTATTTTTGTGTGCGCGACCGTTCTTCTGCTCAACGATATCGAGTGCAGCCAGTTCGGGCAGAATGATGTTAAGCAGACCGCAGCGCTGCAAATCTACAAAGCCGCGCGATGGTGTTTTCGACAGGATAATCTTGTTGAGTTCGTCCTTGATACGCTCGCCGCTTACAATCTTGATTCTATCGGCCATGCGCTCCAGGGCCACAAAGGTTTCTTCTTCAATCTGGAAGTTAAGCTGTGTGGCAAAACGGATGCATCGCATCATGCGCAAGGGGTCGTCGCTAAAGGTAATGCCTGGTTCCAGCGGAGTAGCGATGATGCCATCCTCTAAATCGGCCAGACCATTAAACGGGTCGACCAACTCGCCAAAACGATCCTTATTCAGACAGATGGCCATGGCGTTGATGGTAAAGTCGCGACGGTTCTGATCGTCCTCCAACGTGCCGTTTTCGACAATAGGTTTACGGGAGTCGTGACTGTAGCTCTCCTTGCGAGCTCCCACAAACTCCACTTCGTATTCGGTACCCTTCTGCCAGAATTTTACCTGGGCAGTACCAAAGTTCTTAAATACACTAAGATGTGCTTTCTTGCCTACGATGCGCTTGAGTTCCTCGGCCACTTTGATGCCGCTGCCAACTACCACCACATCGATATCGTTTGACGGACGTTCCAGGAATATGTCGCGTACATATCCGCCCACCACATAACACTCCAGACCCAATCGGTCTGCAGCCTCACTGATTTGGTGGAAGATGTCCTGATTTAATATCTCTGCTAACTCCTCGTCGCTATATAGAATCATTATATATACCTTTTTAGGATGCAAAGATACGGATTTTTTTCGTTTCCACCAATTATTTTAGCATTAATAAATAAAATAATCCTTGTTTGTCTTCTTTTTAATATTCTCTTTAATACTGGAGTATAAAGGATCATATTTGGCATTAGGCTTCTTAATCGTAAAGCCCTTTACCTTTATAATATAGTTCTCAACACTATCGGCCGACATCTGATCGAGATGTAACGACTCGTTATAAAATGCCTCCATTTCGGGCAACGATTGTTGCTTCAACAGAGGTTTCTCTCCGTAGTAAGCAAGTCCAAGAAGTAGGACCGCAGCAACTATAAATAGAAGTCTTTTCATTTTTGTATAGCTTTTTAAGCGCTACAAAGGTAAGTAATATTTTAGAAACCGCCAAACATTTTTTTGCAAAAATACATATTTTAGTGTCAAATTACCACAATTATTTTGTAATCTCGCATAAAAATGCTATCTTTGCGGCACAAAACAGTTACATAGGCAGATGGAACCAATAAACGACTTTTTCTCGCTGCTGAGCTCATTCCTCTGGGGATGGCCAATGATTGTGCTACTGCTTGGTACGCACCTGTTCCTGACATTCAGGTTACGCATACCGCAGCGTAAACTGTTTACAGGTATCAAACTATCGATTCAGAAGGACGCCAAAGCCGAAGGCGACGTGAGTCAGTTTGGGGCATTAGCCACCGCTCTGGCAGCTACCATTGGTACTGGTAACATTGTAGGCGTGGCTACTGCTGTGGCCTTAGGCGGACCAGGTGCCGTACTGTGGTGTTGGCTCACAGGTATCTTCGGTATGTCGACGAAATATGCCGAGGGGCTGCTAGCCGTGAAATACCGTATTAAAACAGCCGACGGCAGAATGCTTGGTGGACCGATGTATGCCTTGGAACGCGGCTTGGGTATGAAGTGGTTGGGCGTTCTGTTTGCCATCTTTACCGCTTTGGCTTCGTTTGGTATCGGTTGTACGGTGCAGGCCAACTCGATAGCCTTGCTGGCACACGAAACATTTGGCATACCCACTTGGATTATTGGTCTAACGGTATGTTTGCTTACCGCCCTGGTTATCTTAGGCGGCGTAAAGGCCATTGCCAATGTGTGCACAGTACTCGTGCCTTTCATGGCGGTGCTTTACGTATTAGGCTGTATCATCATACTTTGTATTAACAGCAGCTATGTAGGGCCGGCCATCCAACTCATTATCGAGTCGGCTTTTAACCCATCGGCAGCAGGTGGCGGCTTTGTGGGTGCCACAGTAATGATGGCCGCACGCTACGGTATTGCCCGCGGACTGTTCAGTAATGAGAGTGGACTGGGTAGCGCCCCCATTGTGGCAGCAGCCGCCCAGACACGCAATCCTGTGCGCCAGGCCTTGGTTTCGAGCACTGCCACATTCTGGGACACCGTTGTTATCTGCGCACTCACTGGTTTGGTACTGGTAAGCAGCATCATTGCCTATCCCGACATTACCTATGCCGACGGCGCTGCGCTTACCAAGGTGGCCTTTTCAAAAATTCCTTACGTAGGTGGACCATTGCTGGCATTCGGCATCCTAACGTTTGCCTTCAGCACCATCATCGGCTGGAGCTACTATGGCGAGAGTGCCGTGAATTACCTGGAGGGCAGAATAGCCAACCGATTCTATCGCATTCTGTTTATCGTATCACTCTTCTTCGGCTCTATCATCAATCTGGACATTATCTGGAATATTGCCGACTGTATGAATGCACTGATGGCGATACCAAACCTGGTTGCCCTACTACTGCTGAGCGGTGTGGCTGCCCAGGAAACCAAGAAATACCTGTGGAACAACAGACTGGATGACGAGATGGACGAAGAGATATAATGAGAAATAAGATAATTGCACAAGATATGAGAAGAACCATTTTTTTGCCTTTACTGGCGATACTGATATTAACGGCTTGTGGCGAGACGAAGACCCGACAGGAAATCAACCGCCGCAAGGCCGCTTTGGTTGAGAAACAGGAAACAGAGTTGAAGAAAGCGCAGGCCGAACTGTGGAAGACCGACAGTCTGCTACAGATAGCCAACAAGGAGTTGGAGACAATGACCAAGGAGGTTGAGGCGCACAAGCAGGCACTGAAGGCCACCCCCGAGGAGCTGACGGCCCTGACACAACTGCGTATAAAGCGTGATTCTATCCGCACCCAATACGAAGCTTTGGGCCTGAAAATCCGCTACATACACAAGAAACAGAAAGAAAAATAGTGGTTAGCACAACCCCTAACTTCAAAAAAAGTGAAAAGTGGCTAAAAAGTTTTCCACTTTTCACTATTTTTTTGTACCTTTGCACCCGATATGACTCAATTTGAAAAGACAAACGCTCAGTTTGAGCAGGCTCTGGCAGAATGCAGAGCGCTGTTCGAGAAGAAGCTTCACGACTACAAGGCGTCGTGGCGCATCCTGCGTCCCACGGCATTAACCGATCAGTTGTTTATCAAAGCCAAGCGCATCCGCTCGCTCGAAATAAAGAAAGAATCGTTGGTGGGCGAAGGCATACGTCCCGAGTTTGTTGCACTGATCAACTACGGCATCGTAGGTTTGATTCAGTTGGCCAAGGGCTTTGCTGACACCGTTGACATCAGCAACAGTGAGGCAATGGCACTCTACGACGAGCATGCCAAGGAAGCACTTGAGCTGATGAAGCGCAAAAACCACGACTACGACGAGGCGTGGCGCGGCATGAGGGTTAGTAGCTATACCGACCTGATTCTGACAAAAATTGAACGTATCAAGGAAATCGAGAACTTGCAGGGCGAGACACTCGTGAGCGAGGGCATCGATGCCAATTATATGGATATCATTAACTACGCGGTCTTTGGAGTAATTAAATTATCGGAGGACGACAACGCCACAGCATGAAGAAAGCTGCCGTTAACATCTGCCGAATAGTGCTGGCACTGACGTTTATCTTCTCAGGATTCGTCAAAGCCGTCGACCCGCTGGGTACACAGTACAAAATACAGGACTACCTGACGGCAATCGGCATCGGGCGCATGGTACCCGACTTTACCACGCTGGCCTCATCGGTACTGTTGGCAGCCACCGAATTCTTCTTAGGCATCTGCCTGCTGTTCGCTATCAGGCGCCGCATGGTGTCGAAGCTGGTGTTAGGCATCATGGCCGTGATGACACCACTCACACTCTGGCTGGCCATCAGCAACCCCATCAGCGATTGCGGTTGTTTTGGCGATGCGCTGGTGCTTACCAACTGGCAAACACTGTGGAAGAACGTGATACTGTTGGGTGCAGCCATCGTGGTATGGAAGTGGCCCTTGGAGCAGGCACGACTTATCAGTCAGAGCAACCAGTGGATTGTAATGAACTACAGTCTGGTGTTCATTCTGCTGTTCATCTCGGTCAAGAGTCTGTACACCCTACCCCAGTTTGATTTCCGTCCCTACCACATTGGGGCTGATATCCGCGAGGGTTGGACAAAGATGATGGAAGGCGAGGATACGCCTTACACCGACCTGTTTATCGAACAGGTAAGCGATGGCGAGGACCTGACGGAGCAGATACTGAACGACAAGGGATACACCTTCTTGTTGGTTGCCCCGCACCTGGAACAGGCAGACGACTCGCGACTGGACGAGATAAACCAGATGTACGAGTACAGCTTGGACAACGACTATCCGTTCTACTGCTTGACAGCCAGTGGCGAGAAAGCCATCGAGAGCTGGCGCGACCAGACAGGTGCAGAATACGCCTTTTGCCAGACTGACGACATCATACTGAAAACGATGATTCGTTCGAACCCTGGACTGCTGTTACTCAAGGATGGTAAGGTGATACGCAAGTGGAGCCACAACGACTTGCCCACCGAGGAGGAGTTGACCACCCGACTTGAGGACTGCGAGTTAGGCCAGTTGCCCACCGAGACTGTAACCACCAAGATACTGTGGGTATTAACGTGGTTTGTACTACCGCTGGTACTCCTAACGATTGCCGACCGACTTTGGGCATGGACCAAGTGGATTCGCAAGAGCGGGACATTGAAGATTGAAGATTGAAAATTGAAGTTTTTATAAATATTTAAAATTTTGTAGAATTATGAGAAAGAAAATTGTAGCAGGAAACTGGAAGATGAACATGAATCTCCAGGACGGTATCGCTCTTGCAAAGGAGCTGAACGAGACTCTGAAGGCCGACAAGCCAAACTGTGGTGTAGTAATCTGCACTCCATTCATTCACCTCGCTTCTATCGCACAGTTCCTCGACCAGGACATCATCGGTCTGGGTGCTGAGAACTGCGCCGACAAGGAGAAGGGTGCTTTCACAGGTGAGGTTAGCGCCGAGATGGTAAAGAGCACAGGTGCTCAGTACGTTATCCTGGGTCACTCAGAGCGTCGTGAGTACTACAAGGAGACTCCAGAGATCCTGAAGGAGAAGGTGCTTCTGGCTCAGAAGAACGATCTGAAGGTTATCTTCTGTATCGGTGAGAGCCTGGAGGAGCGCGAGGCTGGCAAGCAGAACGAGGTTGTTAAGGCCGAGCTCGAGGGTTCAGTATTCAACCTGTCAGAGGAGGACTTCCGCAAGATCGTTATCGCCTACGAGCCAATCTGGGCTATCGGTACCGGTAAGACCGCTACTGCTGAGCAGGCTGAG
Source organism: uncultured Prevotellaceae bacterium (assembly GCA_902789415.1). Classification (GTDB taxonomy): domain Bacteria; phylum Bacteroidota; class Bacteroidia; order Bacteroidales; family Bacteroidaceae; genus Prevotella. The sequence goes on from CADAOD010000004.1 coordinate 68,075, forward strand.
GAGATCCACGCTTACATCCGTTCAATCATTGCCGAGAAGTATGGTCAGGCTGTAGCTGACGACACTACTATCCTGTACGGTGGTAGCTGTAAGGCTAGCAACGCTCCTGAGCTGTTTGCTAAGCCCGACATCGATGGTGGTCTGATTGGTGGTGCTTCATTGAAGGCTGCCGACTTCAAGGGTATTATCGACGCTTGGAAGAAGTAATCGCAGTGAAACGACTATTGATTATAATGACGCTTTGCATCGGCTGCCTGATGGTGGCCGATGCTCAGTCGTCGTTTACCCAGAGGCTGCAGCAGAGCAAGAGCGGCGAAGGCAAGATTACCGTAACGCAGGATAAAGCCATCGACGAACTGGTTAACGGTCCGGTAACTACCGCAGCTACTCAGGCAGCTACAACAGGCACAACCACGCCTGTACACCCCAAGAACACTCAGAAACAAACAGAGAAGAAAGAAAACAATACTGCTACAAATACAAATCAGGATAAGGACACAAAGCCGAAGGTACAGCCAGTAGTGGCCGAGCGCACCGACACCGTGAGCCTTGATGCCCCCGAGGAGATACAGAAAAAGATTATGAAGGGCACTAAGGTGGCAGGCTATCGCGTGCAGGTGTTTGCAGGCGGCAACTCGCGCAGAGACCGTATCAAGGCCGAACGCATAGGCAGCGAAATCAAGGGTTTGTTCCCCAGCGAGCCTGTCTATGTACATTTCTATTCACCACGATGGATATGCCGCATGGGCAACTATCGTACCTACGAGGAGGCCCACGCCGTGCTGCAACGCGTAAAGAACAACGGTTACCAGTCGGCCATCATCGTAAAAGGAAAAATCACCGTACAATATCAATAATGAAGATAGAGATTAAGGAATACGACAACGAGAAATATCGCGAGGGGATTGAGGAATTAGCCGACCACTACGAGAAGATACTCGGCCTTTTGGGCGAGGATCCAACCCGTGAGGGTCTGGAAAAAACCCCTATGCGCGTGGCCAAGGCCATGCAAGTGCTGACTAAAGGCTACACCATGGATGCCCACAAGATTCTGACGGATGCCCTGTTTAAGGAGGACTACAACCAGATGGTGATTGTGAAGGACATCAACTTTTTCTCGCTGTGCGAACACCACATGCTGCCTTTCTACGGTAAGGCTCACGTGGCTTACATCCCCAACGGCTACATCACCGGACTGTCGAAGATTGCCCGCGTGGTGGATATCTTTGCCCACCGCCTGCAGGTTCAGGAGCGTATGACCCAGCAGATTAAGGACTGCATTGAGCAAACCCTGCACCCCTTAGGTGTGATGGTAGTGATAGAGGCCAAGCACATGTGCATGCAGATGCGCGGTGTGGAGAAACAGAATAGCATTACAACTACAAGCGACTTCAGCGGTGCCTTTAAACAGGCTAAGACCCGCCAGGAGTTTATGAACCTCATACACAATAATCAAATCTAAAACTCATCAAGTATGTATCAAGCTGACATCGACAACAACACCAATTACCGAACCAACGAGTCGTTTACTCAAGAGTTTACCCGCAGCTGTCTGGGTCGTATTCTTATCTTCGGCGTTATCCTGCTGGCAGGTTTGCTGATAGCCTATTTTACCGCTCCAACAGAGGATGACATGAACGAGGAGATGAGCGATAACCTGATGCAATGCCTGGAGGTTAACGATGGCGTTAAGGGCGATGTGGTGGACGACGTTGTACACAACTTGACATTTATTTTCACGACCGCCGATACAACCGTGATACCCGAGGATGTGCTGCAGACTTACCATAAGTACAACCGTCTGGTATCGTACCGTCATACATTCTATTCAACCTCTTACATCCACAACAACATGCACCCAGAGGGAACTCGCGTGGGTGTGGGAATTTTCGGTCTGATTATTCCTACGGCTTACTTCGGGGATATCTTGTTAGAGGTTGGTCCTATCCACAAAGGCTATGAGCAGAAGCTGAATCAGCAGGTAATTGGTCAGCCCGAGGAGTTGGATTTGGGCAAAACGCCTGAAATCACCGAGTTCCACTACAAGCGCAATCCGGAAGACTAATCTCACCAAGCTGATTATTAACTATATCATTATATGAGAACAACCACCATTTTAGGCATCACACTGATGCTCTGCGCTGCAACAAATGTGCAGGCGCAGAACCGTGCCGACAACAAGCACGAGAACATAGTAACAAACATGATTGACAACCCCATGCTCTGGGCGGATGTACCCGACCCTGACATCATCCGTGTGGGCGATACCTTCTACCTGGTATCTACCACCATGCACCTGATGCCGGGCGCACCCATCATGAAGTCGAAAGACCTGAAGAACTGGGAGACCGTGGGTTACATCTTCGACAAGCTGACCGACTCGCCCAAGTACGACCTCTCGCCTACCGAGGGTACCGTTTACGGACGCGGACAGTGGGCCACATCGCTCAAGTACCATAATGGTAAGTTCTATGCCCTGCTGGCACCCAACGAGGCTGGTGCCATGGGCGATACCTATATTTTTACAGCCGATAAGGCCGATGGGCCTTGGAAGATAGTGTCGCGTATGCGCCACTTCCACGATTGCTCGCTGTTCTTCGATGATGACGACCGTGTGTACGTAGTATATGGTACAGGCGAGATGATGGAGTTGAAACAGGACCTCTCGGACGTGATTGAGGGCACCCACCGACAGATTTTTAAGCGCGAGGCCGACGAGACCGGACTGCTTGAGGGTTCGCGCATGATTAAGCATAACGGCAAGTATTATCTGCTGATGATTTCGCATGTGTATGCCCCCGGCCGCCATCGCCGCGAGGTGTGCTACCGTGCCGACAACATCCAGGGTCCTTACGAGAAGGCTACCATCCTGCAGTCGGAGTTCGGCGGCTTTTCGTACGAGGCACAGGGCACCATTGTTGACACGCAGGACGGCGACTGGTATGGTGTGATATTCCAGGACCGCGGCGGTGTGGGCCGTGTGCTCACGCTGATGCCCTGCCGCTGGATTGACGGGTGGCCGATGCTGGGCGACGAAGAGGGCCGCGTGCCCGACCGTGTGCGCGCCCTGAAGAATGGCGAACCCGCAGCAGCCATCGTGAAAGCCGACGATTTCTCAGCCTCAAAGTTAGGATTGCACTGGCAGTGGAACCACAACCCTGTGGATAACGCCTGGAGCCTGACCGATCGCCCTGGCTACCTGCGCCTGAAGACCAGTCGTGTGGTGCCCAACCTTTATCTGGCGCCCAACACGCTGACCCAGCGCATGGAGGGCCCGCAGTGCTCGGGAGCCATTGTGATGGACCTCTCGAAGATGAAAGATGGCGATTGCGCTGGACTGTCGGCGTTCAACAGCGATTCGGGCACCCTCACCGTGAAGAAGAACGGCAAGAAGTACACCCTCGAGATGAGCGAGACCAAGGTGACGCTGAGTCCGCGCGAGAAGAAGGTGGAGAAGGTGGAGGAAAAGGTTGTAGCAACTGTAGCACTGCAACAACTGCAGCAAAAGAAACTGTGGCTGCGCATCGATGCCGATTTCCGTCCGCAGGGCGGTCAGGGTATCGACACCGCAAAGTTCTACTACAGCCTCGACGGCCAGGAGTGGCAGCAGATTGGTAGCGACTACCGTCTGAAGTTCGACTGGCAGCGCTTCTTCATGGGTTCAAAATTCGGTATCTTCAACTACGCCACCAAGAAAGTGGGCGGCTACGTGGATATCGACGAGTTTGCATATCATAAAATCCAATAATCATGAAAAGTAGAATCATAACAGTACTGATGACCTTGCTGGCGCCCCTCACACTGTGCGCACAAGGTGTAAAAATCGAGTTCTTCACCCCCTCGATTGTCCACGTGGTGAAGTATCCTGGACAACCTGTAACACCCGAGAGCAAGGTGATTATCGCCAAGCCCCAGCAGGTGGCGCTCACCCAGCACGGCAACACCACCGAGAGTGCCGAGCTGAAAGTGCAGTTGAACGAGAAAACAGGCTGCCTCACTTTTATGACCGCCAAGGGGAAAGTGCTGCTGCGCGAAAAGTCGCACTCGTTTGCACCGCTTAACCAGACGTTTACGCTTGATAAGGGCGAGGCCATCTACGGACTGGGCACCATCCAGAACGGCAAGATGAACCGTCGTGGCGAGCACAAACGCATGGAGCAGAGCAATCTGGAGGACTTTCAGAACGTGATTCAGAGCATCAAAGGCTGGGGTTTGTATTGGGACAACTACGCCCCCACCCAGTTTGATGATGATGCCCGCGGCATGTCGCTTACCAGCGAGGCAGGCGACGTGATCGACTACTATTTTATGTATGGTGGATCGGCCGATGGTGTGATTGCACAGATGCGCCATCTGAGTGGCGATGTGCCCATGTTCCCACTGTGGACCTATGGCTTCTGGCAGTCGAAGGAGCGTTACAAGACCGCAGCCGAAACCGAGAGTATTGTTGATAAGTACCGTGAACTGCAGGTGCCCCTGGATGGTATTATCCAGGACTGGCAGTACTGGGGCTCTAACTACCTGTGGAATGCCATGGACTTTCTGTCGGAGGATTTTGCCAATGGCAAACAGCTGATAAAGAACGTACACCAGAAGCATGCCCATTTTATGATTTCGATATGGGCAAGCTTCGGCCCCATGACACAGCAGTTCCGCGAGCTGGATGCCAAGGGCTTGCTGCTGCCCATCGAGACATGGCCACAGAGCGGTATCTCGCACATCTGGCCTCCACGCATGGAGTATCCTTCGGGTGTAAAGGTGTACGATGCTTTCAGTCCCGAGGCACGCGCCATCTACTGGAAATACCTGCGTAAGTTGTACGATTACGGTACCGATGCCTGGTGGATGGACTCTACCGATCCCGACTTCTTCAACCCCAAGGAGAGCGACTACCAGCATCCCGTTACCGGTGGCACCTGGCGCTCGCTACGTAATGCCTTCCCATTGGAGACCGTACGTGGTATCTATCAGGCACAGCGCCGTGATTACCCCGACGCACAGAAGCGCGTGTTTATCATGACCCGCAGCAGCTATGCCGGTCAGCAGCACTACGGCTCAAACATGTGGAGTGGCGATGTAGCCTCGTCGTGGGAGATGCTGCGCAATCAGATACCATGCGGACTGAGTTTCACCCTCACCGGTAACCCCAACTTCAACACCGATATCGGCGGTTTCTTCTGCGGTTCGTACAACACCAAGGGCGCAGGTTCAGCACCCAAGAACCCACAGTTCCAGGAACTCTACGTGCGCTGGATGCAGTACGGTCTGTTCTGTCCTGTGTTCCGCAGTCATGGAGCCGATGCCCCTCGCGAGATATGGCAGTTTGGCAAGAAAGGCGAGCCTGTTTACGATGCTATCGAAAAGCAGATTAATCTGCGCTATCGCCTGATACCTTATTTATATAGTACCGCCTCGCAGGTAACTACCAACAACGATAGCTACATGCGCCCCCTGTTCAGCGACTTTGCCGCCGACAAGAAGGTGTGGGACATCGCCGATGAGTTTATGTTTGGTCGTAGCATCCTGGCCTGCCCCATTGTAGAGGCACAGTACACACAGGAAAAGATTATCAAGGAAGATGCCATGACTGGCTGGGACCGTAAGGAGTTGACAGTTGATAGTGGACAGTTCTTGGACGAGCCAAGCGGCAAAGCCGAGCGGACAGTTGACTGGGGCGAGACAAAGACCGCTACCAAGTACCTGCCTAAGGGTGCCAACTGGTACGATTTCTGGACAGGCAAGCTATATAAGGGTGGACAGAACGTGGTGCTTACCACCCGTTTCGACCAGGTACCGATGTTTGTACGTGCCGGTAGCATTGTGCCATTAGGCCCAGTGATGCAGTATGTTGGCGAGAAGAGCTGGGATAACCTTGAGATACGTATCTATCCCGGTGCCGATGCCGAATTCTCGCTGTACGAGGACGAGGGCGACGGTTACAATTACGAGCAGGGTTACTACTCTAACATCATCTTTACCTGGACCGACCGCACCCGCACACTGCACATCAGTGCCCGCCAAGGCGGTTACAAGGGTATGATACTTGAACGCAGATTTACGTTGATGTTACCCGATGGCACCACAAAGACCATCGATTACAACGGCAATCAAGTAACGGTAAAGTTATAAATCGAGAACGAAACGGATAAAAACAAAAAAAGAGAGGTTTCACAATCTCTCTTTTTTTCTGTGATCCGTTTGGGGCTCGAACCCAAGACCCCAACATTAAAAGTGTTGTGCTCTACCAACTGAGCTAACGGATCAACCTTTAAATGCAGAAAGCCTCCTTAACGAAAGCGGGTGCAAAGGTACGAAGTTTTTCCGAATTAAACAAATTTATTCGGAAGATTTTTCATTTTCACCCTCATTTTCTATATCTTTTGTGACATATTGCTTATAATATGCGATTAAAAGCGTGGTTAACGGCAGGGCAATAATCAGTCCGATAAAGCCCAGCAGCGCGCCCCAAACTGAGAGCGAAAGCAGCAGGATGGCGGGGTTCAGTCCCATGGCCTTACCCATCACCTTAGGCGTTACAATCATGTCGCAAATCAGCTGCACCACAATAAATACCAGCAGGGCCAGCGCCAGGATTCCCCAGAAGTTCTGACCGGTATCGGCCGACTTAAGCAGAGCCAGCAGCACCGTTGGTATCAGCGCAAAGGTGTGCAGATATGGCACAAGGTCCATAATACCTATCATGATACCCAGACCGATGGCCATGGGGAAATCGATAATGGTAAAGCCAATGCAGAACAGGATGCCCATGATGAGTGCCACCGTACCCTGTCCACGCACGTAGTTGTTCAGCGCCTGTCCGGCATCCTTACCCAAGCCCTGCCAGAACGGACGACTCTTCTTGGGGAAGATACGAATCCAGTTGTCCGTCAGGTACTCGTAATCCAGCAGGATAAAGAACATATATAATAAGGTAATAAGCGATGCCACGATGCCGATAACCACGGTAGCCGTTTGTCCCAGCACGTTAAACAGTCCGGGCAGCACCGTCTTCAGGCTGTCAGTAAATCGGTCGCTCTTAAAGAATTTCTCTATCTCGCGGTTGTTCTGCTGCATCCAGTCCTGTATGGCACCAGGAATATCCCTGATGTGCGCCTCCTTCTGGATGTAGTCGGAAGCCAGACTGCCCAACTTCTCGAACTGCTCAATCATCGGCGGGATAATCATGTAGATTACGCCAGCCAGCAGGGCTATCAACAGCACCAGTGTGATAACAATGCTCAGTGCCCTGTTACCCACATGCAGCTTATATTGCACAAACTTTACTGCGGGGTAAAGCAGATAGGCCAACAGCCAGGCCACAAAGAATGGCAGCAGCACACTGCTCAGGTAGTTTACCAACAGCAGAATGCCTATCACCAACAGTCCGGCGCCCACCCAGCGTACCAGCTGGTCAAGCGTGATTGTCTTTTCTCTCATTTTCCTCTTTTATAGCTTTTTGATAACACTCACGGCACAGGGGCTCGTACTCGGTAGTCTCGCCTAACAGCACACGCTGGTCGCTCTGCACCTTACGATGACTAACGTAAGCCAGATTACCGCACTTTACGCAGATGGCATGCACCTTGGTAACATCGTCGGCAATGGCGCACAAGGCAGGCATGGGACCGAAGGGCACACCCTTGTAGTCCATATCCAGTCCGGCCACAATCACACGCACACCACGGTTGGCCAGCTCGTTACACACCTCAACAATACTCATATCGAAGAACTGGGCCTCGTCGATACCCACCACGTCGATATCGCTCGACAGCAGCAGGATACTGCCCGGCGAGTCGATAGGAGTACTCTGGATGTGCTTCTGATCATGACTCACCACATCCTCTTCCGAGTATCTCACGTCGATAGCCGGTTTGAAAATCTCAACCTTCTGACGGGCAAACTGCGCTCTGCGCATTCGCCTGATCAGCTCTTCAGTCTTGCCCGAGAACATCGAGCCGCACACTACTTCAATTCTGCCAGGTCGGTGTGCCTCACCCGTTAAGTTTTCTATCATATGGCGACAAAATTACAAAATACCTTTTAAAAATTGCAAAGATTTTGCCGATTTTTTTGTCTATTCCGCTAATTTGCCTTATATTTGCCCCTTGTTATGGGTATATTATACATCGTACCGACTCCAGTTGGGAATATGGAGGACATGACTTTCCGGGCCATCCGTATTCTGAAAGAAGTGGATCTGGTGCTGGCAGAAGACACTCGCACATCGAGCAAACTGCTGAAGCATTACGAGATTCACAACCAACTGATGTCGCACCACAAATTCAACGAACATGGTACGTCGGCCTCGGTCGTTGCCCGACTGCAGGCAGGCGAAAACGTAGCACTGATAAGCGATGCCGGCACACCTGGTATTAGCGACCCGGGATTCTTCCTGGTGCGCGAGGCCGTACGCGCAGGCGTAGAAGTACAATGTTTGCCAGGCGCCACAGCCTTTGTGCCCGCCCTGGTGGCCAGCGGACTGCCTTGCGACCGCTTTGCATTCGAGGGATTCCTGCCGCAGAAGAAGGGCCGACAGACCAAGATTGAATCGCTTAAGGGCGAGCAGCGCACCATGATTTTCTACGAGAGTCCTTACCGTGTGGTAAAAACGCTGCAGCAGTTTGCCGAGGCCTACGGTGGCGATCGACAGGTAAGCGTGTGCCGCGAGATATCCAAGATACACGAGGAGAGTGTACGTGGCTCGCTGGAAGAGGTGATTGCCCACTTTAAGGAGCACGAGCCCAAGGGTGAGATTGTAATCATCCTGGCTGGAAACGATAGTAAAGAACAATCAAATAAACAAAAGTAGTTATGAAAAAGTTATTTATCTTTGCCCTGTGCCTTACCGCACTGGCAAGTTGTAATGAGGGCACCAAGAAAGCCGAGAATGCAGCCCGCGCCGAGCGCGACTCGCTGAACCAGGTGATTGCCCAGAAGGACGACGAGATTAACGACATGATGACAACCTTAATCGACATTGAGGATGGATTCCGCGAGATTACCGACGCGCAGAACCGTGTTACTCTGGCCAAGCAGGGCGAGGGTACCAGCAGTAAGCAGCGTATAGCCGAGAACTTCCAGTACATTCAGTCGATGATGCAGCAGAACAAGGACCTGATTGCCAAGTTGCAGCGCCAGGTACGCGAGAGTTCGGTTAAGGGCGACAAACTGAAGAAGGTAATTGCCAGTCTGCAGGAGCAGATGGAGAAGAAGGACCTGCAGATAGCCGAGATGCAGGCACAGCTTGACCTGAAGGATATCCACATTGGCGAGCTTAACACCGAGATTAGCAATATGAAGGACGACGCCCGCGCTATGCAGAGCGAGAACGATGCTCAGGCCAAGAAGTTGCAGGAGCAGGACAAGCAGCTTAACACTGCCTGGTTTGTTTACGGCACCAAGGACGAGCTGAAGAAGCAGCAGATTCTGACTAAGGACGGTATGTTTAGCAAGACCAAGATTCTGCAGGGCAACTTTAACCGCGAGTACTTTACAAAGATTGATATCCGCGTGGATAAGGAGATTAAGCTGTACAGCAAGGATGCCAAGATGCTTACCGCACACCCCGCCAGTTCGTACAAGCTGCAGCCCGATGCCAACAAGCAGCTCATTCTGCGCATTACCGATCCCCAGAGCTTCTGGAGCACCAGCAAGTATCTGGTAATCCAGGTTAAGTAAAAACTAACTGTAGCACTGTAGCGCTGTAGCGCGCGTATATATATAATAAAGTGGATGCTTATGCAGGCATCCACTTTTTTTATGCACATAAACCCCAAAACCACAGTAAGGGTTTATATGCTCAAAAACATAAAATGAAAGCAAAACAATCATTTTGCTTACATATTGTTACCAAAACCGTCAATATCACTTTCTTGTTGACATAAATCAAGTCGCACAGAATAAAAATGCAAAAAAACACAGCAAAAGTGTAATTTTTTAATAATTTTATTTGTTTTTTACAATCGTATACGTTACTTTTGCACTCCACAGTGATAACATTTACAAACGTATTATTAAACAAAGAGAGTGAATTTATGAAAAAAAGTCTAACAATGTTGATGGTCAGCCTTTTCCTGTTTGTAGGAACAGCGCTGGCACAGACTAAGATTACTGGTACAGTGCTCTCACAAGAGGACGGTCAGCCCATTATCGGTGCTGCCGTTAAGGTAGATGGCACCAGTACCGGTATGTTGACAGATGTAAACGGTAAGTTCTCACTGACATTGCCCGAGGGCAAGAAGAGCCTCACAGTTTCGTATCTGGGCTTTGAGAGCAAGACCGTAACAGCCAAGAACGGCATGCGCGTATTCCTGAAGACCGATGCCACAGCACTCGAGGAGGTAGTTGTAACAGCCATGGGTATTAAGCGTTCGGCCAAGGCTCTGGGTTACTCAGCCACCTCGCTTGATGGTGAGGAGATTGCCGAGGTTCGTACTAACGACATTATGTCGGGTTTGGCAGGTAAGGTAGCCGGTGTGCAGATTTCTACCACATCGAGCGACCCAGGTGCTTCAAACTCGGTTATCATCCGTGGTGTGAGCTCGCTGAATGGTAGCAACCAGCCATTGTATGTTATCGATGGTGTGCCCATGACCAACAGCTCTGTTTACAGTAGCGACGGACTTAACAATGGTTACGACTTTGGTAACGGCGCTAATGCTGTTAACCCCGACGACGTTGAGAACATGACCATCCTGAAGGGTGCCGCTGCTACCGCACTTTATGGTAGCCGCGCTGCCAACGGTGTTATCCTGATTACTACCAAGAGCGGTAAGAAGCAGAATGGCGTAGGCGTTGAGTATAACGGTGGTTTGCAGTGGGAGAGCGTACTGCGCTTGCCACAGAGCCAGAACGACTTCGGTATGGGTTGGTATGGTAACAAGACCGACGACGAGAACGGTTCATGGGGACCAAAGTTCGACGGTTCTATGCTGCGTTACGGTTCAATCTACGACTACTCGCAGAAGATGAAGTCGTACGTTGCCATCAAGGACAACATGAAGGACTTCTTCGATACCGGTATGCGTTACAACAACAGCGTATCGTTCAGCAACGCTACCGATGCTACTACATACTATGTAAGCTTGTCGCAGATTCACGATGATGGTATCATCCCAACAAGCGCCGACAGCTATACTAAGTACACATTCTCGGCTAACGGTAGCCAGAAGGTTAAGAACGTTACCATCAGCACAGCCCTGAACTATGCTTACCAGAAGAACAGCTTCGTATCAACTGGTCAGGGTGGTAGCTCAATGTACAACGCTATCATGCAGACTCCTCGCGATATCAGTATCGCAGAGATGAAGGATCTGAGCGACCCATTCAATACCCCAGGTTACTACTACACACCTTACGGTATTACTAACCCTTACTGGATTCTGAACAATTACGAGAACAAGCAGGAGAGCGAGCGTTTCTACGGCAAACTGCAGTTGGACTATGAGTTCCTGAAGTACTTCAAGGCTACATACCGCTTCGGTCTCGATACTCAGACCCGCCACCACAACCAGGGTGAGCCTAATCTGGAGAGCATGTTCAAGGACACCTACAATGCCGATGCTTCTACTATCGCAGGTGCTACCGGACAGGTTACACAGCAGACTACCCGCCAGCGTGAAATCAACCAGGACTTCTTCGTAACATTCGACATGCCTGTTAGCGATTTCAACATCAACGCTGTAGCTGGTTTCAACGGCAACGAGCGTAGCTCAAGCTACCTGTACGGACACGTTGAGAACCTGACTATTCCTACATTCTTCGACCTGAGCAACTCATCTGAGCGCCCTGAAGTAGCTCAGTACTCACAGAAGCGCCGCCTCTACGGTATCTACGGACAGGCTGAGTTGGCTTGGAAGAATATGGCTTATCTGACTCTGACAGCCCGTAACGACTGGTCGTCTACCCTGCCTAAGGAGAACCGCTCGTTCTTCTATCCCGGTGTAACTGCCAGCTTCCTGTTCTCTGAGCTGTTCAAGGACGACCTGAAGAAGATTATCAACTTTGGTAAGGTTCGTGCCGCTTGGGGTAAGACTGGTAACGACGCCGACGTATATATGACACAGAGCGTTTACGCTCAGGCTTCTTCTAGCTCATCTGGTTGGGCATCAAGCGCATTCCCATTCTCTAAGACTGGTACCAACGCTTACACAGCCGGTAACACACTGGGTAGCTTGAACCTGAGCCCTGAGATGACCACTGAGTTTGAGCTCGGTTTGAACATGGGCTTCCTGCAGAACCGCATCGTAGTTGACTTCTCTTACTACGATCGTAAGTCAGACAAGCAGATCTTCTCTCTGAACATGGATCCAGCTTCTGGTTACACCGCTATGAACACCAACCTTGGTAAGATTGGTAACAAGGGTATCGAGGCTTTGATTACTCTGGTTCCTGTTCGCACTAAGGACTTTGAGTGGGCTATCACTTGGAACTACACCAAGAATAAGAATAAGGTTATTTCACTGCCTGAGGAACTGGGTGGCGAGGTTAACATCTACGGCCTCAGCGGCAGTACAGGTCTGTACGCTATCGAGGGCGAGGAGATGGGTATCTTCAAGTGCTACCGTACCAAAACCGACGGCGAGGGCCACATCGTAGTTAACAACAAGGGTATCCCCTTGCAGACCGATGATATCGAGAAGGTTGGTTCGATGAACTATAAGTACCAGATGGGTATCGGCAACACATTCCGCTACAAGGGTGTAAGCCTGGGTATCGACTTTGATATCCGTAAGGGTGGTTTGCTGTACTCTCGTACTGCTGATATCTCTTACTTCACTGGTAACGCTATGCAGACTGCATACAACGATCGTAACCCATTCATCATTCCTAACTCTGTACAGAGCGACGGTAACGGCGGTTACGTTGAGAACACCACTCCTCTGGATCCAACCCAGATCTACAACTTCTGGAACAATGGTGGATTCCTGAGCGACGAGTCGTTCCTGGTTGACAAGAGCTATGTTAAGCTGCGTTCGGTTGTACTGTCATGGGAGCTTCCTAAGAAGTGGCTCAGCGGCACTCCATTGCAGGGTGTTAAGGTATCGTTCTTCGGTAACAACCTGTTCCTCTGGACACCATCAAGCAATACGTTTATCGATCCTGAGCTCACATCGTTCGGTAACGACCTGTCGGGTAACTACGGTGAGTACTCGGCTAACCCAAGCTCACGTAAGTTCGGTTTCAACGTCAATGTTAAATTCTAAAAAGAAAGGAAATACAGTATGAAAAAGATATATTTAGTAGCCGCTGCGGGTCTGATGATGCTTTCCAGCTGTGAAATGGACATCAACGAGAACCCGAACTATCCGTCGAACGGCGACGTAACGGCCGACCTGGTGTTTCCTGCCATCGAGAACTCTATCGCCACTGCTGTAGGCGACCAGATGTTCAATTACGCAGGTTTCTTTGCACAGTACTGGGATCAGATGCCTACAGCCAACCAGTACAACGACCTGGCCGAGCTGCACATTGATGAGGGTAGCGACCTGTTTAACCGTTGCTATTCTAACCTCTATGCACAGGCTTTGCAGGATGTAGAGGATGTGCTGGGTAAGACCACCAATACAAGTGATATTTTTGCTGCTAAGGTACTGCGCGCTCAGGCTTTCCAGTACCTGGTAGATAACATCGACCAGTGCCCTTACACCGAGGCTCTGCAGGGTAGCGCCAACGCCATGCCTGCTTGGGACGAGGGTAAGACTGTTTACACAGGCGTTCTGGCTGAGCTCGACGAGGCCGAGGCTGCACTCAAGGGCGAGGATATGAGCGTTACCGACCCACTGCTTAACAAGAGCGTTAACCAGTGGAAGGGTTATGCCAACGCACTCCGTCTGCGTATGTATATGCGACTCATCGACGGTGGTTTATCAGAGTATCAGAGCAAGGCTCAGGCTTTGGTTGCTGCTGGCAACTTCTTCACAGGCGATGTAGCTTGGGATGTTTATTCAGATGCAGTAGGTCAGCGTAACCCATGGGGTGCCATCTTCTACGAGGGAACCCTGGCTGGTACCAAGAACCTTTGCGCTGCTTATCCTATCGTAACCTACTATCAGGCCACTCAGGACCCACGTATTGCTTACGTTCTGGAGAAGAGTGCTAAGTACAACGACTACGTAGGTCAGCTGCCTGGCTGTAAGACCGAGATGGGAACCTGGACCGATCTGGGATCTAAGTACAACGACGACTACGTAAGTAACATCAACCGCGCTCCTGCAAAGGCTATGCCTATCTACCTGTTCACACAGAGCGAGCTGCAGTTCCTGATTGCCGAGGTTGAGGCACGTTTCAACAACAACGACGCTGCAGCCAAGGCTGCTTACGACGCTGCTGTTAAGGCCGACTTCGCATCACGTGGTATCGATGGTGCCGACGCTTTCCTGGCTGCCAGCAAGACCAGCTGGAGCGCACAGGCTAACCAGGCCGACAAGCTGAAGCTGCTGTACATGCAGAAGTGGGTTGCATTCTTCTATCGTAACCACATGGAGGCATGGTCAGAGGCTCGTCGTACCGACGTTCCTCAGCTGTCTGCCCAGAGTGCCAAGAGCATTTACGACAACTCTACCGTTTACACTGCCGGCGATTTCGTAAATCCTGGTGTAAACTTCATCGAGGGTGGCGGCCTTGCCAAGCGCGTGCCTTACCCCAGCAATGCTCGCCGTTACAACAAGAACACACCTGCTGTTAAGCTGCTTAGCGACCGCGTGTTCTGGGATGTAAAATAAGTATGTGATGAGTTATAAACATTGAATTAAAAGACAATTAGAATATGAAAAAGATATTTTTAAGCCTCATGCTCGGAATGTCGCTGTTCAGCCTTACATCGTGTAACGACAGCAAGGACGAACTTACCGACTCACGACTGACATACTATGTGAAGCTGGATATGCAGGGCGACGCCTTTGTACAGGTGCCCATCGGCAGTACTTACACCGATGCCGGCTGCACAGCTACCATGAACGGCGAGGATGCTACATCACGCATCATTACCACCGGTCTTGATGCCATCGACACCAACACCGCCGGTCTCTACACCGTAACCTATTCGGCTGTAAACAACGACGGTTTCCCCGCTTCGGTTAAGCGTACTGTTGCCGTTTGCGATCCTACCGTCACTACCGATATCAGTGGTACTTGGACCACTCAGGCTGGTACCTACCGTTTGTACAAGGGTGCAACCACCCCATTCGCTGGCTATACCTGTAAGATTCAGAAGGCCGCTCCTGGTATCTTCTCGGTTAGCGACTTCTTTGCAGGTTGGTACGATCAGCGCGCTGGTTACGGTTCAAGCTATGCTTGTAAGGGTTACCTGCAGCTGCTGGCCGACGGCACACTGGTTTGCTTGAGCAACGGTGTAGCTGGTTGGGGCGACGCTCTCGACGAGGGTACATTCTCAGGCGCATACGACGCTACTACCGAAACTATCCAGTGGCAGTGCGGCTATGCAGGCTCTATGACATTCTATATCACACTTAACAAATAATAGGAGTTAACGTTATGAAGAAATATATTTCAATGATGGCCATGGCACTGTTGCTCGCAATGAGCTTCACTGCCTGTGAGGTAGAGACCGACGAGAAGCCCGGTGGTACTAACATCGAGAAAATGTGCGGTTACTGGGATGTTGTATGGTATGCTGTAGATGCCAACGGCGAGATTCTCGACGCTTGGACCGAGGGTACCATCTTTACCTACAACACTGCCGACAACTCAACCACAAAGATGTGGATTGACGATCAGAACACTTACTACGCATTCCAGTTCCAGTGCGATATCGACTACGCTGCTAAGACCTTTACAGCTAGCGAGCGCGACTACGATGCTGCTGGTAGCGGTAAGGCAGTGCTTACAAACGGTAAGATTCTCGAGGGTGCTGGTAAGAACCTGCACGGTGCACCAACAGATAGTATCGCCTTCGAAATCTCGTTCGACGATGATTCCTATCCCGCCAAGTATGGTTTCGACCATTACCTGGTAACTGGTATCAAGCACTCAGGATTCACAGAGTAAGATCAATCTCTCTTTTTAATAATTGTCCCCCCGCAAAACCATGTGAATGGCCCGCGGGGGGATTTCTTTTTTTCTAACTGTAGCACTGTAGCGGTGTAGCAAAAGTGTTGCGCACAGACAACATAATTTTATAAAAAGTGTTGCGCGCAAGCAACATTTTTCTCAAAAAGTGTTGGTTGTATGCAACATTTTTATTATCTTTGCCCCAAAAATGATAGCTTATGGATGCATTATTTAGAAAAAGCGACCGTTTACTGGCCAATACCAGCACAGAGATTGTACGCGAAATAGCAAATACAATCCATTGGAACGCCCAGCTAATTAGCATTATCGGTGCAAAAGGTGTGGGCAAGTCAACGCTCATTAAGCAGTATATCAAACAGAACTACGAACCTGGCGACAGGAGGGTTTTATACTGCTCAGCTGATACTGTCGACTTTTCAACGCGCACACTGGTGGAACTAGCCGAAGAGTTTACCGTAAGAGGCGGCGAGCTGCTAGCCATCGACGAAATCCACAAGTACAAATCGGGCAATACCGACTGGAGTCGTGAAATAAAGGAAATATACGAACTCTATCCCGACCTGAAGTTGATAGTAAGCGGATCATCACTACTTAAACTAAAAGAAGGCGATGCTGACCTGTCACGACGAGCCGTAAAATATACACTGGCAGGATTGTCGTTTCGCGAAGCTTTACGTTTTTATCATGGATTGGAGTTCGAAAAATGGACGTTAGACGACATTCTGAAGCACCCTTACGATTTATGGCAAACGGTGTCGACTAAGTGCAAGCCCAACGCACTGTTTAAGGAATATCTGAAAAAAGGCTACTACCCCTTTCTACTTGAAGGCGAGGGCGAGTATCACACAAAAATAGAGCAGGTGGTAAACTATATTATTGAAACAGAATTACCCCAGATATGCAAGGTTGACGTGGCCAATGTAAGAAAACTGCAGGCACTTGTGGCGATGATATGCAGCGAGATACCTTTTGAACTAAATGCCAACCGAATTGCCGCAGCCCTTGAAATTGGTCGCGACACGGTGGTGGAATACCTGAAATACCTGGGAGATGCCAAAGTATTAAATCTGCTTTACTCTGAAAAAAAGATAATAGGCAAGCTCTCGAAACCCGATAAGGTATATCTCGAAAACCCCAATATCATGTATGCCCTAGCCCCTACCAAGGTTGAAATAGGAACGCTACGCGAAACCTTTGCCGTGGGCAGTCTCACAGAGTCGCATAATGTTGAATACGGAAAAGCGCAAGGTGATTTTCTTGTTGACTCGAAGTACACATTCGAGATTGGCGGTCGCAGCAAGGATTTCTCGCAGATAGCAGGTATAAAGGATTCGTATATTTTTGCCGACGACTGGGATATGCCCGATGGTGCAAAACTCCCACTCTGGATGCTAGGTTTCTTATATTAATGATAATACAAAAAAATCCCCTCGCTGATGATTCAGCGGGGGGATTACTTTCTACATGCCCATGCAGCTGGTGGCGCCCAGGGCTGTTACTATCGCCGTTGCGATACTGGCAATCATCTGGAGGATGAATTTCAAAGTCTCTTTCTTGCTCATAACTCAATTTTTACATTTTTGAATTTTTACATTTTAAATTGGGCGGGGCCTAAGCCCCAACCCTTAGTCGCCGTTCGACTCGTTATCCCCGCTGGTGCTGCTACCGTTGCCGCCGGTGTTACCGTTCTCGGGGTCCTCGATGTCGCCGCTGTCACCACTGGTTACGCGCTTCAGTACGGTGCCGTCCTCGTCCAGACAGGTAATCTGGATGCTGGTGTTCTTCAGCTCGTCCTTCACATCTACCGATGGGGTGAACACAATGCGACGGGTGGTAATCAGTCCGGTCTTCACGTCGTCGAGCTTCTCAACGGCCTTGGCGCGCACGCCGAATCGCATGGTTCCCAGTCCGGGCACGGGCACTGAGTGCCCCTCGGTAGCCCAGGTGCGGATAACGGCACCGGCTGCCTCCCATGCGGCCTTGATAACACCCGCACTGATACCCGAGTGAGTGGATGCCTCGGTAAACACCTTCTTCTCGGCAATGCTCGAATACAGGTCGGGGCGCATTACGAAACGCTTGGCCCCAGGGTTCTTTCCGATCTTAAGCTGTCGGCGCTGTGCAATAACTTTGATACTCATAGGTTTAGTAAAATTAAAAAATTAAAGAATTAAAAAATGTAATAATTATAGGATTGTAAATAATTTTTAAATTTTATCATTTTTACATTTTTACATTGCTCTGAGTTCGGGTTCGGGCGGGGTATTAATCCTGCAGGGTGCTGCAATTAAAGGTAACAATTGTTACTATTAACCGTCGCAAATTTCGGGATTAATGCCGCCCTCAAGCCTCCCTCATTTTTACAGTGCAAAGGTACGATATTTTCATTGCGGTTCACGAATCGCGGGGCATTTTTTTCGAAAAAAAATCCGCCGCTACGCGCTACAGCGCTACAGTTAGTTCCCTACCCATCGCACACCATTTTTTACTTCTATATTTATATATATAAATATAGGCACTACCGTTACCATCCCCACCCCCGCAAATCTAACTGTAGCACTGCAACGCGTAGCAAAAAAAAATGGGGTTACATTTGCTTTTTTGCGTACTTATTCGTATCTTTGCGGCGGAATATAAAAAAAGAAGGTTATGACTGCACTTGAACTGAATGCGGAATTGTACCGCGCCATGGGCGAAATAGCCAACGACGAAACGCTACTGGCAAAGGTCTTGAAATACGTTAAGGACCTTACCCCCGCCAAGAAAGCAAAGGCCGATGCGGACTGGGCAAATAAGTTTGCGGGCGCTTGGAAAGATAATCGCTCAACTGACGAGATTATCAACGATATCAACGAAGCAAGAACCACTAACAGCCGTAACATAAAGCTATGAAAGGTTATCTGCTCGACACCAGCACCTGCGTGTTTTTGTTCCGTGCAAACCGCGAGGTAGCTAACAAACTAAACCAAATTGGCAGCGAAAACTGCTATATTTGTGATGTGGTTTTAGCAGAACTACGTTATGGTGCGTATAATAGCGATTTTGTTGAAGACAATCTGAAGATGATTGATGAGTTTGTTAAAATGGTAAAGGTACTCCCCTTTGCTGATAGTATCGACATGTTTGCACAGGAAAAAGTACGTCTGCGCAAAAGCGGCAAACCCATCGAGGACTTCGATCTGCTTATTGGCTGTGCAGCCAAAGCAGCAGATTTAACAGTAGTAACACATAACACCAAGCATTTTAGCCATATATCAGGACTAAAAATCGAAGACTGGATAAAATAACACTTTGTAATGGGAATAGCCGCCATCATTTTTTGAGGCTTTATTCATAAAAAAATGTAATCCCTAAATTTTTCTGCATGATTGTGCAGGAATTTGAGGGATTCTTTGTATCTTTGCAGCCGTTTGGTGACCCGTGGAACGGCACCGACTATGGATTATATTGTGAAATAAAACTTTTAAAGAATTAATCGACATGAGAAATTTTTGTAGCATCGGTCAGTGGCCGATGGAAATGGTGTGCGACACACCCGTGCCTTACTACGAAGTGGGAGTTAGTTGCGGACTGCCTAACGAGATGGGCCAACTGCCACCCGAGATGATTTTATTGCCCAGCGAGATTACGCGCGGGCGACGGGTGTTTATCGTGGATGCCGATGGCGACTCGATGACCGGCGTGGGCATCTACAGCGGCGACCAGCTGCTGATAGAGAGCACCCAGCGGGTGCACAGCGGCGAGGTGGTGATGGTGAGCATCGACGGCGAGGAGCTGTTGAAGGTGTATTACGTTGACGACACGGGCCGCCACTGGCTGCTGCCCGCCAACCCGAAGTACCAGCCATGCGAACTAACGGCCGATATGAATGTGCGCTTTTGCGGACGCATGGTGTGCAACCTGAGTGCGCCGCACGTATCGGTAACGTACTGTGGCGAGGTGGTACGCCAGTTTAAAGCCAGGCAGAAGCAGCACCAGCCCGACATATACGAGCGCCTGACCGAAGCCGTTATCCAGTGCAGTCATCTGTTTTGGGCGGCATCGGCCTGGGCAGTGGCGTATTGCGTGATGCGCGATAAATACTGTTATGACAAGCCGGTTGCCGAGTTTGAGCGTATGGCCCAGGCCTTAAAGCTACCCGCTACGTTTAGGTTTGTATGTGGCGAAGGCAGTGTGCAGCGCACCATCAGTAATCATGAGTACATGCGAAAGAGTATCGACAAGTGGGAGGAGCAGGGTGCTGCCGACCGCGAACTGAAGCTGATGACGGTTTTAATTAAAGAATTGGCTTAGTTTTACCGACCCTGTTACCGAAGTTCGGTAAGTATTAGTACCAAAGTTACCGAAACCTACAACACTTACCGAAAACTGTTACCGAATGCGTTCCAAGAAGTTGGAGCGCATTATTTTTTGCCATACTTTTGCCACCGCAAACAAGTTGCGATGGCGAGTGAAGGCTGCGCCAATCAACGACAACGCGATCTTTGACTTACTGCCACACCAACCCGACTCGGAACGGCCGAGCGGCACACACAAACATTAATTATTAACAATTTAAAATACACACACAATTATGGAAACAATGATTATTAAAACAGTAAACGAGAACCAACACATGATGACTTCGCTGGAAATAGCTGAAGTAACCGGTAAGCGCCATACCGACCTGTTGCGCGCTATCCGACGCATGGAGCCAGCATGGGAAAAAGTACATGGACGAAAATTTGCGCTGATGTTCCGCGAGGTAGCAATCGGCAACGGTGCCGTACGCCAAGAGCCCTGCTACCAGCTAACCAAGACTGAGTGCCTGTATATCGCCACTAAGTTTAAGGACGAGATGCGAGCTAAACTGGTGCTCCGCTGGGAAGAACTCGAACTGGAAAGCCAAGAAAAAATCCGTGTAAATCCGTGTCGCTCGGCTTTGCCGCTTGGCTCGTCCAAGAATCCGTGCCAAAATAAACTCCCGACATTGCAGGTTCAGAAAAAGATTCTGGCCATGGCCGATGATATTATCGGTACGGGACTGCGCATGCTGAACGAGCCTGCCGAGGACACCCTGACCGCCACACAGGTGGCCAAGACGTTTAACATGAACACCCGCGACTTTAACGCCGTGCTGGCCGATATGGACATACAGTACCGCGCCCACGGTAGATGGAACCTGGCCGAACATCTGCAGGGTCGAGGCTACACCGCCGAACGTACACACATCGACTACTCGCTGAAAGGCAAGCGCAAAATAAAGGTGTACATGACGTGGACCATGGCCGGACTGAAGTACCTTAACTCGCAATTGGGATACCCTAACCTTTGAGACTATGAACATATCAGACACACTTTTACAGAGATTGATGGAGATGGAGGGATGCCGACTGAGCGCTTATCGCGACCAGAACGGCACACCCACCATCGGGTACGGACACACACAAGGCGTGCGCATGGGCGACCGCATCAGCGCCCAACAGGCTCGCGACTGGCTGCTACAGGATGTAACCCAAGTGATGCGACAGGTTCGCCAACTGCACGTGGCGCGCACCGAGGCACAACTAGAGGCACTCACATCGTTTGCCTTTAACGTGGGCATCGGCCGACTGAGGCAGTCAACCCTGCTGCGCACCATTCGTCAGGGCGGCAGCAAGGCAGCCATCCAGCGCGAGTTTAAGCGATGGGTGTATGCGGGCGGCAAAAAGCAAAAGGGCCTGGAAATCCGTCGCCAGTGGGAGGCCGAACACTTCTTCGCCCCCAGCTATGCCACCGACGATGAAATCATCGACAGGGTGTAATACATTGAACATTGAACATTAGCTATGAGCACACACATTATTTATTTAAAGGACGGGGTGAAAATGATGCGCCCCGTAACCACCCGCGCAGAGTATATGGCTCTGCGCGGCAGTAACGAACAGCAGCAACTGATGACCGCCATCCGCAATGGCAACGAAAGTCTGAAGCACCGCTTGGTGCAGATGAACTACAGTTGCTTGCCCAATGCCGACGGCACGCTGCGCGGCAGCACCCACATGAGCAACACCGTGGGTATGGACATCGACCACCTTAAGGCCGAAGAGATGCCCGCCGTTCGCGATCGCATCCTGACCAAGAAGGATGAGCTGGGCTTGGGGATGCTTGAGGAGAGCGCCCGCGGCTGCGGCTACCACCTGGTGTTTAGTCGACGGCCGCACATGTCGCAGGTAGAGAATCTGCAGTGGGCCGCCCAGCTGCTAGGCGTGGACTACGATGCCCAGGCCAAGGACATCACCCGCGTGTTTTTTACCACCGGCACCGAGCAGCTCATCTACCTGGATGACGCCATCTTTGCGAGCGAGGAAGTTTTAGGCACGGATTACACGGATTTACACGGATTAAGTAAATCCTCGGATGATAATAATTCGTGTAATTCGCGAAATTCGTGCCAAGAAAAGGATTACAACGGCATGGCTTTCTCGGATATTATCGCCAAGTACTGGGAGCTGTTTAACGGTGGCAAGGTGCCGGTGGTGGGCGATAGGAACGCACTCACCTTCGAGTTGGCCGTTACCCTGCGCTGCATCTGCGGCTACAGCATGGAGGGGCTGCAAGCCATCGTACCCAACTACTGGGCGCAGCCCGACGGCACCTGCACCGAGGCCGACCGCACCGAATACCTGCACACCCTGGAAAACGCACTGAAAGAGCCTCGACGCGGCATGCCCCTGCGCCTGAAACAGGTGCTGCAGGCACTCAAGGAGCAGCAGGGCGTAAAGGCCTGTGGCGGCACCATCAGCACACCCCCACCCCTGCCCAAGCGGTTGCCGCCGCTGATAAAGCTGCTCACCCGCAACGTGCCGTGGTACTACAAGCCCGCCGTGGCCAGCGCCGTGTTCCCTGCCCTGGGCGCCCATCTGCATGGCGTACACTTCCGCTACTGGGACAACGTGGACCACGAAGCCACGTTTATGAACCTGCTGGTGGGTCGACAGAGCGTGGGTAAGGGCTCGATCAAAAAGCCCATCGAGTATATCATGGAGGATATCCGCCAGCGCGATTTGCTGAGCCGCCAGCGCGAGGCCGAGTGGAAGCAGAAGAACCCGTCGGGCAAGCAGAAGAAGGACCCGCGCCCCGCAGATATCTGCATTCAGATGCTCATCGACAACCTGACCGACGCCGTGTTTAACCAGCGCGTGGTGGATGTCCACAACAACGGAGAGCGCTATATCTACACCATTGTAGATGAGGTGGAGGCGCTGAAGAAGGTGACATCGAGCCATAAGGCCGACGAGGTGGGACTGCTGATACGAAAGGCTTTCGACAACTCGATGGCCGGTCAGGAGCGCGTAGGTGCCGACAGTGTATCGGGCATAGCGCCGCTGCGCTGGAACTTCAACGCCAGCACCACCCCGCCCAACGCGCGCAAGTTCTTTTATAAGATGGTGAACGACGGCACGGTGAGCCGACTCGACGTGGCCACCATCATCCGTCCCAGTGAGGACGATGACGAGGCACCCATCCTGGGCATTTACGACGACCAGTTTGCCGCCGAGCTGAAGCCCTATATCGACCGTCTGGATGCTGCCAACGGACTGATAGAGTGCCCGCAAGCCCGCAAGCTGGCCCTGGACCTGAAGCAGGAGAATGCCGACACCGCCCGCTTGTACGAGAGCGAGGCCTACCGCGTGCTGTCGTATCGTGCCAACGTGATAGCCTGGCTGAAGGGCATGGTGCTGTACGTGGCCCACGGCTACCGGTGGGACAAGACGATAGCCGACTTTGTGCGCTGGAGCGAGCAGTACAACCTGTGGTGCAAGATGCTGTACTTTGGCAGTCAGCTGGAGAAGGAGCTGAACGACGAGCAGGAACTGCAGCGTCACTCCGGTCCGCAGAATCTGCTGGAGCTGCTGCCCGATGAGTTTACGCGCGAGCAGTATCTGCAGATGCGCCAGCAAGCCGGTCGGCCCGGTCCTGGCGACAGCACCCTGCGCACCTGGCAAACCCGCGGCCACATAGCGTTCGACGAAACCTCAGCCCGATACGTTAAGATTAAATAAACAAGTAATTTATTTAGGCACTAAAATAAAACGATTATGAATACGATTGATAACACACAAGAAACGTTTGTGGCACTGTGGCGACTGCTACGCCGCACACGCCGTTACTGCCGATTGCACTGCAAACGCTTTTGCATTCGGCGCGTATTGCAACTATGGTTTGAGGGTGAGGCCACCCCCGAGTTTATATGGCAAGTATGCCACCTTTGCTGTCAGGCAGGTTGGGACCAACTCCCGCCGCCTGGCCTCTACCCGCGCCCGCATCGCGAACTGCTGCGCGCCATCGTAGCCGTACGCACGGGCATCAGCTACTACCAGATAGACCTGACAGCCCTCGACGCTGCCTATTCTATCGCCTACCCCAAAAGCACACCACTCAACATCAACAAGAAAAAACGGATACATCAGTCGGTCGGCTATAAAGCATTCGCCTAATGATGTTGGGACAAGGCCAAAAATCCCCCCGCAGCCCTGTCACAGGGCGGGCGAGGGGATCTCGGTATCTGTTGGCTATCCATGCCTTCCATCTCAAGGCTTAGGCAGCCGCAGGTGTGCTAACTATAAATCGGCCAATTCCTTCTCAGTAAGAGAAAGACTTTTAGCAATGATGTCTATTGGGACACCATTCTCTTTCAGTTTGCGTGCGTTTAAAAGACGTTCTTCAGCTCGGCCTTCTGCACGACCTTCAGCCCGGCCTTCAGCCCGACCTTTCTTTTCACCTTCTAAATACTGTCCCTCCATGACAACCAGAGTGTCACGATAATGACGAAGGCTTTCATCGTATTTCTCGCGATCTTCTTTACTCAACGATCCTACCTCCGCAATTTCTGATAGTTTTTTGAATACTTGATCCTGAAGTATCCAAGGCATACGTTGCAGTGCATCCATGTGTTTCAATACATAAATTATACGTTCAAATACATTTTCACATTCATCGGCTTCCTTTGTGAAATATGGAAGCTGAAGATAAATAAGACGTACTTTGTCTGAAAATAGTGTACGATGTTTCATGTCCATTAGAGCGACATCAGCCCTGAACTCCTCAGATATGTCACTGAGTTTGAAGTTAAGGAATGCCACCAGATAGACAGCCTTGATATCATAGTTCCATTGGTTTCCCCTTTCACCTTGCTCTACAATGGAACGCGAAAGATAATAGATACTGCGCTTCTTGAAATAGGGCTGGTATTTATTCTGCATTTCTACGATGATATGTTCGCCCGTTTCGGTCTCGCAATATATGTCATATATTAAGGAACGGTCACCGTCGGAAACGCCTATCTTTTCTTTATCCAGGAATTTTACGTCGATGATTTTTCGCTCATTGGCCAGCAAGGCATTAAGAAATGTAATAAGCACAGGCTTCGAGATTTCCTGCCCGAAGATACGCTTAAAACCTATGTCGGTAAATGGATTGATGAATTTGCTCATATTCTAATATATATTCTTTCCGAGTGCAAAGATACGGCAAATTATTTATACTTCCAAATGATTTGGTATCTTTTTTATGTTTAACCGTAGTGCGGGAGGTTTTTGCCATTGTATATAAAGCAATCCCCCCGCAGCCCTGTCAATGGGCGGGCGAGGGGATCTCGGTTTATTTAAAGAGAGATTGATTAGAATCCTCTAGCCCAGGTTACCAGCTGATACGAAGTACTGTACCCAGAAGTAGCAGTAGCCACTCTCGTACATCTGGTTGTCCAGATAGTCGTCTGAGTTCTTCCAGGTGGCCACGTCGCGGATGCTCACGTCGCCATACTTTCCATAAGTGTAACCTGTGGGCTGGGCTGCTACGCGTACCACCTCAAAGTTGCCATCGGCATCTGAACCCTTGCTGCCGGTACCAGTAAACTTGAGTGAGTAACCTGCGCTGAATGCATCTTTGATGCGATACAGGCCATCTACGTTTGCACAGTACTGCAGTGTGGCTGGCGATGACTCCTTGCCAGAAACGTTTGTCTTTGAATAGTAATAGGTGCCAGTGGCAATATCGCGCCAGTCAAGTCCCTTGAAGACGCCTACCACAGTGATGATGTAATCACCCATCATATCAGTAACAGTAAGATCAACAGGATTGCCAGCCGACAGGTTGTCAACCTTCTTGCCGTTGCTTACTACATAGTCGGCATAAGCCTCGGCCGACATGTTGCGACCGGTCTTTTCCTCTGCTTTCTCTGCCAGGTAATAGGCTGCCTCAACAGAGCTGTTGGCTGCTACACGGATAATGACGTCGTTGTCGGCACTGAGAGGAAGCTGGGCTTCATACTGATATACTGTAACAACAGGCTTGCTGTCGGTTCCAGGTTCTGTT